>JBBTFH010000220.1:12224-16909 GCA_038041915.1 Myxococcota bacterium
CCGGTCGACGCCGACGGCGTGGTCTTGCTCGACGCGCTCCGCCGGGCTCTCAACGACCCGCCGGGCAGCGTCGCGCTGGTCAGCGTCCAGTGGGCGAACCACGAGACCGGCACGCTCCAGCCGATCGACGCGGTAGCGGCGCTGTGCCGCGCGCGCGGCGTCCCGCTCCACGTCGACGCCGTCCAGGCCGCCGGCAAGCTTCCGATCGACCTGCACGAAGTCGGCGCCGACCTCGCCAGCTTCTCGGCGCACAAGCTCTACGGTCCCAAGGGCGTCGGCGCGCTCTACGCGCGACGCGGCTTCGATCCACCGCCCTTGCTGCGCGGCGGCCACCAGGAGCGCGAGCGCCGCCCCGGCACCGAGAACGTCCCGGGCATCGCCGGCATGGGCGCCGCCGCCGCACTCGCCCGCGCGAACCTCGATGCCCGCGCCGCGCACCTGCGCCGCCTCGCCCGCCGTCTCGAGGACGGCCTGCTCGCGCTCCCCGACACGCGCCTCGCCGGCGCCAAAGACGGCCGCGCCCCCGGCACCGTGAACGTGATCTTCGAGGGCGCGCCGGGCGACGCGCTGGTGGCCGCGCTCGATCTCGCCGGAATCTGCGCCTCCACCGGCGCCGCCTGCTCCTCCGGCTCGCTCGCGCCGTCGCCCGTGCTGGCCGCGATGGGCCTTCCCCCATCGCTCGCGCGCGCCGCCGTGCGCTTCAGCGTCGGCGCCGGCACCACCGACGACGACCTCGATTTCGTGCTCGCGATCATTCCCGCGGCGCTGCAGCGGGTGCGGCGCTTCGACCCAGCCGCTTGAACTTCGGAGCGCCTGGCGGGTGTGACACATTGTCACACCTCAACCGTGATTCGTTGAGGCTTTACGACCCACCCCGCCGCGCGCCCCGCGGGGTTTCTTCGCTGAATTCAATCAGTCGCTCGTGGCTCGTTTTTTGCTCGCGGTCTTATGTCCGCCCGTCATGCGACTCCCTCTCATCAAGCGCAGCGCACTGGTCGTGGGCGCGGCGCTTTCCCTCGGCGCCGACCCGAACGCCTCCATCACCGCCGAAGCGCCCGAGGAGGATCGTCTGAGCACCGGCTTCGAGCTCTCGAACAGCTTGGGGCTCGGCACTTTCGTCGAGAACGATTACTCTGACGCGCCGTTCTTCGGCCAGGCGCTCGATATCAACCCGACCTACAAGCTCACCGACGATATCTCCGCCGACGTCGACTGGATCCTGGCGTGGGAATACACCACGCCCGACAACCCCACCGGCCGGCGCTACACGCCGAGCGACGTCGTGTTTCGCGTGGCGCACTCGTCGCTCCTGAAGGACGCGCGCTTCACCGGCCTCACGGTTACCAGCTCCGTCCTCGCGATCGCCCCGACGTCGTACGAGAGCCGCTTCCGCGGCACGGTCACCAACCTCACCGGCCGCATCGGCGTCAACCGGCCGTTCTTGGGCGACCGCCTGACCCCGTCGTACCGCTTCTCGGCTACGAAATACCTGCCGACCCAGCAGTCGCCCGGCTTCCTGACCGATCCCGAAGAGCAGGAGGAGATCGCCGACGACCAGGGCCACCTGCTGGTCGCGTGCAGCGTGGCGCGCGACGCCTGCGCCGGGACGGCGGGCATCAACCCCAGCTACTCATTTACAAACCGTGCCCGGGTGGACTACAAGGTCACCTCTAAGTTTTCGGCGAAGCTGATCCTGGACGTGACCAACATCTTCAAGTTCGAGACGCCCGAGGCGTTCTCCGATCCGAACCTGCCGTCGCGCGGGCGAGTCGACATGACCGCCGGCGTGTTCGAGCTGGTGTATTCGCTGCACGAGCGCCTCGATCTGAAGGCGGGAGTGACCTCGGAGCAGCCGGCGCTGGACTCGCGCAACGACGGGCTGCGCTTCCCCTTCTTCGACTTCGAATCGCCATCCAACAACTTCACTCAGTTCTACTTGAGCGTCGCCACGAAACTTTAGGATCACTGGAGGCAACGACGATGCGAAAGCTCCTCACGACCGCCGTCACGCTCGGGCTCATCGGGTGCGCATCCGAGGGCGACATCGACCGCACGCAGCCGGGCAAGCTGCCCAAGTCGATGTTCCAGGGCGAGTGGTACATGGGTCTGACGACGATCGATGTGCCCGCGACGTCGACCGCGAGCTTCGTCGGCGATCAGGCGGGCGCCGGCTGGAGCAACGCCGAGAAGATCGTGTGGGAGGTCACCCAGACCCACCTGTTCGCATACCGCTCCTACGAGGAGGTTCCGGGATCCGATCCCAACGTCGCTGGCGTCGATGCGCAGGGTCGCCCGATTCCCGGCCCGGGCCACGAGCAGAACCTCGACCCGACGGAGCAGGCGGGCGCCTACCGCGAGAACCCGGTCGCCGCCTTCGCGATCGCCAGCCACCTCGACGTCAAGCGCGAGTACAACGCCGCGACCGGTGAGCAGACCAACGTCATCGTCGAGAACACGAGCGATCGTCCCTGGTACGAGCGCGAGTACATCCGCATCGACTGGTCGAAGAACATGCTTGCCTCCGGCGACGACGACTTCTTCTTCGCTCAGTACTTCACGTTCACGACGCCCGGCACCGCTTCCATCGCACGCTGGCATTCCCAGGAGGAAGCTGGCGGCGACGCCATCCGCTACATCGACGAGGACGGAAGCTGCGTCAACTTCGACAACCTCTCGGGCGGCGGCTACGACGGCTGCGTCGCGGGCGCCGAGGCCAAGGCGGTCACGTACTTCGACATGGTGTCCGAGTTCTACCTGACGCCCCAGACGGCGGCGCTCGACTTCGGCGACGGCCAGGTCGTGAACATCCCGCAGTGCCTCTTCTACGCCTCGATGCCGGCGACCTGCAGCACGACCCGGATGAAGGTGCGCACCGCGTTCATGCGCGTCGGCACCGTCGAGCAGGTGCCGATCGCCGAGGACAGCGACCAGACGATGAACGTCGTCAAGCTTGCCCAGCGCGAGTACGAACCGCTCGAGTACGACGAGAACACGCTCGGCAAGTTCGGCTTCTTCCGCACCGAGCGCCCGACCTACAACCGCCCGCGCGGCACCACCGAGACGGGCCGCATCTACCTCGCCAACCGCCACGCGATCTGGAAGGAAGTCTGGGCGAAGGACGGGGACGGCAACATCGCGCTCGACGAGAACGGCAACCGGATCATGATCCCGCTGAGGGATCGCGTGCCCAAGCCCATCGTCTACCACCTGTCGCCGCGCTTCCGCGCCGAGATGATCGACGGCATGGACGGCGTCGCCGAGAGCTGGAACCGCGCCTTCCGCCAGGCCGTCGCGCTCGCCAAGGGCCTGATGCCCGACCCGTACGCGACCATCGACGAAGTCCCGCTCTGCGACGACCCGGACTCGGACCAGACCAACTGCGTGCCCGCGATGTACATCATCAACCGCAACGGCTGGGTCAAGGACGGCGAAGAGTGGGTCTACGACGAGTCGCGCGAGGTCGCGAAGCTCGGCGACCTTCGCTACAACTTCATCGCGCTGGTCGACAACCTGCAGCTCACCTCACCGTTCGGCTTCGGTCCGTCGTTCGCCGATCCGCAGACCGGCGAAATCATCAGCGCGCGCGCCTACGTCTACGGCGCCGTGCTCGACAAGTACGCCGAGAACGCGCTCGACATCATCAAGCTCTTGAACTGCGAGCCGGGCGCCGACTGCCCGGTTGACATCAACGACCTCATCGACGGCAACTACGTCCGCGAGTACGTCGAGAACAACCTCGCCCCCGGCGACCCGCGGGCAAGGCTCGACGAGCGGCTCGGCGACGTCCCGATCGACGAAAATCTCATGCCGCAGATGCTCGGCCCCGAGCGCTTCGCGAAGCTCCAGGCGCTCGGAGCGAGGTTCGACAGCGACCCGAGCACGGCTTTCCGCAGCGTCGCACCGGGCTATGCCGGCCGGCAGTTCAACAAGATCATCGGCACCGGCCTCGAGGAGAACCTGGTGGACAACGACATCCTGCTCCAGGTCGCGGGACCGGCGCTGGGCGTCTCCTTGCAGGGCGACCAGCTCGTGGTTCCGGACGGCGCGGACCTCACGCCCTTCAAGTACTGGTCGAGCCCGCAGATGCAGGCGCAGCTCAAGTGGCGTAACGACTACGCCTCCGCGCACAATATCTGGCTGGCCGAGTTCTCCGACGACGGCATCGTCGGCCTGGCCCGCTCGCTCGCGAGCGAGTACGCGGGCGACGAAGCGGGCATGCGCAAGCGCCTGCGCGAGCTCATCCTGCGCGGCGTCATGGAGCACGAGGTCGGCCACACGCTCGGCCTCATGCACAACTTCGCCGGCTCGTACGACAGCATCAACTACCACGACCGCTACTGGGACCTGAAGCAGGAGACGTTCCAAACCTGCGGCTGCCCCGAGGACGCCACCGACTGTGAGGACGACTGCGAGCCTCACATCGTCCCCGACGATGTCCGCGACTTCTACAACTACAACACGCTCACCGAGACGCAGCAGAATGAGCGCATCCGCGAATATCAGTACTCGACGGTCATGGACTACGGCGGGACGTTCCACAGCGACGTCCACGGCATCGGCAAGTACGACGAGGCGGCGATCGCCTTCGGCTACGCCGGCTACGTGCAGGTGTTCAACCTCCGCGACGCCGACGCCGAGGATGACGGCATCCAGAACGACTTCCTCACGGCGATGCGGCAGCGCTA
>JBBTFH010000221.1:0-3624 GCA_038041915.1 Myxococcota bacterium
CGCCGAGGCGCCGCCCGATCGCCGGCGGGCGGCCTCCACGAGCGGCTCGGGCGCGGCGGCCAGACGCAGCGCGACGCGCTCGACGCGTCGCGGTTCGGCGAGGGTCACGCGCGTGCCCGCACTCTCGAAACCGGGCGCTTCGATCCGAACGAAGTGTTCACCGTAAGGCAGCGTCTCGACCGCCGCGCCGGGACGCCCGTCGATCCAGGCGCGCGCGTCGGAGGGATCGGCCATCACGGCCAGCGCGCCGTGCGGTCCGGCACGCACGGCCTCCTGCGCGCGCCCCCACGCGTCGAGCGCGCGCGGCGGGACGCGCGCCGGGTCGAGCGCACGCGCCGGCGCCAACGCCGCGGCCGCGACGAACGCGTCCCATGCCGCTCGGTCGCCGACCGCGTCTCGGACCAGCGCCAGGGTGAGGGCGAGATCCGCGAGCGCCTCCGGTTCCAATCCCGCGGCGCCCGTACGCGCGGCTTCTTGCCACGCGGCCTCGAGATCGCGGCGCGCCTGGTCGAACGTCAGCGCCGTGTACGCCAAGGTGCCGCGCGCCAGCAGCGCGGGTGCGGCGGGCGGCGCGGCAGGCGGCGCCGTCTCCTCGAAGGGCACGCCCTCGGCGATGAGCGCGGCACGGGCCCGGGCCAGGTCGGGGGCCGAGGGATCACCCTCCGCGTAGAGAACCGCGAAGACGCTCGCGAGTGCCGGGTACATCGGCGCCATTCTACCAGCCCGCATCATTACAAGACCTCCGCTGGCGCGGACGCCCCTGTGGTCGCGCGATGTACAAGTCTTGCGCAACGCTCGTGCCGCGCGACGGCCATCCACCCGAAAGCGCGAGGAACCGCTGGGCACGCGCCTTGCTTAAGCACTTGGGAACATGCGCCTACCGGTCCTGCCGATCGTGCTCCTCCCTCTCGCCGCGCTGGCCGACGTCCCGGTCTACGAACTCGAAGGCGCTCCGCCCCTGCGCGAGCCTTCGCCCGAGGGCGTCGCGCCGCCTTGCTTCGCGATCGACGCGAGCGGCGCGCTCGTCTTCCGCGTGGCCGGTTCTGGCGCCATCACGGTCCGGGTCGTCGCGGACAAGCGCGGCCGCCACAAGGTCCGGATATCGGCCGACGGCGAGACCAGCACCGCCGACGCGCGCGATGCGCGGCCGACGAGCACGCGCCTGGCGCTCGACGAGGGCCTCCATGACGTCACGGTCGAGATGCCGGCATCCAGCGGAGGCTGCGTGGCGATCGAGGGCGCCGAGCGTCGGCCCGCCGCGCGCGCCGACGCTACGCCGGCGACGGAGCCCGGCGCCGTGGCGGCCCCGGCCGCCGGCGTCGATGCGACGGCCACGCCGGCCGTTGCGCCCGCCGCACCCGAGGAGCCCGGCCGTCTGGTCCTCGGTGTGGCCGCGCTCGCGGGCGTTTCCGACGAGCGCGAAACCACGGCCACGCGTTTTGGCGGGTTCGCGATCGGCGGCGGCTGGCGGCTGACCCACGATCTCGCTCTACAAGCGGAGCTGCGCGAAAGCTTCGCGAGCCAAGCGTATCTCGACGTCGGCGGTGCGCCGGGCGGCAGCGCGGCGCTGACCGAGTCGCGCACCGACGCGACCGCGCTCGTCGAGTGGCGCATCGCGCACCCGCTCTGGGAGCGGATGAGCGGCCGCGTCTTCGCCGGCCCGCGCTACCTGGCGCTCCGCACCGACGTCGTTCGCCCCTGGATGGCCGGCCTGCTGGTCGGCGGCGGCGCCTTTGCCGAGCTGCACGATCTGCTCGTCGCCGACGGCGGCGTGGGCTGGGCGCACCGCCTGCTGGGCAGCGACGACGCGCGCGCGACGCTCGGCGACTTCAAGACGACGGTCCTGTGGAGCGGCGGCCTCGCGCTGCGCTTGGCCCCGCACTTCCGACTGCGCCTTGGCTACCGCGGCGAGACGTGGGTTCTAGAGCACACGAATCGCGTCTCGCACGGAGCCGAGGTCGGCCTCATCGTCCGCGCCTTCTAAACCAACGGAGAAAGCAGAAACCAAACCATGCGCACAGTGCCCAAGCTTCTCGCCGTGCTGCTCGCCACCGCCTGCGCCGAGCGGATTCTGGCGCCGACCGCAGACCCGGGCGACGCACCCAAGTCCGCGGTTGTCGGCAAGCCGGTGCAACTCGACGGAAGTCTTTCGAGCGATCCCAACGGGCGCCCGCTGAGCTTTCGCTGGAGCTTCGTCGAGCTGCCCTCGGGGAGCGTGGCCAGGCTCAACGACGCCGCCGCCCGCACCCCGTCGTTCGTCCCCGACGTGCCGGGCGCGTACAAGGTCGACCTCGTCGTATCGAACGGCGTGCTCGCGAGCGATCCGGCGGAGATCTCGATCGAGGTGAGCGCGTGCGGAGCGGCCCCGCCGATCGTCGAGAACGTGCGCGCCGAGCCGGCGGCGCCCGCGACCGGCGCCGTCGTGCAGCTCGCGGCCGACGCGAGCGACGCCGACAACGTCGATCCTTGCGCGCCGTCCAAGCCGCAGGCGCTGCGCTGGTGGTGGAGCCTCTCGACGCTGCCGGCCGGAAGCCGAGCGGCGCTCAACCAGCCGACCGCCGAGACGCCGTCGTTCGTGGCCGACGTTCCGGGAACGTTCGTGGCTCAAGTGATCGTCACGGACTCGACGGGACGGGCGAGCGCGCCGGGCGCCGTGACGATCGACGCAGCCGAGTGCGGCAGCCGCCCGCCGGCGATTGAGGAAATCACGGTGACGCCCGAAGCGCCGATCGTCGACGACGTGGTGCGATTGGTCGCGTCAGCCGCCGATCCCGACAATGCCGAAGGCTGCGCGCTTGGGCAGGCGCTCGCCTACTCGTGGTCGCTGGTCGAGCTTCCCTCGGGCAGCGCCGCGGCGTTCAACGACGCCTCCGCCGCGACGCCGTCGTTCGCGGCCGACGCGCCGGGCGACTACGTCCTGGTCCTTGACGTAACCGACTCGACGGGCCTGACGGCGTCGGAGGTGATCGCCGTCGCCGTCGATGGCTGCGGCGGGAACGTTCCGGTCATCTCCTCGTACGCGACCGAGCCGAGCGCGCCGAACACGCTCGACCTGGTCACGCTGTCGGTGGACGTCTTCGACGACGACAACACCGCGATGTGCGGCCTGGGGCAGACGCTCTCCTATGCGTGGTCGATCGTCGGCCAGCCGCCGGGCAGTCTGGCCGCGCTCAACAATCCGGCGGCCGAGCGGCCGTCGCTGGTCGCCGACGAACCCGGCGGCTACATGGTCGTCGCCGTCGTCACCGACTCGACCGGTCGCGCCGGGGCCGCGACGCCTTTCTCCTTCGAGGTCGACGCCTGCGGCGGCGCGGCGCCGACGGCCACGCTTTTCGCGAATCCAACCGACACGCCCGCGGTCGGTGAGACGGTGCAACTCAGCGCGGAGGTCGCCGACGACGACATCGACGACCCCGCCTGCGACCTTTCCGAATCCTTCGCCTACGCTTGGTCGATCGTCACGCTCCCCTCGGGCAGCACCGCGGCGGTCAACGATTCGGCGGCAACGAATCCATCCATGACGCCGGACCGTCCCGGCGCCTACACCGTCGCGCTGGTCGTTACCGACTCGCGCGGCGTGGTCGGACCACCGGCGACCATGGACATCGTCGCGACCGACTGCGG
>JBBTFH010000222.1:0-9187 GCA_038041915.1 Myxococcota bacterium
GCTGCGTTGTCGTCTACGATCCGGCGGCCCCGCTTCCCTGCGGCGAGGCCGACGACTGCGCGACGGGTTTTGCCTGCGAGGAGGCCGCGTGCGTGCCGGCCGAGGTCGAGTGCGCGTCGAGCCTCGCCTGCGCCGGCGGTCGCGCGTGTGCCGCCGGCCTGTGCGCCTGCCCGCCCGAAACCGTCGGCTGCGACGGCGTGTGCCGCGATCTCGCGACCGACGCCGCGCACTGCGGCGCGTGCGGCGTCGCCTGCGGCGAGGGCGAGGACTGCGTGCTGGCGCACTGCGCCACGCCGGATTCGTGCGCGACGGATGCGTCTTGCGGAAAGGACGCGCGCTGCACGGGCGGCGCCTGCATTCCCGTCGGCGACGTCGTCGGCTCGCGCGCGCTGCCGCTCGACGGCCCGCTCTTCGGCCTCGCGGGGGGAGACGGCGCCCCGCTGTGGGCCCTGGACGACCCCGAGACCATCGTCGATCTCGTGCGCTTCGAGAAAGGCGGCGATGCGGTCGACGCGCGCTTCGACGCGCCCGGCGTTGAGAGCGTGGACTTTCGCGCCGCCGGCCTCGCGCTCGCCGGCGAGACGCTGGTCTACGCCGTCTACGACGACGAGCTCGCGGCCTCCGATCTCGTCGCCGCGACGACCGGAGGCGACCTCGCTTTGCGCGTCTCCGGCGCCGGTGGCGCTGCCGGCGAGGATGCGGACGGCGCCATCTGGGTGCTGCGCGCCGGTCCGCCGCCGATGCTCGCACGCATCGACGATCTCGCGACGCTCGCGTCGACCTTCGAGATCGAGATCGACGACCTGCCGGAGGAGCTGGTCGTCTTCGATCTCGCCCACGACGGCGAGAGCGTGTGGGCCATCGGCCTTCACCGCGGCAACCCGCGCCTCCTGCGCATCGATCCCGCGCTCGGCGTGATCACGCTCGCGCGCGACGCGCCGCCCACGACCGGAACCTCGCTGACGTTCGACGGCGACTGGCTGCTGGCCGCGGGCGCCGAGCGCATGTTCCGGATCGCGCGGTGACGACCTCCAAGGATAGTGGCGTCGCCGACCGGTCGCGACCCATCGGCCTCACATGGCTCGTCGCGGCGCTCGCGTGCGCGGCTTGCGGCGCCGATCGGTTCGCGAACTACGACGGTGGTTCAGGCGGCGGCTCGGGAGACGGCGGCGCGGGCGACGGCGGCGCGGCGGATGGCGACGAGCCCACCTGCGCCGACGGCGAGGCCAACGGCAGGGAAAGCGACGTCGACTGCGGTGGCGACTGTCCGCCGTGCGCCGACGGCTCGGACTGCGGCGTCGCGGACGACTGCGCGAGCGGCGTGTGCGCGTCGGGCGCCTGCTCGCCGCCGAGCTGCACCGACGGCGTGGGAAACGGCGACGAGCTCGGCGTCGACTGCGGCGGGTCGTGCCCGCCGAGCTACGTCGGCATCGGCTGCGTCGAGGGCACCAACGGGTCGTCGGTGTGCACCAGCTATTCGGGTGGCGCGACGTTCGAGGTGACGGTCACCTGGAACGCGGCGGGCGGCAACGCCTATGTCGACTACGTGACGGCCACCAGCGCCGGCAGCGCCACCTACAACAGCGAAGGGGTGAAGGGCGGCGGCGCGGTGAACGTGTGTACGAGCGGCGTCTATTCGCAGACCTTCCCGCTGCCGCTCGGCCTCGGCTACACGTATGAGGTCTGGCATGCCTACTGCGTCCGCACCGACGCGTGCAGCGGCTGCGGCTCGGATGTCGTGGTGGCGGAGGGCGGGCCGTTCGGCGTGACGATCGACGCGTGTCCGTAAGGGCGCCGGCCTACCGAGTCCAGCCCGGCGGCGGCGCGGAGTAGCCCGCGCCGAACGGGCGCGCGGTCTCGCGCAGCCACGCGTCGCTTCGCACGCGGTGCGCGCCGTCGACGTCGATGCCGAGCGCGAGCAGGCCGTCGCGGTCGTTGTAGCGGATCGCGAGCAGGTGATCGGGGTGCGCCGGATGCGCGCGGCGGAACTGCACCTCGGAGACGCGCGACTCGCGGCGCTCGCCGAACGCGGTGCCCAGACCGGGCCTGTCCTCGGGCCGCGGCGCGGCCGACGACGACGCGGAGCGCTTCGCGGAGCTTTCCTCCGCCGCTGGGCCCATCGTGTCCGCGTTCGCTCCGGCGCTCGTGCCTGATTTCCCGAGGCCGCCGATGTCGTCGAAGTCGGTCCCGTCGGCGCTTCGGCCCGCCGGCGGCGAAGTCGGCGCACCTCCGCTCCCGCCCGAGCGGCGGTAGCGCTCCTTTGCTACCGCGGGCCGCGGAGGCGGCGCGTAGACGCGCTCGGGGAACAGCGCCACGCCGATGACGCCGACGTTGCGCGCGTCGCCCATCTTCGCCGCGTACGAGCCGCGCACGTCCGAGAAGCGGAACGTGGCGACGTCCGCGAGCGAGAGGCGGAAGCCGTCGACGACCACCTCTCCCCACGGATCGAGGATGTAGCCGCGCTTGTCCCAGCGCGCGGGCTTGCCGTCGAGCGCGTCGCGCCCGTCGACGGAGATCACCGCCTCGACGCGCGCCCCGCTCTGGTTGCGCACGCGCAGCCGGTACCGCTGTCCCTGCTCGCCGAGCACGTAGGTGCGCCCGCCGTGCTCGAACGTCCGCAGCGGCGCGCCCCACTCGTCGGTCACCTCCATCGAGTACGCCCCCGACACCGCGCGCGGCTCGCCGTAATGCGCATGGCCCGTGCCCGCGCCCCCGCACGCCATTCCGATGATCGTCAGCAGCCTGAGTTCGAGTTTCATGGAATCTCCTTTCCCTCCTTGCGACGCTTGGCGCGCAAAAAGGTTCTGTGGTACGTGGGCGTCCCCGAAACGCCGTCAGAGGGAGGGATCGATGAAGAAACTCGCACTGCTGTCCGTCGTAGTCGCCGCATGCGGTCCCGCCATCCGAGAGTCCGCTCAGCGCACGCTGACGCCGGCCGAGGAGGCGAAGTTTTCCGAGCTCGTCGCCGCCGGCGACGCCGCCTTCGCCGAGCGCGGCCAGAGGGCGAAGCTCGAGGAGGCGATTCGCGCGTGGGAGCAGGCCGCCGCGCTCAAGGACGACTCGCGCGCCTGGTCCAACGTCGCGCGCGGCACCTACCTGCTTGCCGACGGCTACGTCCTCTTCGACGAGAACTCCGACGAGGCGTACCTCGCGACCATGGCCAAGGGCATGGACGCGGGCACGAAGGCGATCCGCGCCTACAGCGGCAAGGTCGCGCGCAAGCTCGATCTCGGCGCGAAGCTCGAGGACGTGGCGGGCGACGTCGAGAAGGACGGCGTGCCGGCGCTCTACTGGTACGCGACCTGCCTGGGCAAGTGGGCCAAGAAGCAGGGAACGGCCAAGGCGGTCCTCTACAAGGACACGATCCTCAAGATCATGGGGCGCTGCAAGGCGCTCGACGAGGACTTCTTCTACGGCGCGCCCTACCGCTACTTCGGCGCGTTCTACTCGTTCGCGCCGCCGTTCGCCGGTGGCGACGTCGAGAAGGGCAAGGCGAACTTCGAGGAGGCGATCAAGCGCTTTCCCGATTACCTGGCCACGCGCGTGCTCTACGCCGAGATCTACGCGACCAAGATGCAGGACGAGGATCTCTTCAAGTCGCAGTTGCAAATCGTGCTCGAATCGAAGGAGGACGCGATCCCCGAGGTGACCTTCGAAAACCAGGTCGCCAAGAAGCAGGCGCAACTCTTGCTCTCCAGGCTCAACGAGTACTTCTAGCCCCGGGTCCATCGGGAGGAGTGATGCGATGAAGCGAGTATGGGTACTGGCCGCCGCGTATTGCGCGTTGTCGGCGATCCCTGCAAGGGCGGGAGCACAGGAGCCGATCTTGGTGAAGATGGGCACCGTCGCGCCCAACGACACGCCCTGGGAGCGGCTGCTCAAGAACATCAAGAAGCAGATCCAGGAGAAATCGGCCGGGCGCATCAAGATGCAGCTCTTCCTCGGCGGCGTGAAGGGCGGCGAAGAAGCGCTGGTGCGGCAGTGCGCGCAGGGCTCGCTGCAGATGGTCGGCGTCACCACCGCCGCCGCCGCGCAGATCGTCCCCGAGCTCGATCTCTTCGAGCTGCCGTACCTCTACGACAGCTACGAGCAGGCCGACGCGATGCTCGCCGCGGTCACGCCGCAGGTGAAGGAGATCCTCGCCGCCAAGGGTTTTGTCTTTTACATGTGGACCGAGAACGGCTGGCGCGGCATGGCTTCGAAGACCAAGCCGATCCTCAAGCCCTCCGATCTCAAGGGCATGAAGATGCGCTCGCAGGAGAGCAAGGCGCACCTCTCGTCGTGGCAGGCGATGGGCGCCGAGCCGGTGCCGATCAGCGTGACCGAGGTGCTCACCGCGCTCCAGACCGGCGTCGTCGACGGCTACGACAACACGCCGCTCTACTCGTTCGCGGCGTCCTGGTACCAGGGCGTCAAGCACTACACGGTGACGGACCACATCTTCCAGCCGGCGGTCGTCATCTACAACAAGAAGTGGTTCGACGCGCAGCCCAAGGACATCCAGGAGATCCTGCTCGCCGACGCCGAGAAGACCATGACCGAGGGCCGCAAGATGATCCGCAAGCTGAACCCGATGCTGATGGACAACTTCAAGGCCGCCGGCATTCAGCTCCACACGCTCGACGCCGCGCAGAAGGCCGCCTTCGCCAAGGCCTCGCGCCCGGTCTGGGACAAGCTCCGCAATGCCGCCTCTCCCGCCGGCAAGGCGCTCCTCGACGCGCTTCTCAAGGCCAAGAACTCGAAGTAGAGTGCGCGCGCTTTCGATGGGCGCGCTCGACCGCATCTACTACCGCATCGAACGCGCCATCGTCGTCGCCAGCATGGGCGCGATGGCGCTCATGGTGACGCTCGACGTCATCTACCGGCGGCTCCACGGCGAGCACGGCTGGGCGACGCGCGCCGGCATCGCCGTGGCCGCGTACGCGGTGCTGCTGTTCGCGGCGCGAACGGTGAAGGTGAAGGCGGCTCCGCTGGTCGCGCTCGGCCTGCTCGCGGCGCTGTTCGGGCTGACGCGCCTCATGCTGCTCGCGCCGTCGAAGTGGACGTACGTCGCGCTGTGGGCGCTCGGTGCGGCAGGGGTCGCCTCGGGCGCAGGCGGCCGGGCGCGCGCGGCCCTGGCCCTCGCGTCGATCCCGGTGGTCGCCTTTCTCCTCAAGTTCGTGCCCGAGGGCTTTTCGTGGGCCAAGGAGGTCTCGCTGATTCTGCTCCTTTGGGTCGGCTTCTTCGGCGCGAGCATGGCGACCCACGACCGCCGCCACATCACCATCGACTTCATCCGCAAGCTCGTGCCCGAGGCGCGGCGCAACGCCTACGAGTGCGCCTCGCACCTCCTGTCCGCTGGCTTTGCCGGCTTCCTCGCGTATCTTTCCTGGCTCTACGTCTTCGGCTCCGACGGCGGCCTCTACGTCCTGGGCGGCAGCTTCCACCACTCCGACGTCCCGCTCTGGGCCGGCATCGCCGCCGTCCCGCTCGGCTTCGCGACGATGACGCTGCGCTTCGCCGGCCACGCCATCGCCGCCGCGCGCGGCCACCTCAAGCCCGCCGGGGAGACCCACCGATGATCCCCGCGCTGGGCGCCCTCGCGGGCATCGTGCTCGGCCAGCCGCTGTTCATCATCTTCGGGCTGGTCGCGGTCCTGTGCTTCGTCGCCACCGGCGACGGCGTCGAGTCGGTGCGCGCGCTGCTGCCGATGGTCGAGCGCATCCGCGAGCTCGCCGACAAGGACGTGCTGCTGGCGATCCCCTTCTTCGTGGTCTCGGGCGCGATCATGGCGCGCGGCAAGATCGCCGAGCGCCTGATCGACGTCGCGCGAGCGCTGGTCGGCTGGCTTCCGGGCGGCCTCGCCGTCGCCGCCGTGCTCGGCTGCATGTTCTTCGCCGCGATCTCGGGAAGCTCGCCCGCCACGGTCATCGCCATAGGCACGCTGATGTTCCCGGCGATGATGGCGCAGGGCTACCGGGAGAATTTTTCGCTCGGCCTGGTCACGACCGCCGGCTCGCTCGGCATCCTCATCCCGCCGTCGATCCCGATGGTCGTCTACGCCATCGCCAAGACCGGCGGCGACAAGATCGACATCGCCGAGCTGTTCCTCGCCGGCATCGGCCCTGGCCTGTTCATCGGCGGGCTGCTGATGATCTACGCGATCGTCTCGGGGAAACGCATGAACGTGCCGCGCCAAGCGTTCTCCGTGCGCGCCGTCTTCGTCGCGATCCGCGACGGCTTCTGGTCGCTCATGCTGCCGGGCATCATCCTCGGCGGCATCTACGGCGGCTTCTTCACGCCCACCGAGGCCGCCGGCATCTCGGTCGCCTACGCCTTCGTCGTCGAGGTGTGGATCCACCGCGCGATGAAGGTCGAGGAGTTCCCGGCGGTGCTCGCCGACTCGGCGGTGCTGATGGGCTCGCTGCTCGTGATCATGGTGCTGGCGATGGCCTTCAACGACTGGATGGTCGATCGCGAGATCCCCGAGCGCGCCACGGCGTGGGTGCGTGGGATGAATCTCGGGCCGGTCGGCTTCCTGCTGGTCGTCAACGCCGTGCTGTTCGTCGCCGGCTGCCTCATGGACATCATGTCGGCGATCCTGCTGCTCGTGCCGCTGCTCTCGCCCATCGCCGAGGCGCTCGGCATCGACCCCCTGCACCTCGCGATCGTGTTCATCGTGAACCTCGAGCTCGGCTACATGACGCCGCCGGTGGGCCTCAACCTGTTCGTCTCGTCGAGCATCTTCCGCAAGCCCATCGGCCAGGTGATCCGCGCCGTCGTGCCGACGGCGGCGATCATGCTCTTCGCGCTGATCGTGATCTCGTACGTGCCGACGATCCCGCTCGGCCTCGTGCGCGCGCTGCGCGGCCAGCCGATCTACGCGGCGTTTCCGTCGGGCGGGAGGGCGCCCGCCGCCGCGCACGTCCCGTCGGACGGGCTGATGCAGCCCGGCGGCGCCGAGGCCGCTCCCGCCTCGCCGTCCGGCGGAGGCCAGATCAAGTCGCTGCAAGAGATGATGAACGCGGCGGACGACGACGGCGATGACGACGACGGCGACGCGCCCGCGCCGGCTCCGCCAAAGCCGCAGTGATGCCCGCCGTCAGCGTCGGAACGCCCCTTCTCTGGATCGGGTTCGTCGCCTTCGTCCTTGTGATGCTCGCGCTCGACCTCTTCGTCTTCCACCGCAAGGCGCGCGAAGAGGGCATGAAGGCGGCGCTCGGCTGGAGCGCGTTCTGGATTCTGCTCGCGCTCGCCTTCAACGCCGGCGTCACCGTTTGGTTCGGCGCCGAGCGCGGGCTCGAGTTCCTGACCTGCTACCTGATCGAGAAGGCGCTCTCCGTCGACAACCTCTTCGTCTTCCTCGTCATCTTCACGTACTTCACGGTGCCGCCGCAGCTCCAGCACCGCGTGCTCTTCTGGGGAATTCTCGGCGCGCTCGTTCTGCGCGGCATCTTCATCGTCGTCGGCGCGGCGCTGCTCGCGGCGTTCCACTGGGTCATGTACCTCTTCGGCGCCTTCCTCGTGCTCACCGGCGTCAAGCTGCTGGTGCAGAAGGAGGAGGAGGTCCACCCGCACCGGAACCCGCTGTTCCGCGCGTTTCGCCGGATCGTCCCGTCGGTGCCGGAGTTCCGCGGCACGCGCTTCGTCGTGACGCAGGCGGGACGCCGCTACGCGACGCCGCTGCTGCTGGTGCTGGCCGCCGTCGAGACCAGCGACATCCTCTTCGCGGTCGACTCGATTCCGGCCGTGTTCGCGCTGACCAACGATCCCTTCATCATCTACACGTCCAACGTCTTCGCCATCCTCGGCCTGCGCGCGCTCTACTTCGTGCTTGCCGGCATGATGTCGAAGTTCCACTACCTCAAGGTCGGCCTGTCGCTCGTGCTGACGTTCATCGGCGCCAAGATGCTCGTCGCCGACTTCTACCAGGTGCCTATAGGCACGTCGCTGGCGATCGTCGCCGGCCTGCTCGCGACCTCGGTCGTGACGTCGCTCCTGCGCCCGCCCACCACGCCGCCGTTGCCCATTCACCCGCCGCACGCGACGGGGCCGATCCCGCGCGTCGAGGAGCCGTTCGAGCGTAAGGCGTAGCGCCGCTATTCGTCCCAGCAATCGTTTGGTTTCCCGCGCGCTTGACGCGCCTCCGACGGTGCTTACCTTACGAGCGAATGCGCACCGACAAGCTGACGATCAAGGCGCGCGAGGCGCTCGCGGCGGCGCAGGACGACGCGGCTACGCGCGGTCACGCGGAGCTTCTGCCCGAGCACCTTCTGCTCGCGCTGCTCGGCCAGGAGGGCGGCCTCGTGGCGTCGCTGGCGCGCAAGATCGGTGGCGACCCCGCTGCCCTCGCGCGCGACCTCGAGAGCGCGCGCGACGTGCTGCCGCGCGTCTCGGGCGCGAGCGCGGCTCCCGCGCTGTCGGCACGGACGAGAGCGCTCTGCGACGCCGCCTTCGCCGAAGCCGCCGCGATGAAGGACGAGTACGTCTCGACCGAGCACCTGCTGCTCGCCGCATGCGCGAAGGAGGCGCGATTGCTCTCGCGTCACGCGCTTTCGCGCGACGCGGTGATGAAGGCGCTCGCCGAGGTGCGCGGCACGCAGCGCGTGACCGACGAAGACCCGGAGGGCAAGTACGACGCGCTCACCCGCTACGCGCGCGATCTCACCGAGCTCGCGCGCCAGGGCAAGCTCGATCCGGTGATCGGCCGCGACCAGGAGATCCGCCGCACCATGCAGGTGCTCACGCGCCGCACCAAGAACAACCCGGTGCTGCTGGGCGATCCCGGTGTTGGCAAGACGGCGATCGCCGAGGGCATCGCGCAGCGGATCGCGAGCGGCGACGTGCCCGAGTCGCTGCGCGATCGGCGCCTGCTCTCGCTCGACCTCGGCGCGCTGATCGCCGGCACGAAGTACCGCGGCGAGTTCGAGGATCGGCTCAAGGCCGTGCTCAAGGAGATCGACGCGGCGGACGGACGGGTCGTGCTCTTCATCGACGAGCTGCACACGCTGGTCGGCGCGGGCGCGGCCGAAGGCGCCGTCGACGCCGCCAACATGCTGAAACCCGCGCTCGCGCGCGGCGCGCTGCACTGCATCGGCGCGACGACCCTCGACGAGTACCGCAAGCACATCGAGAAGGACGCGGCGCTCGAGCGGCGCTTCCAGCCGGTCCACGTGGGCGAGCCGTCGCTCGCCGACACCGTCTCGAT
>JBBTFH010000223.1:0-4822 GCA_038041915.1 Myxococcota bacterium
GAAGCCGATCGGCCCGCTCTATCCCAGGGAGCAAGCGGAGCGCCTCGCCGCCGATCCTGGGGCGGGAACTTGCGGGGGGCTGTACTTAGTGCAGGTTGATCGGCAGCAGGTTCGGCGCTGCGCCGTGCGCCGTGCGGCGCTCCGTCCGGCCCGCCGGACGCCCCTGACGGGGGGGCCGGACACCCGCGCCGGTGCGTGCCGCGTAACGCCGCGTATCGACCCGAGCGCGGGCGGCGCGCGGTGGTGTAAAGTCGCGCGACGTGGTTGACGAAGGCGTCATCAAGTTCAGCGCGCGGCACGAGACGCGGCCGCTCGATCCGCGCGTCTACGGCGCGCTCGCCTGCACGCTGGTGGCGTGGCGCGAGATCCTCGCGCTCACCGGGCTGGTCGGGCAGGACCCGTCGCGCTACGGCGGCGCCGGTTTTGGGAACGTGAGCGCGCGCGTGCCCCCGTTCGGCGATCTCACGCGCGGTCGGCGCCGCTTCATCGTCAGCGGGACGCAGACGGGCGGCCTCGCGTGCATCTCGCTGCGCGAGCTGTGCGTGGTCGAGGAGTGGCGCATCGCGAAGAACGAGGTGCGTTCGTTCGGCGAGATCATGCCGTCGTCCGAGGCGATGACGCACGGCGCGATCTATGACCTCGCGCCCGAGCTGCGCGCCGTACTCCACGCGCACACGCCGCTGGTGTGGCAGCGCGCACGGCCGCTCGGCATCCCGGCGACGCGCCCGGACGTCGCGTACGGCACGCCGGAGATGGCGGGCGAGGTCGAGCGCCTCTGGCGCGAGACGGCCGTCTCGGAGGCGCGCGTGTTCGCGATGGGCGGCCACCAGGACGGCGTGGTCGCGTTCGGCCGCACGGCGGACGACGCGGGCGCGACGATGATGCGCTGTCTGGCCCGCGCGTACGCCGCGGCGTGCTTTGAGCGCGGGGCCGTGTGCGCGGCGAAGTGAACACGCGGGCGCGCCGCGTCGCGGGCTGGTAGACTGCGCTCGTGTCGATCGTACTGTCGATTCTCGCGCTCTCCGTCCTGATCGTCGTTCACGAGGGCGGCCACATGGTGGTCGCGCGCTGGTGCGGGATGCGCGTCGAGCGTTTTTCGATCTTCTTCGGCCCGGTGCTCGCGCGCTTCAAGCGCGGCGAGACGACCTACCAGATCGCCGCGATCCCGCTCGGAGGCTTCGTCCAGATCGCCGGGATGAACCCGGCCGAGCAGCTTTCGCCCGACGACTCCGGCAGCTTCGAGAACAAGCCGGTGCTCTCGCGGCTCGCCACGATCTTCGCCGGGCCGGCCACGAACTATCTCTTCGCCACCGTGCTCGCGTTCGCGGCGCTGGTCGCATGGGGCATGCCGACGCTCGACAAGGTCTCGACGCGGATCGAGGCGTTCGCCCAGGCGAGCACGCCGGCGAAGGACGCCGGGCTGCTGCCGGGCGATCGCATCGCCCGCATCGAAGGCCGCGAGATACGCGGCTTCGAGGACGTGCGGCGCGTCGTCATGGCTTCGGGCGGCCGTCCGCTCGCTTTCGAGGTCGAGCGGCACGGCAAGCCGGTGCGCGCCGCCGTTCGTCCTCGTCCGCGCGCCGCCGGCGGCTACGAGATCGGCGTGGCGTTCGAGCAGGTCGTCAAGTGGGAGCCCGTCTCGTACGGGCACGCCGCCGTGGCCGCGCTGGTGCTGCCGGGGGAGCGCGCGGCCGACACGCTCGCGCAGCTCTGGGGCATCGTCAGCGGCAAGATCAAGCCGGAGGTCGGCGGTCCCGTCGCGATCGTGGGTCAGCTCAAGGTCGGCTTCGACCGCGGCCTGCGGGACGCGGTGCAGATGCTGATCATGCTCAACATCCTGCTCTGCGTCTTCAACCTGCTGCCGATCCCGGCGCTCGACGGCGGCCGACTCGCGTTCCTGGCCTACAGCGCCGTCACGCGGCGCCGCGTTAACCCGCGCGTCGAGATGGCGGTGCACACCGTCGGCTTCGTGCTGCTGTTCGGGCTGCTCCTGCTCGTGACGTTCAAGGACATCCAGCGCCTGGTCCAGTGACGCGGCGCGCCTTCGTGGCGCCGGCGCTGCTCTGCGCCGCGGTCGCGCTCGCCTACGCGCCGTCGCAGGGCGGCGGCTTCCTCGAGTGGGACGACGGCTGGCTCGTGCGCGACAATGCCTGGCTGCGCGCGTCGGCCTCGCGCGCGTGGCCCGCCTTCGTGGCGCGCTTCGATCTCGAGACGCGCACCGAGCTCGGCGCCGAGTACCTGCCGGTGCGCGACACGCTGGTATGGATCGAGGTCGCGCTGGTCGGGCTCTCGCCCGCCGCATTGCGCGCCTTCACGCTCGCCTGGTACCTCTGCGGCGTCCTGCTGCTGCGCGCGTACCTGCGACGCACGCTCGCCGACCGGCGCGCGGCCGAGGTGGCGACGTGGCTGTTCGCGCTGCACCCGCTCCACGTCGAAGGCGCGGCGTGGATTTCCAGCCACAAGGACGTGCTCGCCTTCGCGCTCGTCGCCGCGGCGCTGCTCGTACACGCGGGCGGAATCGGTGCGCGGCGGGCGGCGGTTGTCGTCGCGCTGCTCGCGCTCGCGCATTTCGCCAAGAGCTCGAGCGTGATCGCGCTCGGGCTCCTGCTCGCGCACGATCTCTACGTCGGGCGGCGCCTGTCGATTGCGCTCTACGCGCCCGCGGCGGCCGTGGCGATCGTCGCGACTTCGGTGCACGTGCACGTCGGACGGATCGTCGCGATGACGGCGGCGTTGCCGCCCGGCGGGCGGCTCGCGCTCGCGGCCACGATGGGGCCGGTGTGGCTGCGCGATCTCGCGCACCTCGCGTGGCCCGCGAAGCTCTCGGCGCTCTACGCCGTGCCCGATCGTGCGGCCGGCGACGTGTCGGCGTGGATCGGCTGGGCGGTGGTCGCGGCACTCGCGCTCGGCGCCGCGGTCGCGTGGCGACGTGGCGCGAAGCTACCCGCGCTCGCGCTCGCGTGGCTGATCTTGCCGCGCCTGCCGACCAGCCAGGTGCTGGCGCCGCTGCAGAACCGCATGGCCGACCGTTATCTCTTCCTGTGCGTGCTCGCTCCCGCGCTGCTCGCCGGCGCGGCGGCGGCGCGGTGGTGGCGCGTGGGGCGGATCGCGGCTGCGGCGCTCGCGCTCGCGCTCGCGATCACGACCGCCGAGCGCGCGGCGGTGTTTTCGGGAAACCTCGCGCTCTGGGCCGACACCGCCGACACGCTGGTTCCCCAGCTTCGGCGGCCCGGCCGCCCGCCCGGCGTCGCGCGCGCCACGCTGGGAAACCTCGCGACCGCGCTGGTCGCGGAAGGACGCCTCGCCGACGCCGAGCGGCTTTATCGCGCCGTCGTCGCGCGCTGGCCCGACGATCCGAAGGCGCTGAACAACCTCGCCGAGCTCGCCTTTCGCCAGGGACGCGCCGCCGAGTCGCGCGCGCTCTTCGACGAGGTCGTGCGCCGCTTCCCCCGCTACGAGCTGGGCCGTCAGAACTACCGCCTCCACTTCGGCGAGCCGCCCGCACGGTAGCGGGCTAGGATCGACGCGATGCCGTCGCGGCGAGCACGTCCGGTCGGGTCCATCACCCGCGACGTACGCGCCAGAGCGATCAGCCTCGGAGCACGAGGAATTGCTCGATGGAGATTTGCGTCGTGCGCAGGATGGCCGCAAGCGTGCCGCGGTCGAGCGTGGTGTGCATCGGCACCGTTACCGGCGGGCGCCCCGGGCAGGCCAGGCGAATGTGGCTACCACGCTGCCGCAAGACGGTGTAGCCGGCACGTTTCAGCGCGCGAACGCAGTCGTCGCCCGAGAGGACGGGCAAGGCGGCCATCAGTCGTCCGTCCCGACCAGTTGTAGGCGCGCCTTCTTGCGGGCCATGCGCTCTTCCTTCTGTTTCGCAACGGAGTCACGCTCGACCAGTGCCTCCAGGGCGTAAGGCTTCAGCTTCTCGACGAGCTTGTCGAAGTGGTAATCGTTCGTCCCCATAGGACCAGGGCGCTTGCGTCGGTCGAGAAGGCCCAAGCTTTCGATGTATGCCGTGCTCCGCTGCACCGTGCGCGGCGAGCAATCGATCGCCTTGCCGATCCGCTCTTTCGAGGGAAACGGGGGGCGTTCGGCGTCCCACCAGCACTTCATCAACTGCAGGAGCACGCACAGGTCGACGGGCCTCAAGCTGAGCGCGTGTTGCTTCTCCAAGAGGATGTTTGGTATGGCCGTCCAGCCGCACTTCATGACGGCCGCGCCCCACTTCTTCTCGTTCCGCTTCAAGGATTGCTTCGGTTTCATCGGTCACCTCGCGGGCAATATCCGTTGCCGGGTTCCAACCCGCAAGGAGCGAGCCCGGTCATTCCTGTCCAGATGTGGGAGGCATTGGCGTCCTGGGTGCTTGGACGCTGGCGTCTCCCAAAGAAGAAGAAGGGAAACAAACCAAACCCAAGCACTACCCAGACACCCAACATGGGGAGACACGCGTGACTCCCCGTGCTGCCGCCTGCGATTAGCTGGCGATCGCCACATCCACGACCTCGTAGGTCGTGGGCAGCGCCCAGGGCTCGTCGTCCCGCGTTTCGAGGCACAGTTCAATTGCCTCACGGACGTTGGCCAGCGCCTCGTCGCGAGTCCGACCCTGGGAAATGCAGCCAGGGATGACCGGGCACGTGGCAACGATCCATCCATCCTGGCCGGGGCTGAGGACGACGGGCAGCTTCATCAGTATCAGTATACACGATGGCGGCCCATGCGGCGTCCTCGAACGCGCCACCGCCGTGCCCAATCACTAACGCCTCGGCGCCGCTTCCCCCGCTACGAGCTGGGCCGTCAGAACTACCGCCTCCACTTCGGC
>JBBTFH010000223.1:4922-6901 GCA_038041915.1 Myxococcota bacterium
GCGCCGCTTCCCCCGCTACGAGCTGGGCCGTCAGAACTACCGCCTCCACTTCGGCGAGCCGCCCGCGCGGTAGCGGGCTAGGATCGACGCGATGCCATCGCGGCGAGCACGTCCCAGCGAATTCGCCGAACCGCCGGTGGGCATGGAGGCCCTGGGCGCGGAGCTGCGCGCGCGCATCGAGGCGCTGCCGCGCGAGCCGGGCGTCTACCTCCTGAAGGACCGCAAGGGCAAGGTGGTCTACGTCGGCAAGGCGGCGGACCTGCACGCGCGCGTGCGCTCGTACTTTGCGCGCTCGGGCGACACGCGCGGGTTCGTCTCCCATCTTGGCCGCGTGCTCGGCGGCGTCGAGACGATCGTCACGCGCAGCGAGAAGGAGGCGCTGCTGCTCGAGAACAACCTCATCAAGCTGCACCGCCCCAAGTTCAACGTGCTGCTGCGCGACGACAAGACCTTCCTGTCGCTGCGCCTCGATCCACGCGGCGAGTGGCCGCGCGTCGAGCTGGTGCGCCGCCGCAAGCAGGACGGCGCTCTCTACTTCGGCCCGTACCACTCGGCGACGAGCGCGCGCGCAACGCTGCGCGTGCTCAACCGCCACTTCCAGCTACGCACGTGCAGCGATCGAATGTTCGCGTCGCGCAAGCGACCGTGCCTGCAGTATTTCATCAAGCGCTGCCCGGCGCCGTGCGTCTACGAGGTCGATGCGGCCGCGTACCAGGAGCAGGTCGGCGAGGTGGCGCTCTTCCTCGGCGGCAAGCGCGCGGAGCTGGTCCTGCGGCTGCGCGCGCAGATGAAGGAGGCTGCCGCCGCGCTCGACTTCGAGCACGCCGCGCACCTGCGCGACCGCGTCGCCGCCGTCGCGCGCACCCTCGAGGCGCAGAGGGTCGTGCTGCCGGAGCGCGAGGATCTCCACATCGTGGGCTTCCATCGCGCGGGCACGACCGTCAACATCGCGGTCGTGCAGGTGCGCGAGGGAAAACTGCTCAGCCAGCGCGCGCACCGCTTCACCCGCCAGGAGGCGCCCGACGCCGAGATCGTTTCGCACTTTCTCGCCGGGCTCTACCAGGCCGGCGAGCCGATTCCCGACGTGGTCGTGCTGCCCGTCGCGATCGAGGATCGCGCGGCGCTGGTCGAGTGGCTCTCGGAGAAGCGCGGGCGGCGCGTCGAGATCACCGTGCCGCAGCGCGGGGCGCGGCGCGAGCTCTGCGACATCGCGATGCGCAACGCCGAGGCCGCCGCTCAGGCCGGGCTCGCCAGCTCCGACGAGATCGCGGCGTCGCTCGAGAGCGTGCAGGCGCGCCTGCGGCTCGGCCGGCTGCCGCGGCGCATCGAGTGCGTCGACATCTCGCACCTGCAAGGCGTCGCGAGCGTCGGGTCTCTGGTCGCGCTGCAGGACGGCGAGCCCGACAAGAGCGGCTACAAGCGCTTCAAGCTGCGCTTCGCACCCGAGCGCGACGACTACGCGGCGCTCCACGAGGTGCTGCTGCGGCGCTTCCGCCGGGCGCGCCGGGGCGACGCGGGATGGGCGCTGCCCGATCTGCTCGTCGTCGACGGCGGCAAGGGCCAACTCGGCGTGGCGCTCGCCGCCGCGCGCGACGCCGGCGTCGCGGAAAAGCTCGACCTCTGCGCGCTTGCCAAGCCCGACGATCGGGGCGAGCCCGATCGCGTCTTCCTGCCCGGCGCCAAGGACCCGCTGCGCCTGCGCCCCAACACCGCCGAACTCTACGTGCTTTGCCACGCGCGCGACGAGGCGCACCGCTTCGCCATCGCGTACCACCGCAAGCTGCGCGGGCAGCGCGCGCTACGCTCCACGCTCGACGACGTCGAAGGCGTCGGCGCCGCCCGCCGCCGCGCGCTGCTGCGCCATTTCGGCAGCCTGCGCCGCCTGCGCGACGCGCCCGTCGACGAGATGGCGCGCGTCCCCGGCATGACGCGCGCAGCCGCCGAGGCGGTGGCGAAGTTCCTGGGCGCGAGGGGCTAAA
>JBBTFH010000224.1:0-1469 GCA_038041915.1 Myxococcota bacterium
ACGTTGACCACCCGGCGCTTGGAGCAGCGGCCGAGCATGCCGATGCCGCGAGGCGTCGCGAGGAAACCGACCACGACGTAGAACTCCTCGAGCGAGATTCCGTGCTCGCCGATCACCGGAAAGTCCTTGATGTGGACGGGCACGTAGCGCTGCGCGACCCACGCGCCCGGCTCTTCGAGTGCGCGCGCGATCGCGGCGTCCCACTCGGCGAGGTCGGCGCTCGGGCCGAGCACGATGCCGGTGCCGCCGAACTCGCGGTTGGGCTTGATGACCAGGCGGTCCTTCTGGCGCCGCAGGAACGGCACGAGATCGATCGTCTCATCGTCGGGGCCGGCGGTCTTGGTCTCGCGCACGATGCGCGTCCAGAGCACGTGCTTGCGAAAAATCGCCTGCTGGCGCTTGGAGAAGCGCGCGGCCAGCTCGGGCGTGGTCAGCACCTCGAAGACCGACTTCTGATCGAACTCGCCCGAGATCGACGAGACGAGCTGGTTGCGCTCGAGCGCGCGCTTGATCACGGAGAGGTCGTCGCCTTGGCTTTCCATCTCGGCCAGCTCCTTGATCTCGAGGTCGCGGTAGAAGACGTCTACACGCGCGTCGCCGGCCAGGATTTCGCCGCCGCGCTCGCGCAGATCGCGCGGATCGCCCACGACCGCGGGCACGCCGCGCGACGCGAAGAACGCGGCGAGCTGCTCGAACTCCATCGCGCCGCCGCGCTCGCGCAGGTCCTGTAGGAAGCACGTGTGAGCGCCGGCGCGGCCGATCGCGCGCGCGTGGTCGCGCACCTGCTCGAGCAGCAGCACCCGCATGTCGTCATTGGGCTCGAGTGAGAGCGCCGCCGCGTGCTCGCGCATGCGCGGGACCACCCGGGAAAGGATTATTTCCTCGCACACCGGGGTGTAGTGCATGCCGCCCACGCCGACGGAGTTGGTCTCGAAGAAGTGGAAGTCGCGGTCCCACTCGAAGGATCCGAAGTCGACGTTGGCGTCGAGCCGCGCGACGACGGTCTGCGGCTCGGTCGCGACTCTTGGCCAGAGGTCGCGCAGCCAGCGTTCTTCGAGCTGCGAGAACGGCAGCAGCGCGCGGATCGCGGCGTCCTCGACGTAGAGGCGCGCCAGGCGCTCGACGGCGCGCGTCATCTCCAGACACACTTTGTGGAAGTAGACGCGCTGGTCCTCGGTGACGACGCGTGGACGCAACAGCAGCGGGATCGGACGCAGGCTGCCGTCCTTCTCCTGGTAGGTCAGGCCGACGCGCACGCACTCCTCGGCCACCTCCGCGGCGATTTCGTGGATCGCGCGCGGCGGGAGGTGCATGAACACCTCGTTGATGGTGTGCCCGACGCGGAAATCGACGCGCTCGCGCCAGCGGTCGCGCTTGGCCGCCATGGGGGAGCATCGTAACGCGCTGCGGCAAAAACGACCACAAGCCGGCGCGGACTTGGTAAAAGAGGCGTTCATGGCAACCGGGGA
>JBBTFH010000225.1:0-21478 GCA_038041915.1 Myxococcota bacterium
GAGCACTTCGACGCCAAGCGTTGAGGTGGCGAACGTGTCTCCCCACGGCATCTGGCTGTGGGTCGAAGGGCGCGTGTTCCGGCTCTCGTTCGAACAGTTCCCGTGGTTCCGGGAAGCGACCATCAGCCAGATTTACCGCGTGGAGCTGCATCACGCGCGGCACCTCCACTGGCCGGACCTCGACATCGACCTCGAGTTGGATTCGCTCGCCCACCCCGAGAAGTTCCCACTCGTCTCCCGAAGCTGACGGCGGCGGGCGTCACGCGTCCACGCGGAACAACCCGGGAAGCGTGCCGAAGCCGACTCATGCAATCTTGCATTCAGAATGCAAGATTGCGCGGATCGCGAAGGCGAGCGCTGGGTGCCGGGAGGGCGGATGCGGGCAATGCGCGCGATGCAGCTTGACGCGCCCGCGTGCCACCCCCATCATCTCGCCGCGGCAAATGGAGAGATGGCCGAGTGGTTGAAGGCGCCTGACTCGAAATCAGGTTTGGGCGGAAGTCCAACGAGGGTTCGAATCCCTCTCTCTCCTCCGGAGAGTCCAATGGGAGAGATGCCCGAGTGGCTTAAGGGGCACGCCTGGAAAGCGTGTGTACCCGAAAGGTACCGTGGGTTCGAATCCCACTCTCTCCGCCCACGCGCGGCGCTCGAAGACGAGCACCGGTTCTGGCGCCGTGCTAAGAGGCTTCGCAGCGATTTCTCGCCGGACGCAGGTCCGGCTCATGGCCTTGGGTGACGGAGAGCTCATGAACCCCGCCAGGCCCGGAAGGGAGCAACGGTAGTGAGCCGACCGGGTACCCGAGGCCTTCCTTTTTTCCGCGTCGCGCCGCGTGACGCTTGACGCCCATGTCGTACGTCGTCCTCGCCCGCAAGCACCGCCCGCAGACCTTCGACGAGGTTATCGGCCAGGAGCCGATCACGCGCACGCTCAAGAACGCGCTCGCGCAGGGGCGCGTCCACCACGCGTACCTGCTGTGCGGATCGCGCGGCGTGGGCAAGACGACCACCGCGCGCGTGCTCGCCAAGGCGCTCAACTGCGATTCCGGCCCGACGCCCGAGCCGTGCGGAAAATGCGTTTCGTGCGAGGAGATCCGCGCCGGGACGGCGGTCGACGTCATCGAGATCGACGGCGCGTCGCACACCGGCGTCGACGACGTGCGCGAGCTCTGCGAGAGCGTGCGCTACATGCCGGCGCGGGGGCGCCGCAAGATCTACATCATCGACGAGGTCCACATGTTCTCGCCGAGCGCCTTCAACGCGCTCCTCAAAACGCTCGAGGAGCCGCCGCCGCACGTCGTCTTCGTGTTCGCCACGACCGAGCCGCACAAGCTGCCCGCGACCATCCTCTCGCGCTGCCAGCGATTCGACTTCCGCCGCCTGACGGACGCGCGGCTGCGCGAGCACCTGCGCGCAATCGTCCTGCGCGAGGGCCTCCGCGTCGACGACGGCGGCCTCTCGCTGATCGCGCGCGCGTCCGAGGGCGGCGTGCGCGACGCGCTCTCCCTGCTCGATCAGGTGGTAGCCTACGCGGGCGGCGAGGCGGTGACCGAGGCGCAGGTGGCGGAGGTGCTGGGCGTCGCGGATCGCCGCTCGCTGCTCGCCCTCGCCGACGCGGTGCTTGGGCGCGACGCCGGCCGCGCGCTCGGCGTGCTCGAAGAGGTCTTTCGCGCCGGGCATGACCTCGGCCGCTTCGCGGCTGCGTTCCTTT
This sequence comes from Myxococcota bacterium, assembly GCA_038041915.1. Taxonomy (GTDB): domain Bacteria; phylum Myxococcota_A; class Polyangia; order JBBTFH01; family JBBTFH01; genus JBBTFH01. Next base: position 1,709 of record JBBTFH010000225.1, read on the forward strand.
CCCACCTGCGTGATCTCGCCGTCGCCGCGTCGGTCGACGATCCCGGCCCGCTCCTCGACATGTCGGACGGCGAGCGTCGCGACGTGCTGGCGCAGGCATCGCGCACCGAGCGCGCACGGGCGCTCTCGCTCTTCGAGCGCTTCGCGCGCGCGACCGAGGAAGTGTTGCGCGCGCAGAGCCCGAAGGTCGTGCTCGAGGTCGCGCTGCTCGATCTGCTCGACGCCGAGCCGCTCCTGCCGCTCGGCGATCTGCTCGACCGCCTCGAATCGCTCGAAGGCCGGCTCGCCGGCGCAGCGGCGAGCGGTGCGCCCGGCGCCGCGACGCCGTCTCTGCCGCGACCGACGACGGCGCCCGAGAGCGGAGGATCGCGCGCCCAGGCGTCGATCGCGCCGCGGCCCCAGCCGATCGCGCCCTTGGCCGCGGCAGCCGCTCCCGGAAGCTGGCGCGCGCTCATCGACGATCTCGGCGCGCAAAACCCGCGCCTTGCCGGCATCTACGCGCTTGCCAAGCCGCTGCGCTTCGACGAGGGAGAGATCGTGCTCGGGCTGCCCGCGGGCTCGCTCGAACTCGAAATAGGCAGCGAGCGGGCGCGCGATCTCGAGGCGTTCGTCTCGGCACGATCGGGCGGGCGGCCGGTGCGCGTGCGCATCGAGGCCGCCGCGCCCGACGCCCCGGCGCCGCTCTCCGTCGCCGAGGTCGAAGAGGGCAAGCAGCAAGCCGAGCGCGAAAAGCGCCGCCGCGAGGCGATCGAGCACCCCACCATCCGCGCCGCCGTCGATATCCTCGGCGGCGACGTGCGCAACGTACGCACCGAGTGATGGCCTCCCCGCTCGACCGGCTCGTCGACGAGCTCAGCAGGCTGCCCGGCATCGGACGCAAGACCGCCACGCGGCTCGCGTTCCACGTCCTGCGCGCGCCCGAAGAGGAAGCGCGCGCTCTCGCCCGCGCCATCGACGAGGTGCGCGCCAAGCTCTCTCTCTGCTCGGTGTGCTGCTACCTCACCGACGAGGATCCGTGCGCCATCTGCCGCGACGCGCGCCGCGATCAGAGCCAGATCTGCGTGGTCGCGCAGCCGCAGGACGTGATGGCGCTCGAGCGCACCGGCAGCTTTCGCGGGCTCTACCACGTACTGCACGGCGTGCTGAGCCCGCTCGACGGCGTCGGCCCCGACGACCTCAAGATAGCGAAGCTCCTGCGCCGCCTCGAAGGCGGCGACGTGCAGGAGGTGATCATCGCGACCAGCCCCAACGTCGAGGGCGACGCGACCGGCGTCTACCTCGCCAAGCTCATCCGCCCGCTCGGTCCGCGCGTGACGCGCATCGCCTCGGGCATCCCGATCGGCGGCGAGCTCGAGTACGCCGACGGCGTCACGATCGGCCGCGCGCTCGGCGGCCGCCGCGAACTCTGAATCCAGCGCTAGCGCGCGGGCTCGCGGCTGGCGACGCCGCTGCCGCGCGGGTCGGCGGCGCCCGTCGCTACGCGGCGCGCGCGGTCGATCTCGATCGCCTGCACGTCACCGATGCTCCGGGTCTCGATGCTGTAGCCGAGCGCGGCCAGCGCCGCCGCCACCGGCGGGTCGAGCGCCTCGGCGCGGATCGGATCGCGGCCGTTCGATGGCGGCGGCCACTGGTGGTGAAAGCGCGGCGCGGCGACGGCACGGCCAAGCGGCATGGCGAAATCGAAGCGGTTCACGATTACCTGGAAGACGGTCGTGAAGATGGTCGGGCCGCCCGGCGTGCCGAGGACGAGCTTCAGCGCGCCGCCTGCGTCGTAGACGAACGTCGGCGACATCGACGAGAGCGGGCGCTTACGTGGCGCGATCGCGTTGCGTTCGCCGCCAATCACGCCGTAGAGGTTTCGCGCGCCGGGCTTGACTGAGAAATCGTCCATCTCGTTGTTGAGCAGGAAGCCGGCGTCCTTTACGACGATGCGCGAGCCGAAACCGTCGTTGAGCGTGGTCGTGTTCGCGACGGCGCCGCCGTGGCGATCGACGATCGAGAAGTGCGTGGTCTCGGCTTTCTCGCGGTCGCCGGCCGGCTGCGTCCGCTCGACACCCCGTCGGGTGGGCCGCGGCAGCCCCGAAGGCGTGAGCGCCCCCGCCAGAATCGCCGCCGGATCGGTGCGCCGCGCCGGGTCGAAGCCCGCGATGCGCGCGCGCGCATAGCCGGGCGCGATGAGGCCGGCCAGCGGCACGTCGACGAAGTCGGGATCGCCCAGCCAGACCGATCGATCGGCGAAGGCGCGCTTCTCGATCTCGCAGACGAGGTGAACGTACGCGGCGCTGCCGGGACCGAGGCGCGCGGGATCGAACGGCTCGAGCATGGCGAGCATCTGCAGGAGGATTGCTCCGCCCGAGGACGGCGGAGGCATCGACACGACGCGCCGGCCGCGGTAGCGGCCCTCGACCGGACGGCGGATCACCGGCAGGTACGCGGCGAGATCCTGCTCGGTGACGAGCCCGCCGCCGCGCCGCATCTCCTCGGCGAGCAGGCGTGCCGTCTCGCCGCGGTAGAAGCCGCCGGCGCCGCGCTCGGCGATCCGGCGCAGCGTGGCGGCGAGCTCGGGTTGCGCCACGCGCCCGCCACCGCCGAAGAATAGCGCGCGGAAGCGCGGCGGCGTTTCCGGCGCCTGCGCCACCGACGCCAGGCGCTCCGCGACCTTCGCCTCGAGCGTGACGCCCTCGGCCAGCGTGATCGCCGGCGCGACCAGCGCGCCCCACGACCGCGTGCCGAAGCGCCGGTGCGCGAGCCACATTCCCGCGACCGTGCCGGGCACGCCGGCGGCGCGGTGCGTGCGCAGGCTCTCGCCCGGCGAAGGCTCGCCGCGCGCGTCCAGGAACATGTCGCGGGTCGCCGCCGCGGGCGCCGTCTCGCGGTAGTCGATCGCAACGTCCGCCTCGCCCTCGCGGTGCACCAGCATGAAGCCGCCTCCGCCGAGGTTTCCGGCGCTTGGGAAGGTGACGGCGAGCGCGAACGCGACGGCGATCGCCGCGTCGACCGCGTTGCCACCGGCGGCCAGCACGTCCGCGCCCACCTTGGCCGCGTGCGGCTCGGGCGCGACCACGACGCCGGCGTGAAGCTTTGCGGGCGCCGGGGCAGCCGTCGGCGAGCGCCCATGCCCCGCGCACCCGGCGGCGAGGATCAACACCAGCGTCACGCGCGAGGGGCGTTGCATGGGTAGACCTTACCCTCCCTTGGACCCGCGCGAGGGTACCTGTGCGCATCCGGCCGCCGAAAAATCGCGAAAATCCCGTTGTCCCGTACGCGCCCGGCGGGTATCATTAATAGTCCATCATGGAGAGCAAATCCCTCTGGTCCGCGTTGTTCGGTCGCCTGGGCGGCGGCGCGCGGACACGAGCCGATCGCGACCCGCTGGGCGACCTTGCCGACCTGCTGGGCTTGTTCGACGACGCGCAGCCGCTGATCGAGCGTGCGCTCGACGCGGTCGTGCGCGCGGGCGCCGCGTCCGCGTCGGCGTGGCTCCGCGATCCGGACGCTCCGGGCTTCCGCTTCGTGGCGTGCTGCGGCGAGCCGCCGCCTCCGCTGCCGACGACGCTGCCGGCCTCGATCGCGCAGTGGCTGTCGTGGCTCGGCGGCGCCTCGGCGGGCGACACGCCGGGCTTGCCGCCCGAGCCGCCCCCGACGCTCCTGCCCCTGCTCGCCGGGCTTGGGGCGGATCTAATCGTACCCCTGCGCGGCGGCTTCCTCGCCGAAGGAGCCCTGCTGATCCGCGAGAGCAACGACCGCGGCCAGGCGCGCCTCGACCCGCGCCAAATGGAGGCGCTGGCCACGCGGATCGGCCGGCTGGTCGGCCGCCTTCAGTCGAGCTGGAGCTCGGGCATAGGCGGCCCTGCCCGCTTGAACGCCTACTCGATGTTCCGCATCCGCCAGGACGAGGAGCTCGCGCGGGCCGAGCGCTGCGGACGCTCGCTCGGGCTGCTCGTATTACGCCTCGACCCGGCCATCGAGAAGGCGCCGGCGGGAGGCGCGCAGGTGACCCGCCAGCGCTGGCGCGCCGTCGTCGACTGGCTCGCCGGGCAGGTGCGGGGGATGGACGTGATGGGGCTGGGCGCTTCCGACGAGCTGTTCGTGCTGCTGCCCGAGGCCGAGGTCGACCGGGTCGAGGCCACGCGGGTGCGCCTCGGCGTCGCGGCCGCGAAAGGCATCGCCCTGCCCGACGGGTCCGTCGTGAACATCCTGCTCGGAGGCGCCTCCTACCCGCAGGACGCGCTCTCCGCGGAGTTCCTCATGCACGCCGCCCGCCAGCGCGCCCGCGCCGCGGCGCTGCCCGAGTCGGCGGTCAAGGATAAGAGCACGCCCGCGCCCGACGGCCCCGCCGCGCCACCGCGCCGCGCCGCGCGCACGACCAGCGAGTTCCCGGCCATCGTGTCGACCAGCCCGCGCATGCGCGAGGTGATGGAGTTGGTGACGCAGTTCGCGCGGACGAACCTGCCCATCCTCATCCAGGGCGAGACCGGCGCGGGCAAGGGGCGACTGTGCGAGGACATCCACCAGGCGTCGGCGCGGCGCGAAAGCCCGCTGGTCAAGATCAACTGCGGCGCGATCCCCGAAGGGCTGATCGAGAGCGAGCTGTTCGGCCACGAGCGCGGCGCGTTCACCGGCGCCGCGCGCCAGACCCGCGGCAAGTTCGAGGTCGCCTCGACCGGAACGCTGTTCCTTGACGAGGTCGACGAGCTGAGCCCCTCGACCCAGGTCAAGCTGCTGCGCGTGATCGAGGAGGGACGCTTTTACCGGGTGGGAGGCACCCAACTCGTCGACGTCGACGTGCGCGCGATCGCGGCCACCAACCGCGACCTGCGTCGGCTCGTCGCCGCCGGCCGCTTCCGCGAGGATCTCTTCTACCGCATCCAGGGAGTGCTCATCACGGTCCCGCCGCTGCGCGAGCGCCTCGAAGACATCCCGAACATGGTCGACGCGTTCATCCAGCGCTTCCGCCGCGAAAACGACGCGAGCATCGAGGGCATCACGCCCGACGCGCGCGACCTGCTCTTCCACCACCCGTGGCCAGGCAACGTGCGCGAGCTGCGCGCGGTGGTGGATCGCGCATGCGCTCTCGTCCGCGGGCCCTACGTGACGCGCGCCGCGGTCCAGGCGGCGCTGAGCGACGGGCGAGCCGCACCGGCGCCGGCGCCGGCGTCGACCTCGACCTCGACGCCGGCATCGCGCGCCAACGGCGTGCCGGCGGCACACGACCGCGAGGCCCGGATCCTCGAGCTGCTGCACACGCGCCCCGAGATCACGGCGCGCGAGATCGCCGAAGCCCTCGGCACGTCGAAGAGCACGATCGTGCGCGTGCTCGAGGATCTCGTGCGCGCGGACGCCGTCAGGCGGATTGGCGCGGGCAAGCTTTGCCGGTACGTGCCCGCCCGACCGGCGGCGGCGCCTGAGCACTCCCCCACCGCATAGGAGCGTTCAAGCGCGGAACGCCGTCTGCTTTGGCGACCCCCCGCGAGTCTTTTCGTTTGACCCCGAGTGCTCGCTTCGAATAGCTTGATGGACATGTTTATACTTATGTCCCGGGTCGTCTCTCGGCTGTCGGTGATGCTCGTCGCGCTGGCGTCGTGCGGCGGTGAGGACGGCGCGCCGCGCCGCGCCGCACCGCTGACGATCGAGGAGCCGCCGGCCGCCCGGCTTGCCCGGGCCGTGGCGTGGGTGGCCGAGGACCAGCGGCAGCCCCAGGGATTTCCCGGCGGTTACGCGCTCCACGCCGGCGACCTGCACGCGCGATTCGACGCGTTCGGCGTCGAGGTGGATGGCCTCCGCTTCGACCTCCAGGCCGGTCCCACCGAGCCCGAGGTCGAGGGCAGCCGCGTCGTCTACCGTCGCGAGGGGGGCCTGACCGAGTGGTACGAGTCGACCTCCAGCGGCATCGAGCAGGGCTTCGTCGTCGACGAGCGGCCCGCCGGAGATTTGATCGTACGCGGCGCCGTCGAGGCCCGCGATGCCGCGCGCCCGCTCGACGACGGCGTCGCGTGGGGCGAGCTGCGCTACACGAACCTCCGCGCCTTCGACGCCGCCGGGCGTCCGCTCTACGCATCGCTCGAATGGCACGCCGCGGCGCAGGCGATCGTCCTGCGCGTGGCGGCCGAGGATCTCGACGGGGCGGAGTTCCCGGTCGTACTCGACCCGCTGCTGTCAGTCGTGGCGTGGGCGGCCGACCCGACCGCGGACTTCGCGGCCGACCAGGCGAGCGCATTCTTCGGCTACTCCGTCGCCTCGGCAGGCGACGTCAACGGCGACGGCTACGCCGACGCGGTCGTCGGCGCCCATCAGTGGGACAGCGCGTCGTTCCTCAACGAGGGCAAGGCCTACGTCTTCTACGGCGGCGCGTCGGGGCTCGCCGTCGTGCCGTCGTGGATGGCCGACCCGACCGACCAGATCTTCGCCGCCTTCGGCCGCGCCGTGGCCGGCGCGGGAGATATCAACGGCGACGGCTACGGCGACCTGCTCGTCGCCGCTCCGATGTGGAACAGCGCCAGTTATTCCGACGAGGGCCGCGTCTACGTCTATTTCGGCAGCGCCACGGGCCTCGGATCGGCGCCGGTCACGCTCGACCCGACCGACCAGGTGGGCTCGCAGTTCGGCTCTTCGGTGGCGGGCGCGGGCGACGTCGACGGCGACGGTTACGCCGACCTCGTCATCGGCGCGCCGATGTGGAACGGCCCGGGCTTCTTCGACGAGGGCCGCGCCTTCGTCTACTTCGGCGCCTCCGGCGGGCTCGCCGCAGGGCCGCCCTGGACCGCGGATCCGACCGAACAGTTCACCGCCAAATTCGGCGCCTCGGTCGCGAGCGCCGGCGACGTCAACGGCGACGGCTACGCCGACGTCATCATGGGCGCCAACCTGTGGAACAGCGCGAGCTACGCGGACGAGGGGCGCGCCTACGTCTACCTCGGCGGGGCAACGGGCCTACCCGCCGCCTCGTCCTGGCTGGCGGAGCCGGCCGACGAAGTGAACGCGCAGTTCGGCTTGTCCGTGGCGAGCGCGGGCGACACGAATGGTGACGGCTACGCCGACGTCGTGATCGGCGCGCCGCTGTGGGGCGACGACGTGGTGGGCACGAGCGACGAGGGGCGCGCCTACGTCTACCTCGGCGCCTCGACCGGCCTCGGATCGGCGCCGGTCACGCTCGACCCGACGGACCAGCCCGGCGCGCAGTTCGGCTACTCCGTCGCCGGCGCGGGCGACTCGAACGGCGACGGCTACGCCGACGTGATCGTCGGCGCGAACCTGTGGGACAGCGTGCCCTCCACCGACGAGGGGCGCGCTTTCCTCTACCTCGGCGCCGCCGCCGGACTCGCGACGACGGCGGCGTGGACGGTCGACCCCGCCGACCAGGCCAACGCGCAGTTCGGCTACTCCGTCGCCGGCGCGGGCGACGTCGACGGCGACGGTTTCGGCGACGCGCTCGTCGGCGCCTACCTCTGGGATGGCGCGGTCGCCGACGAGGGGCGCACGTACCTCTTCCGCGGCACGGCGACCGGCCTTACCAGCGGTTCGACGTGGACGGCCGACCCGACCGACGCCACGGGATCCTTCTTCGGCGTGTCCGTGGCCGGCGCGGGCGACGTCAACGGCGACGGCTTCGGCGACGTCATCGTGGGCGCGTACGCGGCCAGCGGCGACGTGGTCAACGAGGGGCGCGCCTATCTGTTCCCCGGAAGCGCGTCCGGGCTGGCGGCGGCGCCCACCTGGACGGCGGACCCCGCCGACCTGACCGGCGCCAGCTTCGGCTGGTCGGTCGCCGGCGCGGGCGACGTCAACGGCGACGGGTTCGCCGACGTGATCGTCGGCGCGTACGCGGCGAACGGCGACCTGGCCAACGAGGGGCGGGCTTACCTCTTCTACGGACTCGGAACCGGGCTCGGCGCCACGCCGGCGGCGTCGCTCGATCCGACCGATCAGCCCGGCGCCCGCTTCGGCTACTCCGTGGCCGGCGCGGGCGACGTCAACGGCGATGGCTTCGCCGACGTGATCGCGGGCGCGTATTGGTGGGACGGCACCGTGGCCGACGTCGGCCGCGCGTACGTCTACCTCGGCCGCGCCTCGCCGGCCCCATCGACGCCGGCCTGGGCGGTCACGCCCACCGCCGCCGGCACCTCGTGGTTCGGCTTCTCGGTCTCCGGCGCGGGCGACGTCAACGGCGATGGCTTCGCCGACGTCGCCGTCGGCGCGCCCGCCTCGACCGGCGGCCTGGCCGGCGAAGGCCGCGCCAGCGTCTACCATGGCAGCTCCGCGGGCCTCGCGATCAGCCCCGCGTGGACCGCCGAGCCCTCCGACCAGGCCAACGCGCAGTTCGGCTACGCCGTCTCCCGCGCCGGCGACGTCAACCGCGACGGCTTCGACGACCTGCTCGTGGGCGCCAACCTGTGGGGTGACGGCACGGTGGGCTCGCTCGACGAAGGGCGCGCGTACCTCTACCCGGGCGGCACGGCGGGCCTCGCGGCATCGGCTACCTGGACCGCGGATCCGACCGACCAGGCCGGCGCGGAGTTCGGAAACGCGCTCGCGCCCGCCGGCGACGTCAACGGCGACGGCTACGCCGACGTGGTCGTCGGCGTCTACCGCTGGGACAGCACGGGCTTCGCGAACGAGGGAGTCGCGATGGTCTACCACGGCGGCGCGTCCGGCCTCGCGACGATTCCGGCCTTTGGGGCCGAGCCGGCGGACCAAGTCGGCGCCGGCTTCGGCCGCTCGGTCGGATCGGCCGACGTGAACGGCGACGGCTTCGGCGACGTGATCGTCGGCGCGTACCAGTGGAACGGCCCCGGCACTCCCAACGAGGGACGCGCCTACCTTTACGCCGGCGGTGACGCCGCCGCCGGCAAGCCCCGCGACCTCCAGCAGTACCGCGCCGACGGCACGACGCGCATCGGCGTGGGCAACGTAGCCGGCAGCGCATCCGTCGTGCTCAAGGGCCGGGTCACGCAGGAGGGCTGGCTCGGCGGGAGGCTCAGGCTCGAGGTCGAGGCCAAGCTCGTCGGCACGCCGTGGAGCGGCAGCGGCACCGTCTTCTCGCCCACCGTCATCGAAGGCGCGCTCGCAAGCGCGACGGTCACGCCGGCCACGGGCGGCAGTTACCGCTGGCGCGCGCGAGTCGTCTACCCGGTCGGCGGCGGCAAGGGCCGCTGGTCCTCGTTTGGCGGCAACGGCGAGGGCGACCCCGACTTCGTGACGGCGCAGCCGAACGGATTGGCCTGCACGGCCGGCGGCGTCTGCGCCTCGGGCATCTGCGAGGACGGCATCTGCTGCGCGGCGGCCTGCGGCCTGTGCTCGTCGTGTAACGCGGCGGGCACGTCCTGCGCGGTCGCGCCGCCCGACGACGCCGGCTGCGGCACGATCGACTGCGATGGAATCGACACGACCTGCCGTGACTACGCCGACCTGACGGCGGAACGATGCCAGTCGGCCGGCACGTGCAAGGCGCCCAACTCTCCCTCCTGCACGAGCTTCACGAACGCGCTCGCGGCCACGGATTGCGGGACCTGCTCGGCCTGCGACGGCGCGGGTGTGTGCCTGGCCGACCTCGCGCAGAACCTCGACTGCCCGAGCTGCCAGCAGTGCACGGGCCTCGGCGCCTGCGGCTTCCAGTCCTCGGGCGCCGACGTCAAGAGCGACTGCCCGGCGGGCACCTGCCTGACCGGCGCGTGCGACGGCGCCGGCGGCTGCGGCTTCGAGACCAGCGGCTCCGACTGCGGCACCTGCGCCGCGTGCAACGGCGCGGGCGCGTGCCTGGCCGACCTCGCGCAGAGCGTCGACTGCGCCGCCTGCCAGCAGTGCACGGGTCTCGGCGCCTGCGGCTTCCAGTCCTCGGGCGCCGACGTCAAGAGCGACTGCCCGGCGGGCACCTGCCTGACCGGCGCCTGCGACGGCGCCGGCGCGTGCGCACCCGAGCTCGCCGGCACGAGCTGCGGCACCTGTAGCGCGTGCAATGCGTCGGGCGCCTGCTCGGTCCTGCCCGCCGACGACGCGGCCTGCGGCACGATCGACTGCGACGGCCTGGACACGCAGTGTCGCGACTACCACGACTTGCTGGCGGCCCGCTGCGCCGCGGTCGGCGCGTGCAACGAGCCCAACTCGCCGGCCTGCGCGAGCTTCGACGACCTCACCGGCGCGTGCGACGACGCCAGCGTCTGCACGACCGGGGATGCCTGCGCGGGCGGCCTCTGCACCGGCGCGCCGATCGTGTGCGACGACGCGAACCCCTGCACCGTCGACGCTTGCGAGCCGGTGGCGGGCTGCTTCGTCACGCCGACCACCTGCAACGACGGAGACGCCTGCACCGACGACGCCTGCGATTCGGTGACGGGCTGCTTCGCCACGCCGACCATCTGCAACGACGGAAATGTCTGCACCGACGATGCCTGCGACTCGGCCACGGGCTGCCTGTTCACGCCCAACGCCGCCGCCTGCGACGACGGCAGCATCTGCACCACCGGCGAGGCCTGCTCCGGCGGCGCGTGCGTCGGCACGCCGGTGTCTTGCGACGACGGAGACGCCTGCACCGACGACGCCTGCGATTCGGGGGTGGGCTGCTTCTCCACGCCGACCAGCTGCGACGACGCAAACGCCTGCACCGACGACGCCTGCGATTCAGCCGTGGGCTGCCTGTTCACGCCCAACACCGCCGCCTGCGCCGACGGCAGCGTTTGCACCACCGGCGAGGCCTGCTTCGGCGGCGTCTGCGTCGGAACGCCGGTGTCTTGCGACGACGCAAACGCCTGCACCGACGACGCCTGCGACCCGCTGGCGGGCTGCTTCGGTACGCCGACCCCCTGCGACGACGGCGACTTCTGCACCGACGACGCGTGCGAGCCGGCGTCCGGGTGTGCCTACACGCCCACCACCTGCGACGACGCAAACGCCTGCACCGACGACGCGTGCGAGCCGGCGTCGGGCTGCTTCGTCACGCCGACCACCTGCGACGACGGCGACGTCTGCACCAACGACGCGTGCGACCCGGCGACGGGCTGCCTCTTGGGACCGACCACCTGCGATGACGGAGATGCCTGCACCGACGACGCCTGCGATTCGGTAGATGGCTGCTTCGTCACGCCGACTGCCTGCGATGACGCAAACGCCTGCACCGCTGACGCCTGCGATTCGCTGGCGGGCTGCTTCGTCACGCCAATCACCTGCGACGACGCAAACGCCTGCACCAACGACGCGTGCAACCCGGCGTTCGGGTGCGCCTACACGCCGAACGCGCTCCCGTGCGACGACGCGGACGATTGCACCACCGGCGACCAATGCGCGGCCGGCGCCTGCGAAGGCACGCCGGTCGCGTGCGACGACGGCGACCCGTGTTCGACGGAGGCCTGCGTCCCGGCGACCGGCATCTGCGCGTTCACGGCGGTCAACGAGGGCGAAATCTGTTCGACGGCGACCATCTGCGGCGGCACCTGCGAAGGCGGCGTCTGCAGCGACGGCATGCCGATCGACTGCGCAGACGGCGACGCCTGCACGACCGATACCTGCGACGAAGCCACGTTCATGTGCGCGTACCCGCCGGTCGTGTGTGACGACGGCGACCCGTGCACCGACGACTCGTGCGATCCCGCGTCGGGCTGCGTGACGACCTTCGGCGTCGCCGCCTGCGACGATGGCGACCCGTGCACGACCGACGACGCCTGTGACGGCGCCGGCGCCTGCGCCGGCACGCCCGACCCGGCGTGCGTGCCCGACGGCGGAGGTCCGCTGGACGCCGGTCCGCCGGACGCCGCCCCGCTGGATGCCGCCCCGCCCGACGCGCCGGTGGTGATGCCGGCGGACGGCCCGGTGTCGGACGCCGCTCCGACGGAAGACCAGGGCGTGACGATGGACGCGATCTCCGACGGCCAGCCCGACATGGGCGTCCAACCGACCGCCGATGCCCGTCCCGATACGGACGGAGCGGTGGCATCGGACGACGGCGACGGCGGGCCGACGTCGAACGGGAGCGAACCGGGCGGCTGCTGCTCGGTCGTCGGCGGGGCCAACACCGCGCCGCGCACCGGCCCGGCGTGGCCTTGGCTGCTCGCGGGACTGGCCGTTCTGCTCCGCGCACGGTCGCGGCGGCGCCGGCGCTAGCGCCCATGCCGCTCACGACGTGACCGGGCGCCCCACCGCCGCGCTTGCAGGCAAGCGGGCGTTCCTCATTGGTGCGCTCCACGCCGCTGACAGGATCCTGACGTTCAGAACCGCGATGTCTCATGGCATGTCCGCATCGCGCTGGGGCATTCCGCTCGCGCTCGCCGCGCTGGCCAGCGGGTGCCGCGACGACGGCGCGACGAGGTGCGAGCGCGACGCGGCGCCGTGCGCGCCGGTCGACGCGTACGTCCCGCCCGACCGCGTCGGCACGATCCTTCCGGGCGAGGTCTGCCCGTCGGGCACGGGCTGCGTGGCGGCGGTCGACTGCTCGTACCCGCTAGCACTCGACCTCTTCCTATGTACGAGAGCCTGCGAGAATGAGGCGGACTGCGAGGATGTCGGTTTTACGGCCTGTTGCATGCCGCCGACCGGGTTCCAGGCGACCGCGCTGTGCGTGCCCGTGAGCTACGGCGTCTGCGCAAAATGAGCTGAGAGCGTGCCCGCGTGACGACGCCGCCGGGAGGAAGCCCTGACGTTCGGTTTGGGAGACCGCCGAGCGCTCCTCGCGAGAGATGTACGGCGGTCGTGCGCGCCCAAGGCCGGAGCGCGGCCGCCGTCTTCGTCGCCGTGGCGTTCGTCGCGTGCGCGGCCTGCGCGTCCGAGGACGGCGCGCGGCCGGCCACCGCCGACGCGGGCGGCGCCGTCCCGTGCGGCGGGCTCGATCAGAAGCCGTCGCTGACGCTCGGCGTGGGCGAGACGCCGTTCCGCGAGATCATCGACGGCCAGGACTTCGCGGTTACGGTCGGCCCCCAGGGCCTGCCCATGCTGATCGTGAGCGTGAGGGTATCAGGTCTGGATTCGAGGACGGCCGAAGGACTCGCGCAGGCAAGCTACGATGGCGCGCTGCAGGCGACCACGCCCATCCGGTCGAGCTATTGGGCGTGCGTCGAGCCGGGCGGCGCCCAAGCATCCGACCTCCTGCTGGTCCTACCGGACCGTCCCGAGGACGTGAAGGGCAAGATCGCCCAAATCGACGCGCACATTGCCGACGCCGAGGGCGCGCAGATCGCAGCGCAGATCCATGTTATGATGGACCTGAATTAGTTTCGGCATGCTCGACCGGATTCGCCATAACGTTTTCCTTTGCCTGGCCGGCTCCTCTCTTGCTGCCGCGTGCTCGGGCTCGGGCGTCGCCCGCGCCGGCGGCTCGGGCCTTGATGCGGGCGACGCGGCGGCGCCCTCGTGCGCCTTCGAGCCGTGCGGCGGCGGCCTGGTGGGGATGTGGCAGGTCGTCTCCGTGTGCGGCAAGCCGCCGGAACGTCAGGATCCGTTGGCGGCAGTCTGTCCTTCCTCGACAGCCGCCTACCGCATGGACGGGCAGGGCTGCGTCGAGTTCTACGAGGACGGAACCTACGAGATCGCCTTCACGCTGGAACTCATCGCGAGCCTGGGCGTGCCGCGCGATTGCTGGGCGTCCTTCGGAGCGTCGGACTGCACGGAGCTCGCGGCGACCACGGGCATGTCGTGTACGATGGACGGTGAGACTCTCTGCGCCTGTGAGCGGTCCCTCACCGAGCCTCACGCGGAGGCCGGCGCGTGGGAGGTCGACGGCTTGACACTCGTCACGACGCCCAGCGATCCGGGCCTGGCGGCTGAAACCGACGACTACTGCGTGGACCAGACCCGGCTGTGGATACGCCCGGTCGGTGGCCCTTGGTCGATGCAGCTCGATCGGCTGTAGGCCGCGCCGATGGTGCTCGCGCCGGCCGTTCGCAGCGTCGTGTGTCCGGCGGCCTTCCGCGTGGCGGTGTCGATGTCGCTGGCCGCGTGCGGCGCCAAGGAGCAGGAGGAGCCGCGGTTCCCACCGCCCGAGATCGTGCTGGCGGACGCGACGATGGCCGCCGGCTTGCCCGATGAGGCCACGAACTGCGTCGGGTTTGCCGACTTCGACGGCGATGGCAGTCCGGACCTCGTCCTCGGCGTCGACGAAGCGGGCGGCGGGCGCGTGGATGTCTACCGAAACACCGGAGGCGCGTTCGAGCGCGCGGCCCAGATGGATCTCATGGGGTCGCGGGCTTTCTCCTGCGCGGCCGGCGACTTCGACGGCGACGGCGACCCGGACCTGGTGGTGGGGCTCGGGCCGCCCAGCATCCTCCTGCTCCGCAACACAGGCGATTTTACGTTCGAGGACCTGTCCGCGCGCGCCCCGGCGATTCCGCCCGAAAATCCGCCGGCGCTCGCGGTTTCCGTCCTCGCCTTCGTCGACTACGATGCCGACGGCTGGCTCGACCTCTATGTGGCGTGGGCCTGGTCGCTCTTACCGGACGGCTGCGAGAAGACGGAAGACGACTTCATCTGTCGGGCGACCGAGAGGACCGATCGCGTCAGGGGCCTGCTGCTCCACAACGACGCCGGCGAGACCTTCGTCGCGGCCGGCGACGCGCCGGTGGATCCGCCGAGCGGTGGACTTCAGGCCCAGGGTTTCGTCGCGGCCGGCTTCGTCGACTGGGATGAGGACGGGCGCGTAGACGTCCTCGTCACCCACGAGTATGGACCGAACGTCCTCTATCGAAACGTGGATGGCACGGGTGAGTTCGAGGCCGTCGACATCGGGCTCGCCGAGTACAATCACGGGATGGGCGTCGCGCTCGGCGACTTCGATGGCGACGGACGCTGGGACGCCTACGTCGCCGACCTCGGACCAGACCAGTTCTACTTCAGCCGCGACGACGGGACGGTCGAGGATCGTGCCGCCGATCTCGGCGTGTCCGCGTGGACGCGCTACCATTCGGGCTGGTCCCCGATCGCGGCCGACTTCAACCAGGACGGCTTCCTGGATCTCTTTGTCGCCAACACCGCCCTCATGTACTCTTCCGCCGACCTCGTGACCGTGGCCATGAATGACCGTGTCGAGGCGCCGGGGCGGCAGGCCGACTTCGTCTACCAGGCCGACCAGAACGGAGGGTTCGACCTGGTCGCCATCGACCACCCGGCCGGTTCGATCCCGATCGCCGGCTCGGCCAGCACGGCCGTCGCCGACGTCGACGGAGACGGAGACCTCGATGTGGCGGAGTACTGGTTCGACGCGCAGCCGCGGTTCCGGCTCCTGCGCAACGAGACCCAGGGCGCGGGACGCTGGTTGACGCTGCGCCTGCGCGGCACGATGTCCAACACCAGCGCCTTCGGCGCCGACGTCCGCCTGATCGCCGACGGCCGTCCCTTCGCGCGCCGCTTCGTACACGGCTGGTCGGGGGCGCTCGGGCAGTCCTGGCCCGAGGCGCACTTCGGTCTGGGCGCGCGCGATGCCGTCGACGCCGTCGAGATCCGTTGGCCGTCCGGGACGGTGCAGACGCTCGACGGACCCGTCGAGGCCGGCCAGGTCGTCGAGGTGGTCGAGCCGTGATCGGAATCGCGCGGGACGGCCCGCTCGTGCTGTCCTTGTTTGGGCTCGCCGGGTGCGGCGCGAAGGCGGATGACGCATTCAAGGCCTTTCCCGTCCGTGACGTGGCGTGGACGGAGGTAACCAAGGGCGCGGGCCTTCCGGCGACTGGCTTCCAATGCCTGGTATTCGACGATCTCGACGACGACGGCCGACCCGACATCCTCCTCGGCACCGCGACGCCGGCCAACTCGGCGCCGCCCATCCTGACCGCCTATCGCAACCGCGGCGACGGCGCGTTCGAGGCCACGCCGGTGACCATGCCGGGCGAGGGTCTCGCGCTCTCGTGCGACGCGGCCGACTTCACGAACGACGGAATCCTCGACCTTGTCATCGGCCGGGCGCCCCGCGGCGTGACGCTGCTCCGCGGGCTGGGCGGACTTGCTTTCGAGGACGCGAGCGATCTCCTTCCCGCGTTCGCCGACCAGCCGGGCGTCTTCGGCGCGGCGACGGCCGGCTTCTTCGATTTCGATCGCGACGGCTGGCTCGACCTGTACCTGGGCTTCTCCGCCAGCCTGATCGCCGACTCGTGCACGGCCACCGCCGACGACTTCACGTGCACGGGGCAGCCGCGCGACTGGCAGCCGGCGCGGCTGCTGCGGAACGACGCGGGCGCGGCGTTTCGCGAGATGGACGCGCCTCCCGGCGACGCCTCGTCGCTGTCGATCAACGGCGCGGCATTCGTCGACTGGGACGCGGACGGGTTCCAGGATCTCTTCGTGTCGCAGGACTTCGCGAAGAACTCCTTGTACCGGAACGATGGTGGCAGCGGTCGTTTCGACGATCTCGCGCCCGCTTTAGGCATCGATCGCTACGGCCACGCGATGGGCGCGGCGCTGGGCGATTTCGACAGGGACGGTCTGTGGGATCTCTACATCGCCGACGCCGGGCCGGATCAGTTCTATTTCGGCGTCGAGGACGGCACGATGATCGACCGCGCGGCGGAGATCGGCGTGGCCGACTGGACGCGCTACCATTCCGGCTGGTCGCCGGTCGCGGGCGACTTGAACCTCGACGGCTTCCTCGATCTGTTCGTCGTCAACTCCGCGCTCACGTTTCGCCTCGAGGATCTCGAGCGCGTGACGACCGGCATGACGATATCGGCCGGTCAACAGGCCGACTTCACTTACGTGAACGATCAGGGCGGCGGTTTCGGGCTCGGCGTCGTGGAGCATGCGGCCGGATCGCTGGCGAGCGTCGCCGGTGGAGCCGCCGCCATGGCGGACTACGACGGGGACGGCGACCTCGACCTCGTCGAGTTCTACATGGCGCCACCCCACTTCCGGCTCCTGCGCAACGACACGCAGGACGCAGGGCACTGGCTCGCCGTGTGGCTTGCGGGGCCTGGAGGCCGGGCGGCGGGCGCCGAGGTCTCGGTGGTCGTCGACGGGCGGAACTGGGCGTCCGCGGTCGCCGGGGTTTCCGGATCGCCCGGCAAGTCGTGGCGGGCGCTCCATTTCGGACTCGGCGCCTACGATGAAGTGGACGCCGTTTCCGTGCGCTGGGGCGACGGAACCGAGGAGCGCACGGACGGACCCATCGCCGCCGATCAAGCGCTCCGGATCGGCGAGCCGTAACCTCACACCGACGGGGCTCGGCGGGCCGGTCGGGAGCACTTGGCACACGATCGAGAAAACGGGTGATCCGAACCTGCGGAGGTGCTGTCATGGCGAAGGGTTCCGTGCCGCGCGGGCCAGAAGATTTTGTCGGTCGGCTCCTCCTGGGGTTCCTCTTGGTCGGCTGCGCGGACAAGGGGCACACCGCCATGGAGACACCACGGTGCGTGCCGGCCGCCTCCGCCTTGTCGGTGGAATCGTCGCAGAAGTGGGAGCGCTCGACCGGTCCGGGGTACGAAGGCTCGCTGGCGCTGTGCGATCTTGAAGGCGACGGCCGGCTCGAGACCATCGCACCCGTCGGCGTCGTCGAAGCCGCGTGGGCCAGCAGTCTCATGGTCCTGGATGCCGCGACGGGCGACCTTCTGTGGGAAGCGCCGCAGGGAGAGTCCGGGTATGCTTACCCGTTCTGCTGGGACGTCGACGGCGACGGCGTGCGCGACGTCATCACCGGTGGCCGCATGGGAGACGTCCTCGCCCTCTCCGGTCTCGACGGCTCCAGGATCTGGTCAGTGCGAGAGTCAACCACAGGCCTGTTGAACGGCAATACCCATTCCGCGGTCGCCGAGTCCGACGACCCGGAATTCATCCTCATGTCGAGTGGCGGCAACGGCGGTGTTTTCGGCACTCGCCACATCCCCGGACGCCTGGTCGTTCTCGGCAGAGACGGTCGCGCGCGGGCGGCCTGGCTGGAGAGCGGTGGTCGAGAGAGCTATTCGTCGCCGGCGCTGGTACGCGCGGAGGATGGAACGCTCTACGTCGCGGTCGGTTCGGGCGGCGAGACCAGGACCGGCATGCTGCACCTCCTCACCTACGACGACGGGGCGCGCGAGTTCGAGGCGCGCGCGGAGCTGCCTTCCGCATGCGCCTCGGGCGGCTTCGTGGCCTCTCCCGTCTTCGGCGACGTGTCGGGAGATGGGCGTCCGGAAGTCGTCGACGTCGACTACTGCGGCACGGTTCACGCTATGGACCTCGACGGCGTGCGGCTATGGTCCTACACGGCCGATATGCCGTATGGCACGGCAAACCCGCTCTTGGCGGATCTCACCGGCGACGGTGTCCTCGACGTGGTCGCCGCGTTCGAGACGGTCAACTGGTCGCTTCGCTTCCCGGATGTCCACGAGAGCGAGGTGCTGGCGATCCAGGGTATTACGGGCGAGCTCCTGTGGCGCCGCCCGGTGCCGAACCTCGTGTTCGCTTCGCCGGTATCCGCGGATCTCGATGGCGACTGCACCGAAGATATCTGGCTCCTGGCCGCCAGTCTTCAGGCGCCGCTCGAAGACAGTGCGCTCGTCGTGCTGTCCGGCGCTTCCGGCGAGGTCCTGCACCAGATTCTCGGCGTGGGAAGCTCCGCGGGGACTCCCGTTCTCGGAGACATGGACGGCAACGGAGCGCTCGACATCGTGCTGACCCACGCCAAACCATACGATTTTCAATCGCCGGGACACACGCTGCGCCGCGAATTCTCCCAAGTGCCGTTCAGTGCGCCGCGCTCGTTCAGCGGCTTCCGAGGCCACCCGCTCCATTCGGGCTGCCGACCTTGATGCGCCTTTCGATCAACCTTCTCGGCCTGGCAGTCCCGAGCCTGCTTGTCGGACTCCTTGGCTGTGGCGCCGGCGCTACGCCCGCCGCCGACGCTGCGCCCGCCGCCGACGCCGGTTCGACCTGCGGAAACGTCGCTTGCGACTTTCCAGCGGACTGTCCGGATTGTCCCTCGGAGTGCCCCAGCGAGGTGTGCGGGCCCAGCACGTGCGGAAACGGGGCCTGCGACCTCCCGGAAGACTGCTTGAAATGCCGCTCCGAGTGCCCGGCCGCTGATTGCAACACCTGCGACAACGACGTCTGCGATTTCCCGTCCGACTGCACGGACTGCCCAGACGAATGCAGCGAGAGATGCTCCTTTACAGGCGGCTGACATACAAGCGGCTGAACCCTTGACGCGGCACCGGCGACCGCGTAGCAATGCTCATGTGGGGTCGCCGTTACGCGCGAAGTTCAACAAGCTCCCTTCGGCGCAACCCACCGGCGGCGCGGCAGTGGCGAAGCGGGCCGCCGGCCGCGCCACGACGCCGCGCGATCGCGCGAGATCTGATCGCATGTCCCCATCGCGCCGGAAGATCCCCGTCACCCTCGCGACGCTGGCGACGCTGGCCGTCGCCTGCGGCGACGGGGGCGTAGCCGGCCCGCGCGACGCCGCGGCTAACGCACCGGCCGACGCGGCGATCGACGTGTTCGTGCCGCCGGACCTCGTCGGCACGATTCCGCCCGGCCAGGAGTGCCCCTCCGCCACCGGCTGCGCGCCCAGCGTGGACTGCTGGTGGGCTTCCTCGCTCAATATGTTGCTCTGTACCAACCGGTGCTGCACCGACGCCGACTGCCAAGGGATCGGCTTCGAGGCGTGCTGCATGGTGCCGATGGGCCCCCAGCCGGTGAGGCTTTGCGTGTCGCCGAGCCTGGGCGTCTGCGCGGCTCCCAAGGACCTCACGGACGGCTCGTCCGGCGGCGACGGCGGCGACGGCGGGACGGGCTGCAGGCTCACGTTGGACGACGACTTGCCGGACGCCGCCGTAACGCGCCGCCGGCCGCGCCACGACGCCGCGCGATCGCGCGAGATCTGATCGCATGTCCC
>JBBTFH010000226.1:0-10061 GCA_038041915.1 Myxococcota bacterium
CGGCGGCGTGGCGCTCGCGCTGGCCGCCGTCTACGCGCTCGGCGCTCCGCGCGGGCCGGCGCCGCCGCTGCTGCTCGCCCTCGGCGCATGCGCGCTGCTCACGGGATGTCGAAAATCGCGCCGATCGCGGTGAAACCGTCGCCGTGGACGGAAGACCGCGCGGCCGTGGGTGGGGCGCGCGGGTTGGAGCGATATGAGAGGGGGAGGAGCTACTCGGGCGTGGCGAAAACGGCGCCGACCGCGGTGATGCCGAGGCCGAACGAGATCGAGTCCGGCACGTCGTCAAGGCCGCGTACCCGATCCTCGGGCGCACCGATGAACAGGTCGAGGTCGTCGGGGAGAATGGCGTTGAGCGTCGGGTTGGTCCTGACTTCCTCCTCGGTGACCTCGCCGTCCTTGTTCTCGTCGAAGAGCCCGAGAATCGTCTTGCAGGTGCTGCCGGTCGGGTCGTCCGTGCAGGCCTGGTTGACGAAGTCCGCGACGAGCGGGACCAACTCGGTGTTGAAGACGTCGCGCGGCATTCCGCCGCAGAGCGTGCCCGGCTCCTCCTCGCTGCCGAGGGAGATCGGGGTCTCGGTCAGCGTCCCCGTCACGTGCGCCGCGTAGAGCTCGACGTGAAGCGACGAGGCCTTGACGCCGGGCAGCGGCACCGGGAACTCGATGACCACCTTGCCGGGGCCGAAGTCGGCCTGGCCGCCGCTGATTTCTCCGCCGAACGCGAGGTCGTCCGGGCTCTCCTCGGAGATGGTGAACTCGCCGGCGCCGTCCCAGTTGTCCGTCGCTTCCGGGTCGACGGCCGCCCCCAACCAGAACTGGAAGGCCGCCTCGGGGTTGTTCGCCCAACTGCTGGTCTGGATCGCCATCAGGAAGGCGGGATCGCCCGTCATGATCGCATCGTCGATCGATCCTTGGACGTCGGTGCCGCCGCCCATCGAGCCTATCAGTTGGAAGAGCCCTCCGAGCGCGTTCTCGTCGACGCCGTTGTTGTCGACGTCGCAGTGGTACGGGCTGGTCTGGGTCGGCACGACGATCCGGTTCGTGGCCAGAGTGCCGCACGGGGTGACCGAGCAATCGAGCGGATCGATGTTGAGGTCTGGGATGTATTCTTGTTCGTCCTCGGACTCGGACTCCGACTCGGACTCCGACTCGGACTCGCCTTCGACGGCGGTGCTGTCTGCGCCGCACCCGATGAGGCCGGCCGAAAGCACCCAAAGCAAAGCATTTTTGGACATCGTGATTCTCCTCCTAATGTTCAATCGGTTGCACGTGGTCAACGCGTACGTGCGGCAAGCTATATCAAGGCCTGACTCGGTGTAAAGTACGCGGGTCACATGCGCTTGCCCCCCGCTCTCGTGCCTTTCTTCGGCCTCTTCTTGGGCCTCTTCTTGGGCGCCTGCGAAGACGATCCGGACGGGAACGAGTCCGCGGGCAGCCTCAAAGTCGTCCTTTCCGACCTTGACGGCGCCGCGCAGGCGCTGTTCGCGCCCTCGCCGGACGCGCTCTTCGTCGCCGGCGGTCGTGCCGGCCGCGGCATGATCCTGCGCTACGACGGGAAAGAGTGGACGCGCATGGACGGCGGCGGCGAGCAAGAGTTGCACGGGCTGTGGGGAGCCGCCGACGACGCGATCTGGGCGGTGGGCGACGGCGGGACGATCCTGCGCTGGGACGGCGCCGAGTGGACCGCCGAGGCGTCGAGCACCGAAGCCGACCTCTACGCGGTGTGGGGCCGCCCGGGGAGCGAGATCTGGGCGGTCGGCGGCTCGCCGGCGCCGGGACCGTCGAGCGTGATCGTTCGGCGCACCGCCGCCGGCTGGGTTCCCGACGAGGCGAGCGGAACATGGAATTCGACGCTGCGCGGCGTGGGGGGCGATTCGGAGCGCGCCTGGATCGTCGGTGGCGGCGACGCGGAGGGCGCGCTCCTGCTCGAGCGCGAGGAGGGCGGCGCATGGGCGCGGGTGGACGCCCGCGGTGACGCGGATCTGTTCGCCGTCCACGCGCGCGAGGGCGAGGCGTGGGCCGTGGGTCGTGACGCGCTCGGCGCGGGCGTGGCGCTGCGCCGGCGCGAGGGCGCGTGGGCGCCAACGCAGGGCTCGCTGCCCGAGCCGCTGATGGGCGTCTTCGTCGACGACGAGGCGGTCTTCCTGGCCGGCTCGCGCGGCTACCTCGCGCGGGTCGCGCGCTCGGACGATGCGGCGCTCGAGGAGCGCCCTGCCGACGAAGCCACGCGCGCGGTGCTCGGCGAGCGCTGCCTCGCGGCGGTAATCGTAGACGAGGCGTGGGGCCTGTGGGCGGCCGGCGGCGGCTGTCCCGGTGATAACGCCGATCTTGGAATCCTCGCGCACGAGGGCGAGGCGGCCTCAGGCGGCCCGGTGCGCAATCTCGAGCACGACGGCGGCGCGGCGCCCGACGCCGGCGGCGGCGACGACCGCGACGGCGGGATCGACCAGCCGCCCGACGGCGCCGGCATCGGGCCGGGAGACGAGTGTCCGAGCGGCACCGGCTGCGCCGCGGGGTTGCAGTGCTGGTTCCTCGCGGAGGCCGTGCGCTTCGTCTGCACGCACCCCTGCGGAGACGCGGACGACTGCGGCAATTTCGCCTCCCCCTGCTGCACCGAGCCCGGTCAGCAGACCTCCACGACGGTGTGCATTCCGGAGAAAACTGGGGCTTGCGAGTGACGGGACGCGGAGCTACCGTTCGCGCATGGAGACACAAGAGCCACACATCGAGAGACGGGAAGAGACGAGGGAGCAGCGCCTCGAGCGCCTCGAGCGCGAGCACGCGGACCTGGATCGTCGCGTGCGCGAGATCGAGGGGCACCTGCACCTCAGCGCCGAGGAACAGGCCGAGGAGCATCGGCTGAAGAAGCTCAAGCTCGCCAAGAAAGATCAGATCCTACTCCTCAAGAAGAGCTCGTAACCGCTACGCGATCGGGTTGGCCCCGTCCGACGACGAGAAGTCCGATCCGTTCGAGCGTTTCCGCCAGACGGGTCTACGTCTCGACCGCGACGGGCGCTGGTGGCACGAGGGCGGGCGCGTCGAGCACGCCGGAATGGCGCGCGCGTTTTCCCGTTGGGTCGACCGGCTGGACGATGGGCGTTACGTGCTGCGCCTCGACGAGAAGCGCTACGCGTACGTCGAGGTCGAGGACGCGCCGCTGGTCGCGCGCTCGGCGCGCGTGGAGGGCGTGGGCGTACGGGTTTGGCTGTCGCTCTCCGACGAGACCGAGGAGGCGCTCGACCCCGCAACACTGGCGCGGCGCGGCGGCCAACTCTACTGCCGCGCGCGCGGCGGAAGGCTGCCGTGCCGCCTCGCCCCACAGGCGGTCTACGCCCTCGGCGACGCGCTGCGCGAGGAGGAGGGAGGCGTGGTGCTGGAGATCGGTGGGAAGCGGTACGCGATCGCGGACGAATGAGCGCGTTACGCGAGCGCCAGAATCTCGTCGTCGCGAAAGCCGTACTCGCGCAGGACCTCGGCGGTGTGCTCGCCGAGCGCGGGGGCGGGACGCGGCGTCGACGGCGGGCCGAGCGGCGTGCGGGGGTAGCGGACGCCGGCGACTTCGAAGATGTTCCGGCGGGCGCGGTGGAGCGGATGGTTCTCGAGCGCCTCGAGCGGCAGCACGGGCTCGACGCAGACTTCCTTTCCCTGGAACGCGCGCAGCCACTCCGCGGTCGTTCGCGCGGCAAGGATCGCCGAAACCTCGGCGCGGATCGCGTCCTGCCGCTCGGGCGGCGCCACGAGATCGGCGGCGACGTTGGCGTGGCGGCCGATGACGTCGCAGAAGGCCTGCCAGAACTTCGGCTCGAGCGCGCCGACGGCGACGTGGCCGTCGGCGGTGGCGTAGACGCCGTAGCACGCGACGCCGCCGGTCAGCCGGTCGGTGCCGCGCGCGGGCGCGCGCCCCATGGCAAGCACCTCGCCGAGCATCGGGATGACGAAGCTCATCGCGGCTTCGGTCATCGAGACGTCGACGTGGCGCGCCTGCCCGCCGCGCAGGGCGGCGAGCACGCCGATGACGCCCCACAGTGCGCCGGCGCAGTCGCCGACCTGCACGCCGGGGAGCTCGGGCGGGCCGCCGACGTGGCCGGACTGGTCGAGCACGCCGGCGGTGGCGATGTAGTCGGCGTCGTGTCCGGCGCGATCACGTAGCGGGCCGTCCTGCCCGTAGCCGGTGATCGAGCAGAGCACGATCGACCGGTTCTTCGCCCGCAGCGCCGCGAAGCCGACGCCGAGGCGGTCGAGCACGCCGGGGCGGAAGGTCTCGACGACGACCTGCGAGCGCTCGGCCATCCGCAGCAGCGCGTCGCGCCCCGCGGGGCTCTTGAGGTCGAGCGCGACCGAGCGCTTGCCCCGGTTGAGTGCGGTGAAGCGGCCCGACAGGCCGCCCGGCAGCAGGCGCAGGTAGTCGCCAACCGCCGGTTCTTCGATCTTCACGACGTCGGCGCCGAGATCGCGCAGGACGAGCGTGCAGAGCGGTCCAGGGATGAGGCGCGTCAGATCGAGGACGCGGACGCCTTGTAGTGTTTCAAGCATACCCATCGAAACGGAGAGGAAGCGACGAGCGGCCATGCCGCGAGGAGCGCGGGGGTGCGGGGGGCATCGGAGGAGCGCAGCGCGAGCACAGCGAGCGCGAGCACCGCACGGGCCCCCCGCGGTCCATCGATGCGGCGCTATACGCCGAGGGAGAAGAGCTTCTGGAGCTTGGTCGCGAGCATCGGATCGCCCGTGACCTTGAGCTTGCCCTGGAAGTAGAGCTGCATACCCAGCGACGGGTTGCCGAGCATGCTCTTGAAGTCCTCGTGCGCGACCTCGATCGTGCACTGTGGCTTGCCTGTCTCGCCCTTGCTCGCTGTCGGCGGATCGCTGACGAGATCGACGGTCCACGTCCCGCCGCCCTCGCCGGTGATCTTGAAGCAGTAGACGGCGCCGATCTCGCGCGCCTTGGCGGCGTTGGCCACGAGCGCCTTGGGCACCTGTTCGTTAAAGAGCGTAGCCGCGTCGATTCCCATTTTTCCCTCCTGGGTGCTTCACCCGCGTCCGACGGGACGCGGTGGTTCGGGCGTCGGTAGCACGCGCTTACGCGACGCGTCAAGGCCGATTCTTTCGTGTGCGAAGGGTCTCTTCGGCATCCTGTCGGCGGTCGATCGTGCCGGCCGCGGACGCGATTGACGAGATGGTCCTTTCTGGTCATCATCTGGTCATGAAGCAACTACGCGTCTCCGACCTCAAGGCGCACCTGAGCGAGCACTTGCGGGCGGTGCGCGCGGGCGAATCGATCGCCGTGTTCGATCGGCAGACGCCGATCGCTCGCGTGGTGCCGTTCGAGAGCGACGCGGGCGCTCTCGTGGTGCGCAAAGCGCGGCGCCCGCTGCGCCAAGTCCTTCGTTCTCTGAAGCGGCCGCGCGCGTCGACCGCGACGGACAGTCTCGCGCTGCTGCTCGAGGATCGCGCGCGCCGTTGATCTACCTCGACGCCTCGGCCGTCCTGCGGTTTCTGCTACGCGAAGCGGGCGCGCTCCGGGAACTTCGTGTCCTCGATGCGGCGGTTTCGAGCGCGCTCCTCCGCGTCGAGATCCAGCGCACGCTCGATCGCCTGCGCGTCGAGCGTCGAGCGCCGCCGGAGGATCTCGACGTTCGCCAGGCCGACCTCGCGCGCCTGCTCGAAGGCATCGATCTGGTCGGCGTTGACGAGATCGTGCTCGAGCGCGCCGCCCATCCCATGCCTCTCCCGCTCGGGACGCTGGACGCCATCCACCTGGCCACCGCATTGCTCTGGCGAGAACGCACCCGCGACGAGGTCGTCATGGCCACGCACGACGTCGCGCTCGCGCGCTCGGCCCGCCTGTTCGGCCTGCCTGTCATCGGCGCATAGGCCTTCGCGCCCGCGCCCAATCCGCGGCGCTAGCCGCCGCGCTGCTTGCGCAGCCGGGCGGCGTAGCCGTCGATGGTGCGGAGCGGGGCGCGCGTGAGGGCGAGGGCGCCGGGCGGGACGTCGCGCGTGATCGTCGAGCCGGCGCCGACGTACGCGCCGGCGCCGACGCGCACGGGCGCGACGAGCTCCGTGTTCGAGCCGATGAACGCGCCTTCTTCGATGACGGTGCGGTGCTTGGCGAAGCCGTCGTAGTTGCACGTGATGGTGCCGGCGCCGATGTTGGCGCGCGCGCCGACCTCGGTGTCGCCCAGGTACGCGAGGTGGTTGGCCTTGGCGCCTTCGCCCAGGCGCGTCTTCTTGGTCTCGACGAAGTTGCCGACGTGCGCGCCGGCGCCGATCTCGCTGCCGGGGCGCAGGTGCGCGAACGGGCCGATGCGCGCGCCGGCGCCGACGACGCTCTCGGTGATGACCGAATACGGCAGGATCGTCGCGCCGTCGTCGACGCGCGCGTCGGTGAGGATGCAGCCGGCGTCGATGCGGCAGCCCGCGCCGACGACGGTCGCGCCGCGCAACTCGACGCCGGCGCCGATCGTCGTGTCGGCGCCGATGCGCACGGCGGCGCCGACGGCGGCGCGCGCCGGAGCCTCGAATGTGACGCCGGCGCGCATGTGCGCCTCCACGATGCGCCCGCGCATCGCCCCCGCCGCGACGGCGAGGTCGGCGCGATGGTTGACGCCCAGCACCTGGAGCGGATCGTCGACTTCGACGCTCGCCGCGCCGCCCGCGTGCGACGCCATCGCGACGAGATCGGTCAGGTAGAGCTCGCCCGTGCGCTTCGAGGGACGCAGCCGGCCCAGGGCACGGGCGAGGAACGCCGCGTTCGCGACGACCATGCCGGCGTTGGCCTCTTCGATGCGCCGTTCGGCCGAGGTCGCGTCCTTCTCCTCGACGATCCGGACGACGCGGCCGTCCTCACGCACGACGCGACCGTAGCCGCTCGCGACCGGCGGCCGGAACGTGACGATCGCGAGGGGATGGCGTCCGCGCGCTCGCGCGAGGCGCCGGAGCGTTTCGGCGCGCAGCAGCGGCGTGTCGCCGTAGAGCACGAGCACCGGGGCCTGGCCTCCCCTCAGCAGCGGCGCGGCGGCGCGTAGCGCGTCGCCGGTGCCACGCTGCCGCTTCTGAAGCGCGATCTCGCAATCGGGAAACGCCGCGCGCACGGCCTCGCCCTGCGTTGATACGACGACGATCACGCGCTTCGCTCCCGCGCCGCGCGCCGCATCGACGACCCAGCGCAGCATGGGCTTGCCGCAGACGCGGTGCAGCACTTTGGGCGTGGCGGACTTCATGCGCGTGCCCAGCCCCGCCGCCAGAACGACCGCAATCACCGCGTCACGCAGGCGTGGGGTCGGCGCGCAGTTCGGTGGCGATCTGCCGCGCCGCACCGCGTGCCTTCTCCAGATCCTTGGGGCCCAGCGTGATCGCACCGACGACGGCGTGGCCGCCGCCGCCGAAGCGCTCGCAGATACGGCCGAGGTTGTGCAAGCGCGGCTGCCCGCTCCACGGGTTCGAGCCGACGGAGACCTTCGAGCGCGTGGCCGAGAGCGAGACGCCGACGGCATAGCGACAGTCGGGGAACAGGTAGTAGAGGATGAACTTGTTGGCGTTCTCGATGCCGGTGTCGGCGACGTCGTAGGTGACGACGCCGTCGTCCATTTTCGAGCGCGCGCGCAGCGTCTCGATCGCGCGCTGGTGGCGCTCGAGCAGTGGCGAAAGGCGCTGCTTGACGTCGTCGCGGTCGGCGACGGAGGCGACCGGGCTTTCCGCCAGCGCCACGATCAGCTTGGGGAGGAAGTCGCGCTCGCGGTTGGCCTCGATCACGGTCATGAGCTTGAGCGCCGGCGACGCGAGCTCGACGGCGGTCTTCGCGTCGGGAAACTGCGCGCCGTCGATCAGATCGGCCCAGTAGACCAGATCGGCCAACTCGGAGGCTTCCCAGCCGAACTTCTCGCGCGCGATCCGCGCGATGAACTTGGTGTTGGACTTGCTGGACGGATCCCAAAACTTCTGGCCCGACGTGTCCGCTCGGAACTGCGCCTCGTCCTCGGGCGACGAGAAAGTCGTGATGTGGTGGTCGAACCACCAGGTGAGCTTCGGCTCGCTGGTGTAGCGGAAGTCGAGCACGGCGTTCTCGTCGCCGTCGAACCAGCGCGACTCGAAGGGGTTGCCCACGCGGTGGTGCACGCCACGGAAGCGAAACTCGGCGTTTGCATCGATCGCGCCGCGGTAGAAGCGCGAGAAAATCGCGCTCGATGCGACGCCGTCGAAGCAGTTGTCGTGGTGGAGGACCGTGATGCGGCGCGGCATCGATCGGCAACCATGTTATGCCCCCCCAGCGATGTCAAACGCGCGCGTGGCGCTTCTCGCCGCGGTTGGTGGCGCCCTCGCCTGGCTCGCCGGGCCGCCGCTGCACCTTTGGCCATGCGCGCTGTTCTGCCTCGTGCCGCTGGCGCTGCTCTGCGACCGGGCGCCGCCGCGCGTGGCGCTTGGGCGCGGCGCGCTGGCCGGCTTCTTCGTCAACCTGGGCGTGTTCTGGTGGCTGGTGCCGACGATGCGACGCTTCGCCGAGTTGCCGTGGCCGCTGGCGGTCCCCGCCGGCGTCGCGTTCGTCGCGTGGCAGGCCGCGCCGTGCGCCATCGCCGGCTTCGTGATCGCGCGGACGGGACGCCCGCTGCTCGCCTTGCCGCTCGCGTTGGTCGGCGCGGAGTTCGTGTGGCCGACGGTGTTCCCGTGGCACCTGGGCTTCCTGATCGCGCGCGCGCCGCTGACGGTGCAGGCGGCCGATCTCGTCGGCTACGGCGTGGCGAGCCTGCTCTGCGGGCTGACCAGCGCGGCGGTCGCCTCCCGCCTGCGTCCCGGCGCCGATCGCGCGCCGCTCGTCACGCTCGGCGCCACGTGGGCGCTGGTCCTCGCGTACGGCCTTGGGCGCATGCCCGAGATCGACGCCGTGCGGGCTGTGGCGCCCCGCCTGCGCGTGGGCGTCGTCCAGCCGAACTTCGCGCCCAACCAGCGTTCGGCGCCGAGCGGCGAGCGCCGCGAGGATCGACTCGCGCGCCTGCGCGAAGCCACGCGCGAGCTCGAACGCCGCGGCGCCGAGATCGTTCTTTGGCCCGAGTCGGCCTACCCGTTCCGCCTCGCGGATGACCGCACGCGCGACTTTTCGTCCGGCGCGCGCGAGCGCATCGGCCCGCTGAACGTGCCGCTGATCTTCGGCGCCCGAACCGGCGCGCGCGGCAAGCCGCAAAGCAACTCCGTCCACGTCCTGCTCCCCGACGGTCGCTTCTCCGGGCGCTACGACAAGGTCCACCTGGTGCCGTTCGGCGAGACGCTGCCGCTCTACCAGCCGCTGCGACCGCTGTGGGACCTCATCCCGAACGTCGGGCAGATGCGCGCGGGCGGCGCGGCCACGCTCCTCGCGGCCGGCGGCGCGCGACTCGGACCGATGATCTGCGTCGAGGATCTCGTCCCGTCGCACGGGCGCGCGCTGGCGCGGGGCGGCGCCGACCTGCTGGTCAACCTGACCAACGACGTGTGGTTCGGAAAAACCGCCGCGGCCGATCATCACCTCGCGAGCAGCGTCTTTCGCGCCATCGAGACGCGACGCGACCTCGTGCGCGCGACGCTCACCGGGATATCCGCGCATGTCGACGCGGCCGGGCGCATCCGCGTAGCCTCGCCATTGCGCGATCTCGACGAGCGCGCGCCGCCCGAGACGTGGGTGATCGACGCGGCGCGGCTCTCGCTGCCAACCGTAGCCGTGGGGATGGGCGACGCGCTGCCGTGGGCATGCGCGGCACTGGCGGCGCTGATGGTGATTTTCGCAGGTCGAGAAAGGAAGAAGGAGAAGAACGAGGAGCCAGGCGGCTAGCCCGTTAGGCGCACTCGGACGGCAGCTCGTACTCGCACGCGCCCGCGCAGTAGTCCTTGTCGCAGTCGCAGATGCCGTCGTTGGACCAGTCGCACGGATCGCTCGGATCGCAGCAGCCCTCGCCTTCGGACTCGGATTCGGACTCGCCCTCGCCGCAGCAGCCGTCCTTGCAGCACCAGTCCCACTCGTCGCCCGAGCACCAGCCGTCGCCGCACCAGCCCTTGTCCTCGCAGCAGCCGTCCTTGCAGCACCAGTCCCACTCGTC
>JBBTFH010000227.1:0-4194 GCA_038041915.1 Myxococcota bacterium
GCCGAGGAACGCCTCGACCGACTCGAAACGCGCGGCAAACTCGGCGAGCTGGCGGAGATCCTCCAAGCGTACCTGCGCGTTCTCGAAAATCGCCTCCGCGGCTTCGCCGTAATGGTCGCCGACGATTGCGCGCACGACCTCGTCGGGGCGGGCGAGCGACGCCCACCGGTCCAGCAGCCCGCTCAGGCGATCGGCCGAGGCGCGCGCCGAACCCGGCAGCCCCGCGCCGCCTGCCGCGCCGGCAAGGACATCGGGGGCGCGCACGCCCGCCGGCGCCGCCGCCGCGGCCTCGCGCACCCGTCCGGCCGAGCGGGCGCCGAAGCCTTGCCACAGGCGCAAGAGCCGCGTCCACGCCAGCTCGTCGCGCGCGTTGTGCAGCACGCGCAGGTACGCGAGCACGTCCTTCAAGTGCGCCTGCTCGAAGAAGCGAACACCCGAGCGCACGACGTACGGGATCTGCCGGCGCACCAGCTCGACCTGCAGCTCGAGCGAGTGCGCGTGCGCGCGGTAGAGCACGGCGATCGCGCCCAGCGGCACGCCCTCCTCCTGGCTGAGCTCGAGCACGCGCTGGGCTACGAAGGCCGCCTGCGCGAGCACGTCTCCGACCTCGGCGCGCACGGGGCGCGGGCCCGATGGGCGCGTGGCGCGGAGGTGTTTTTCGAACTGACGCACGTTGCGCTCGAGGGCGCGGTTCGCGAGCGCCAGGATCTCGGGCGTCGAGCGGTAGTTCCGCGTGAGGTGGAAGAGCGACGTGCCGGGCCAGCGCTGGGGGAAGCCCAGGATGTTGCCGACGTCGGCGCCGCGGAACGAGTAGATCGACTGCGCGTCGTCGCCGACCACCATCACGTTGCCGTGGCCGCGGGCGACCAGGTCGACGATTTCGGCCTGGAGGTGGTTCGTGTCCTGGTACTCGTCGACGAGCACGTGCTCGAAGCGCTCGCGCAGCGCGCCGGCGTCGGGGTGATCGGCGAGGAAGTGGCGCAGCAGCAGCAAGAGGTCGTCGAAGTCGACTACGCCCGACGACGCCTTGCGCTCGGCGAAGCGGCGCCGCACGCGCTCGAGATCGTCGAGTCGCGCGAGGAAGCGCGGCGCCCGCCGGCGCACCGCCTCCTCGAGGCCAAGGTTGCAGTTCACCTCGAGCGAGAAGATCCCGAGCAGCACGGCGGGCCGCGGATAGCGCCGTTCGGACAGCGCCTTGCCCTCGTCGGCGAGGCACGCCGCCAGCAGATCCTTGGCGTCCTCGCGATCGAGGATGCCGTAGTTCTCAGGCAGGCCGACGGCCGCGGCGTGGCGGCGCAGCGCGAGGTTGGCGATGTGGTGGAAGGTGCCGCCCCAGAGGCGCCGCACGTCGGCACCGAGCAGCGTCTCGACGCGCCGGAGCATCTCGCGCGCCGCGCGGTTGGTGAAGGTGCAGACCAGCACGCGCTCGGGCGGCACGCCGTCGCGTAGCAGGCGGGCGACGCGGGTGGTCAGCGTTCGCGTCTTGCCTGTGCCGGCGCCGGCGATGACCAGCATCGGTCCGCCGGGGTGCGCGACCACGGCTCGCTGCTCGTCGTTGAGCTCCTGCTCGAGCGGCGCGGCGGAAGGCCGCGGCGGCGGTCGCTCGAGCACGTACTTCATCGCGCGGAGTCTACAGCGGCAGCGTCCCCACGGACGGGGTGAGGCACCCTACGTGCGCAGGTGCAGGGGCAGCTTGCGCTCGACCGACGTGTGCGCGCCGGCGTACATCAGCTTCCAGAGCTGGCGCATCTGCGCGCGGATGACGTCGAAGTCGCCTTCGCCGTCTTCGCCGCCGCCGGTCTCCTCCTCTTCTTCGACGTCGAGATCGTCCTTCATTTCGTCGAGCACGTCGATGAGGCACTGCGACGAGCCGACGCGCAACTCGCCGACCTCGACGCGGCTCTCGAACTCCACCGGCACGTAGACGTCGCACGCCATGTCGAAGGCCTCGAGGCGGTCGAGGAAATCGGCCACGAGCTCGCCGTCCACGCCGTCGGCGATGGTCTTGGCGGCCGACTCATCGGCGTTCGGCAGGACCGGCGCGCCGACACCCTGCAGCGCCGATGCGAGGGCGGCGATCTCGTCCTCTCCGAAACGATCGCCTAGCGGTGCGACTTCGATCGCCGCCATGTGAATTCGTCTAACGTGCGCAGCGGATGGTTGTCAACGGCGGCTCCGCGCAAGCCGCGCTCGACACGTCGGCCTGCCGGCACTAGGCTCTGTCGCTCGCAATGCCACCGACGGTCAGGCGATCGCGCAAGAAGAAGGGCCCGCGCCCGTACGATCCGGATCGCCGCGTCGTCGCCGTCACCGGCGCGCACTCGTTTCTCGGCGCCGAGCTGCTGCGGCGCCTCGAGCGCGACCCGCGCTTCGGCAAGCTCCTCGCCATCGACGTGCGTCGCCCCGACGGTCTCGAGCGCAGCGAGTTCCACCGACTCGACCTGACCGCGCCCAACGCGGCTTCGCTCTGCGGGGAGATTCTCTCCGAGGCGCGCGTCGATACCTTCGTGCATCTCGCGTTCCTCTCGGGCCCGACGCACAACAGCACCTGGGCGCACGAGCTCGAGGCTATAGGCACGGTGCACGTGCTCGAGGCCTGCTCGCTCGCGCGCGTGCGCAAGTTCGTGATGTCGAGCACGACCGGCGTCTACGGACCACACCCGCTCAACCCGAATTTTCTACCCGAGACGGCGGAGCTGCGCGGGCTGGGGCAGAGCCGCTTCTTCAACGACAAGGTCGAGGCCGAACGTGAGGCGCAGCGGTTCCAAGAGGAGAGCCAGGACGCCGTGGTCACGGTGCTGCGTTTCGCGCCGATCCTCGGACCGGGCATTTCGAACTACGTGAGCCGATTCTTCCGCCGCCCCGCGATGCCGGTGCTGATGGGCTTCGATCCGCTGCTTCAGCTCGTCCACGAGGACGACGCCGTGACGGCGCTCGAGCTCGCCTGCGATCACGACTTCCCGGGCGCGTTCAACATCGTGGGCGAGGGCGTGTTGCCTTACACGACGATGATTGCGCGGCTCGGCAAGCTGCCGGTGCCGATCCCGCACTTCGTGGCGTATCCGCTGGCGAAGCTCCTGTGGATGACGCAGGTGATGGAGTCGCCGCCGACGTTCCTCGACTGGCTTCGCTACCTCTGCGTCGCCGACGGGCGAAAGGCGCGCGAGCTGCTCGGCTTCATCCCGCGACACGACGTACGCGGCATCCTCGACGATTTCCTCGGCCTTCCCGCCTCCCATGCCTCCAGCGCCGAGGACGTGCGCCCATGAGCTTCGCCGATGAGGCGCGGGCGGTCGCGGGCAAGCTGATGCGGCGCGAGATCGACCTTCGGAGTTCCGCGGGCGTCGTCGCGCGCGCGGCACGAGCCTTGACCCGGCCGGGCTTTCGCGAGCTTCTGCGCGAGCTGGCGATGCGGGGCCGCTCCGATGTGGTCGACGATTTCGGCTACGATCCCGTGCTCGCCGAGCGGATGGAGCCGGTGCTCGAGTTCCTCTACCGCTCGTTCTTTCGCGTCGAGACGCTCTGGGTGGACCGCGTTCCGCAAAGCGGCCGCGCGCTGATCGTCGCCAACCACTCAGGCTCGCTGCCGTACGACGGCGCGATGCTGATGTCCGCGCTTCGCCTCGACCACCCGGCGCGGCGCGCGCTGCGCCCGCTCGTCGAGGACTTTGTGTTCCACTTTCCGTACCTCGGCGTGCTGATGAACCGCATCGGTGGCGTGCGCGCCTGCCAGGAGAACGCCGAGCGGCTGCTCGAGCGCGAGGAGCTGGTCGCCGTCTTTCCCGAGGGCATCAAGGGCATCGGCAAGCTCTACAAGCAGCGCTACCAGCTTCAGCGCTTCGGCCGCGGGGGCTTCGTCAAGCTTGCGCTGCGCACGGGCGCTCCGATCATCCCAGCCGCGATCGTCGGCGCCGAGGAGATCCATCCGATGATCGGCCGCGTCACGTGGCTGGCGAAATCGCTGGGCCTGCCGTACCTGCCGATCACGCCGACCTTTCCCTGGCTCGGTCCGCTGGGCCTCGTGCCGCTGCCGACCAAGTGGCGCATCGCGTTCGGCGAGCCCATCGACCTCGCCAAGCAGCACGGGCGCGCCGCGGCCGATGATCGCATCCTCGTCGGCCGGCTGGCCGAGGAGATCCGCCAGACGGTGCAGGCGATGGTCGACGATCTGCTCGCCGTCCGCCGGACCGCGCT
>JBBTFH010000228.1:0-6747 GCA_038041915.1 Myxococcota bacterium
TGCCAACGGTGTCGGGGGAGTGGGCGTCACGTACTTCTTCGGGAAGTCGGCGCCGGATGACCTGCGCTCGCCGCCGCGCGAGATCCTGCTCAACCCCGCATAGGCTCCTGACGTTGGGCGCACCGCCCTCCTCCGACCCGCCGCCGCGCAACGAGCCGCCGTTTCCCGAGAGCCTGTGCCACCGCTGCGCGGCGCCGCCGCGCTACGTGCGGACTGCGCACGCGACGTTCATCCTTTGTCCGCTGCTGCCTTCGAGGTACCCGCGCCAGCCGGTGCTATGCTGCGCGCTGTTCCGAGTGCGGAGCGACTGACGTGGAACCGGCTCTCGACGTGGCGACTGCGGTCGACGATCTGCGCGCCACCTGGGCGCGCGGCGACGCCGATCCCGCGGTGCGGACGCTGGTCACGGCGCGGCTCGCGACGCTGCGCGCGCTCTGGCGCGACCGGCCCGATTTGTTCTCGCCCGAATCGGTCGGAGTGCTGCGCACGCTCGCGGACGCGCTCCGCATCACGCCGCGCGTCCCGCCTCGCGGGCTGATGCAGCCCGCGCGCCGTGCGAGGTTTGATGGCGGCGCCCCGCGCGACGTGCTGAAGGCGATCTTCGGCTACGACGCGTTCCGCCCCGGCCAGCAGGAGATCATCGACGCGGTGCTCGCCGGCCGCGACTGCGTCGGCGTGATGCCGACGGGCGCCGGCAAGTCGCTCACCTACCAGATTCCGGCGCGGATCCTCGGCGGCACCACGCTGGTTATCTCGCCGCTGATCGCGCTCATGAAGGATCAGGTCGACGCGATGACGGCGGTCGGCCTGCGCGCGACGTTCCTGAACTCGACCGTCGCGCCCGAGGAGCGGCGCGCGCGCGTCGAGGGCCTGCGCGCGGGCGCCTACGAGTTGGTCTACGCCGCGCCCGAAGGGCTCGAGGCGTCCGCCGGCGGCGCGCTCGACGGCGTCGATCTCGCGCTCATCGCCGTCGACGAGGCGCACTGCATCAGCCAGTGGGGCCACGACTTCCGTCCGGCGTACCGCAACCTCGCGGGCCTCAAGCGCCGCTTCGGCGACGTGCCCGTGCTCGCGCTCACGGCCACGGCGACGGGCGAGGTGACCGACGACATCGTGCGGCAGCTCGCGCTCGCTGCGCCGGCGCACTTCCGCGGCTCGTTCTTTCGGGAAAACCTGCGGCTCTGCGCCTACCGCAAGGGCGACGGCGCGGTGCCCGAGGTGCGCAAGGCCATCCTGGGCCTCGTGCGCGCGCGCGAGGGCGAGAGCGGCATCATCTACTGCCTGTCGCGGAAATCGACTGAAGCGACGGCGGACTTTCTACGTCAGAAGGGCGTGCGCGCGCTCGCCTACCATGCCGGGATGGAGGCCGAGGCGCGCACGCGCGCGCAGGACGCGTTTCGCCGCGACGAGGTGGACGTGATCGCCGCGACGATCGCGTTCGGCATGGGCATCGACAAGCCGGACATTCGCTACGTGATCCACCGCGACATGCCGCGCTCGATCGAAGGCTACTACCAGGAGGTTGGCCGCGCCGGACGCGACGGCGCTCCGAGCGACTGCGTGCTCTTCTACTCGTGGGCCGACGTCATCGCGTACGATCGCTTCGCCGATTCCTCCGAGCCGGAGGTCGCGGCGCGCCATCAGCGGCTGGTACGCGAGATGTTCCGCTTCTCCGAAGGCGCCGGATGCCGCCATCAGGCGGTCGTGCGCCACTTCGGCGAGAACATCGCCCCATGCGGCGCCTCGTGCGACGCGTGCGCCAAGAGCGATGTGCTCGCGCAGGCAAGCGCCGGCGCGGCGCGTCGCCCCAGCCTCGCCCCAGGCGCCGCGCCGAGCTCGGCAGGCCATGCCCCCGACGCGCGCGACGGCGAGATCTTCCTTCGCCTCAAGGCGCTCCGGCGGCGCCTCGCCGACGCGGCGGGTCTACCCGCGTACATCGTCTTCTCCGACGCGACGCTGCTGGCGATGGCGCGCATGCGGCCGCGCAGCGAGACCGAGCTGCTCGCCGTGCCGGGCGTCGGGCCGCGCAAGTTGGCGCAGTGGGGAGGCGAGTTCCTGCGCGCCTTCGAAGAGGCTGCCTCAGCCCGTCCGACGGGACCTGCTGAATCGGCGCAGCCGACGGGGCGTGTCGGCTGATGCGCGGGCGGCTCGCGGCGACGTTGCTGATTTTCGCCGCGTGGGACGCCCGCGCGCGCGATGCGCATGGCCCATGGGAGCGGGTGAGCGACGACGAAGGGATCGTCGTCGATCGGCGTGAAGCGCCGGGCTCGGCGCTCAAGGAATTCCGCGGCCGCGCCCTCATCGACGCCCCGATCGCCCGCCTGCTCGCCGTCCTGGACGACGTCGCTCGTCGCACCGAGTGGATGTCGCGCAACGTGGAATCACGCCTGCTCGAGCGCGAGAGCGGACGCGACGTGGTGTACCTGCGCACCGACGCGCCATGGCCGGTCGCCGACCGCGACATGGTCATCGAGGGGCGCCTGATCGCCGACCCGGCCGGCCACGCGATCCGGATCGAGTTGCGCGGCGTGGCTCACCCGAAGGAGCCGCCGCGCGCCCAGACCGTGCGCATCACGTCGCTGCGCGGACACTGGCTCCTGGTTTCCGACCGTGGCGGCGCCGCCACGCGCGTCGAGTACCAGGTCTTCGCCGACCCCGGCGGCTCGCTCCCGGCGTGGCTTTCGAACCTCGCGTCCAAGCGGCTCCCGCGCGACACGCTCGCGGGGCTGCGGCGTCAGGTCAAGCGCGCGAGCTACCCCGAGCGCGAGCGCGAGCTTGTCGAGTCGCCGGATCTGCGCGCGGTGCTCGCGTTGGAGCCGGAGTTGGCCCGCTGACCCGAATCGTCGCCGCCCTCTCCGCGGGTCTCGTCACCAGCGTCGTGGCCGCGGAGACGCCCTGGGAAGAGGCGCTCGCGCGGGACGGTATCGTCGTGCACCGCCGCGCCGCGGCGGGCTCGCCGCTCCACGAGGTGTGCGGTCGCGGCGTCGTCGAAGCGAAGCTCGCGCGCGTGCTCGCGGTGCTGCGCGACGTCGCGCACGAGCCCGAGTGGATTCCCAAGTGCAGCGACGCGTCGATCCTCGAGCATCGCGGCGGCTCGGTCCACATCGCGTATCACCGGACGTCGCTCCCCTGGCCGGTCGCGGATCGCGACGTCGTCGTGCGCTCCGAGATGACGGTCGATCCCGACCGCCGCGTCGTGCGCATCGTGACGATCTCGACCAAGGACGCGCGCCTGCCGCCCAGGCAGGGCGTCGTGCGCGTGCCGGCGATGCGCGCCCACTGGCTGCTCGCGCCGAGCGAGGACGGCCGCGCGACGCACGTCGAGTACCAGGCCTTCGCCGAGCCCGGCGGCTGGGTGCCGAGCTTCCTCGCGCGATGGGTGTCGACGGAATTACCCTACGAGACCATCGTCGCGCTGCGCGCGCAGGTCGGGCGTCGCCGCTACGACCACCTCGCGCGCGTGCTCGCGGCGTCGCCCGAGTTGGCGCCGATTCTCGTGCCAGCGCGCTGATTCGCGGTTGCATCCCCGCCTCGCCACCGCCATCCTATGCGCCGTGAATGACGAGCGGCTCCCGTTGCGGCTTCCGTTCCCCGTCGAGATCATCGGTCTCAAGCGCGACACGCTGACGATCCGCTGGGACGACGATCACGTCTCGGCGTGGAGCGCGCGCGATCTGCGGCTGCAGTGCCGCTGCGCGGAGTGCATCGACGAGGTCACCGGCAAGAAGGTGCTCGACGCCAACAAGGTGCCCTGGCCGCTCCACTGCGAGCACATCGAGATGGTCGGCAACTATGGCGTCCGCTTCGCCTGGAGCGACGGCCACCACACCGGGATCTTCCGGCTGCGCGATCTGCGCGCTTCGTGCCCCTGCCGGCAGTGCCGCGCGTCCTGACGCCACTCCTGGCGCACCTCGTCGAGGGCCGGCGCGTCAGTCGACGCGGGTCTTGTCGTGATCGCACTCGCTGCCGGCGTCGGCGGTCACTTGCGATCGCAGCGCGAGCGTGTGCGCGATCCACGCGTCGCGCACGGCGGGCGGCACCGCGTGATCGGCAAGCGTCTCACGCAGGAGCTGCAGGCGCCGCTCGAAGTGGCCGCCGAGGATGGGCGAGCGCGCGTGCGCCTCTCGTATCGGACGGCCGGTGTAGGCCACGCTCGCGCCGAGCAGGCGCGCGGTGAGCTCCCACTCCTTGTCGATCAGCCGCTGCTTGTCCTTGCCGGCGAAGAGGAAGCCGATCAGGAGATCGAAAAAAATCCGATCGTAGAAGTCGGCAAGCACGGCGCGGAGCTTGTCGCCGCCGATCTGATCGAAGAGCGTCACGTCGACGGATCTAGCACGCGCAGCTCGCCCTGGGCCCGCGCCCAGCGCTCCATCAGCTCCTCGATCTTCTCGCGGCCCAGTTGGTAGGCGGAGAGAAGCTCCCGCGAGCGCGCGGCGTCGGCGTAGACGGAATCGTCGGCGAGGAGCGCCTCGACGCGCTTCTGCTCGGCTTCGAGCGCGGCGATGCGCGCCTCCAGCTCCGCGACCGCGTGCCGCTGCGCGTCGAGCCGGCGCGCGCCCGTCTTGTCCGCGGCCGCGCGGGCGCGGCGTGCGGCGTGGCCGGCCGCGCCGGCGACCGGGGCGGGAGCGGGCACGGGTCGCGGAGCGGACACGGGCGGCCGCGCGGGCGCGGCGTCGGGCGCGGCGTCAGCCCCTCCCGTCGGACGGGCCGAGGCAGCCTCGGTGCGCGCGAGGTAGTCGGCGAGCGTGCCGGGATACTCGATCACGGTTCCGCCGGAGACGTCCCAGACGCGCGTGGCGAGGCGGCGCGCGAAGCTCAGGTTGTGCGACACGAACACGAGCGTACCGCCGAAGGCCTCGAGCGCGTCGGCCAGCGCCTCCGCGGAAGCCGTGTCGAGGTGGTTGGTCGGCTCGTCCATCAGCAGGACGTTCCCCGGCCGCACGAGCAGCTTGGCGAGCGCGACGCGCGCCCGCTCGCCGCCCGAGAGCACGCGGATCGGCTTGTCGACGTCGTCGCCCGAGAACAGGAACGCGCCGAGCGTCGAGCGCACGCGCGTCGGATTCCACGAAGGCACGAGGCGCCCGACCTCGTCGAGGACCGTCCGGCGCGGATCGAGCGCGTCGGCGTGGTGCTGCGCGTAGTAGGCGAGCTGCACGTTGTGGCCGAAGCGCACCGTCCCGGCGTCCGGCGCGAGCTCGCCGGAGATGATCTTGAGCAGCGTGGTCTTCCCGGCGCCGTTGACGCCGACGATCGCGACGCGCTGGCCGCGACGCACGTGCAGGCTCAGGCCGTCGTAGAGGCGCAGCGCGCCGAAGGCCTTGGACACGCCCTCGATGCTCACGGGCAGGGCGCCCGATACCTCGACGGCCGGGAAGCGCACGCGCACGGTGGCACGCGTTTCGAGCAGCGTGACCTCGTCCATCTTTTCGAGGCGCTTGATCCGGCTCTGCACCGCGCGCGCCTTGGACGCCTGGGCGCGGAAGCGATCGATGAAGCGCTCGGCCTCGCGCCGCTCGCGCTCCTGGTTGGTCGCCGCCGCGCGCAGCACCTCCTCTTCCTGCGCGCGCTGCCGCACGTAGCCGTCGTAGTTGCCGTGGTAGGTGCGCAGGCCCTCGACCTCGAAGGCGAGGATGCGTCCGACCTGCCGGTTCAGGAACTCGCGGTCGTGGCAGATGAGCACGAGCGCCTGCCGCACTCCGCGCATGAACTCCTCGAGCCAGCGCACCGACGGAAGATCGAGGTGGTTGGTGGGTTCGTCGAGCAGCAGCACGTCGGGCGCGGCAAAGAGCAACGCCGCCAGCGCCGCGCGCATGCGCCAGCCGCCGGAGAGCTCGCTCGTCGGCCGCGCGAACTCGGCGGCGCGAAAGCCGAGGCCGGAAAGGATGCGCTCCGCCGCGTGGCGCGAGAAGCGCGTCTCGAAGTGCGCGAGCTCGTCGTGGAGATCCGCGAGCCGCTGCGCACAGTGCATCTGCGCTTCGGCCTCGTCGGCGGTGGCGAGCTCCGCCTCGACGTCGGTGAGGCGCTCCTCGAGCGCGGCACGGCCCGGCACCGACGAGACGACCGAGTCGAGCAGCGGCCCGCCCGGCAGCTCCATCACGTCCTGCGGCAGGTAGGCGACGCGGCAGCCACGCGCGAGCGTCACCGTCCCACCGTCTGGGGCGCGCGAGCCGGCGAGGATCTTGAGCAGCGTCGACTTGCCGCTGCCGTTCGGGCCGACCAGGCCGACGCGATCACCTTCGTCAAGGCGCACTCCGTCACCGTCGAGGATCGTGCGATGCCCGAAGGAGAGCGACAGGTTCTCGGCGACGAGCAGGCTCATTGGGATTGTTTTCCGGCGCCCAGCTAGCCGGACTGCGCGTCGATGCGCGCGATCTGCTCGCGCAAATCCTGCACCTGCTGCTGCCAGTACAGCAGCGTGCCGAAGTGCGAGAACGTCCGCTGGAAGGTCGGGTCCTGCCAGCGACGCGCGATCCACGTCGCGTAGTGGACGTAGCGGAGCGCGCGCAGCGGCTCGACCAGGCGCAGCCATTC
This sequence comes from Myxococcota bacterium, assembly GCA_038041915.1. Taxonomy (GTDB): domain Bacteria; phylum Myxococcota_A; class Polyangia; order JBBTFH01; family JBBTFH01; genus JBBTFH01. Next base: position 6,532 of record JBBTFH010000228.1, read on the forward strand.
GTCGCTGAAGGCGCGGAATGAACGGTAGGCGTCGAGCAGCAACGCGCGCTGGCGGCGCCCATGCTGGTCGGAGCTGGGCGCGAGCATCCAGACGTCCTGTGCCGCGGGCCCGACCAGCATGTCGTCGAAGTCGAGGAAGGTCGGCCCGCCCGCCGCCCACACGAGGTTGCCGAAATGGCAGTCGCCGTGGATGCGGTGCGTGGGCACGTCGCGAAA
>JBBTFH010000229.1:0-3859 GCA_038041915.1 Myxococcota bacterium
GCGCCGACGCCGACGAACATCTCGACGAAGTCCGAGCCCGAGATCGAGAAGAACGGCACGCCCGCCTCGCCGGCGATGGCGCGCGCGAGCAGCGTCTTGCCGGTGCCCGGCGCGCCCATCAGCAGCACGCCCTTGGGAATGCGCCCACCGAGTCGCGTGAACTTCTTCGGGTCCTTGAGGAAGTCGATGATCTCCTCGACGTCGTGCTTGGCCTCTTCGATGCCGGCCACGTCGGCGAAGGTGACCTTCTTCTGCGACTCGGAGAGCAGCTTGGCCTTCGACTTGCCGAACGCCATCGCCTTGCCGCCGCCCGCCTGGAGCTGCCGCATGAACACGATGAAGATGACGATCAAGAACACCATCGGCAGCCACGAGATGATCAGCGACTGCCAGAACGACTCCTGGTCCTCTTCCTCGATCGCGTAGGGCACGTGCTGGCGGTTGAGCTGCGCCAGGAAGTCGGCGTCGGGCTTCACACCGACGGTCTTGCGCTTGGTGTTGTCGGCGTACTCGACGATGAAGCGCTCGCCCTTGATCGAGACGCGGCGGATCTTGTCCGGCTGGTCGTTCACGTCGCGCATGAACTGCGAGAAGTCGATGCGCGAATCGTCGCGGGTCGGAGCCGTGAACAGGTGGTAGATGGACAGGAACATCCCGATCAGCACGACCCAGACGAGCAGCGTTTTATGGTTTGGGCGCACGAAAACTCCTTGTCTCTCCATTGTGGTGCCCGAGGCGCGATCCGTCAACGTTTGCGCCGAACTTTCCGACGGAAGACGCGCGTGTGCCGCGCATCACCCTGATGATTCGATCCGCGCCGCGATCACCTCGCCGCCGGTCGCGCGCGTGCCGGCCGCCTGGCGAATGCCGGCGATCCAGAGCACGCGGGCGCCCGCAACGCCGTCGCACAGCAGCAGCACGCGGTCGCGCTCGCCGCGCGGCACCTTCGCGTCGATCAGCACGTCGGAGACCTTGCGCGTGCCGGCCTCGAGGCGGATACGGTCGCCGGGCCGGCGCGTGCGCGCGACCAGCGGAAAGCGCAGCGCCTCGGCGCGGAACATCGTCCCTTCGCCGCCTGCCTCCAGCGCCAGCGTGACGCCGAGCGGCGGGATCGCGTGGCGTCCCGGCCCCGGGACCACCACCTCGACGGGCGCGGGCGCGGCGCGACCCGTCGGGTGGGCTGATGCAGCCTCGTCACGTCGCGAGGCGCGCACGACGCGGATCTCCGCGACGCGCCCTTCGCCGAGGTCGAGGCGGCGCGTGCCGCCAGGCGCCTCGCAGGCCTGTGCGATCGCGCGCAGGTGAGCGCGGCTGAGCGGCGGCGTCACCGTTTCGCCGCGCTCCTCGCGCAGGTTCGCGGCGAGGCGGGCGAGCGCCTCCTCGACGCGCGGGTTCTCGCGCGCGAGCAGCGGCAGGATCTCGCGGCGCACCCGCACGCGCAGGTAGCGGCGGTCCTCGTTCGAGGGGTCGCGCACGATCGGCAGGCGGCGGCGCGCCACATAGGCCTCGATCTCGACGCGCCCGACGTCGAGCAACGGGCGAATGAAGACGCCGCGCACCGGCGGAATGCCGGCGAGGCCGCGTGCGCCGGCGCCGCGGACCAGGCGCATGATCACGGTCTCCGCCTGATCGCCGCGCGTGTGGCCGAGAGCGACGCGCGCGCAGCCACGCTCGCGGGCGCAGCCCTCGAGCAGCGCGAGGCGGGCTTCGCGCGCCGCCTCTTGCGACCGGCGCGCCAGCCGCGCCCGCAGCACGTGCGTCGCGAGTCCGCGCGACTCGGCGAACGCGCGCACCCACTCGCACTCGGCGGCCGCCTCGGGCCGCAGCCCGTGATCGACCGCCGCGACCTCGAGCGTCACACCGAGGCGGCGCCGCAGGCGGTCGAGCGCGTCGAGCAGCGCGACCGAGTCCGGCCCGCCGGAGCACGCCACGAGCACGCGATCGCCGCGCGCGAGCATGCCGTGACGCCGAATCGCCGCGAGGAGCTTGGAAAGCAGCACGGGTCGAGTATACGGTCGGCGCCGTGCGCTGGCTGCTCACGCTCACCTGCGCCGCGGCGGCGGCGTACTTCGCGATGGAAAACCTGCGGCTGCGGCGCGCGCGAGAGACCGTGCAGGTCGCGCCGCCCGCTTGTCCGCCGGCGCCCGCCTGCCTTGGCGGCGAGCGCGCGTACGGCCCCGGCGCGCTTGCGGCCCTGCGCCCGCCGTTCGTCCGCCCCACGCGCACGCCCCGTGACGGCGCGGATCTTGCGGCCCAGCAGGCGATCGATCTGCTGCACGCCAGCCGGCGCGGCGCCGAAGAGCACCTGCACCTCTTCGCGCGCGAGGCCGCGCTGCGGCCCGAGCAGATCGCGCGGGCGCACCAGATCGCGCGCGACATCGCCGACATGCTGGAGACGCGCACCGCCGCGCTCGACCCCGCCAAGGCCGGCCAGACGATCGCGGAGTTCGAGACGCTCGCCTCGGAAGCCGAGGATCGCTTTGCCGCGCTCCTCGACGAGCCGCAGCGCGCCATCTACCAGAAGAGCGAGTTCGACTTCGCGCGCGAGGTGCTGCTGCTCGACGATCGGGAAAACCCGCCGCTCGACGCCGCCCTCATGCCGCGAGCCGCGCCTTGAGCCACGCGACCGCGTCGGCCGGCGTCGTCGCCGCGTGGATGCGGTCGGCGCGCCGCCCGTCGAGCGCGCGTCCCGCGAGTTCGCGCGCCCAGCCGCCGGACGGCTCGAGCGCCGCGATGGGTTTTCCGAACTGCCACGCGAACGCCGCCTCCGACAGCGTGCCCGAGCCGCCGCCGCAGAGCACGATCCCGTCGCCCGCCAACACCACCAGCGTGTTGCGCGCGTAGCCCAAGCCCGTCGGCACGACGAGGTCGCAGTACGCGTTCGCGTCCGCCGCCGCGGACCCGGGCAGGATCCCGATGATCGTGCCGGGGCGATCACCGCGCGCCTGCGCGTAGCCGCGCGACACCGCCTCCATCACGCCGTCCTGCCCGCCGCACACGAGATCAAAACCGGCGCGCCAGATCTCGCCGCCGAGCTCCTCGGCCAAGCGCTCAAGCTCGGGCGTGAGCGCGCCCGACGCGCCGCACACCGCGATGGTCGGCCTCCGCACGGCGCGGAATTTGCCGCCTGTGCTCCCGCGTTGCAAGATGAATCCAGGTTGGCGGAGGTTCCCGTGCGCAAGAAGGTCGGCGACCTACTGATTCAGGCGGGGATTATCGACGAGGACCAGTTGCGCTCGGCGCTCGCCGAGCAGCGCAAGTGGGGAGGCGCGCTCGGCAAGGTGCTGGTCAATCTGGGCTTCTGCACCGAAGAGGCGCTGGTGCAGACGCTCAGCTCGCAGCTCAACATGCCCGCGGTCAAGCTCGACAGCCGCACGCCCGACCCCGCCGCGCTCAAGATGTTGCCCGCCGACTTCTGCCAGGAGCATCAGGTCTTCCCCTTCGCCTTCACCGCCGTCGGCAAGTTTCTCGACGTCGCGGTGCTCGATCCGACGGATCTCACGCTCATCGACGAGGTCCGCGTCCGGACCCGCGCGAACGTGCGTCCCTACCTCGCCGGCGCGCAGTCGCTCGACGCGGCGATCCGCGTCCACTACCTCGGCGAAGCGGCCGCCAGGCCCGCGGGAAAGTTCGATTCGTGGGGCATCAGCACCGCGGTCGATGTCGGCGGCGCGCTGCCCACCGGGCAGTTCGGCGCCGCGCCGGGCGGCGGCCAAACGCCGCGGCACAGCGGCGTGACCGGGCGCTTCGACACGCTGAGCGCGCGCGTGGCTGCGCTCGAAGCCCGCGTCGAGCGCGACGAGCAGGTCATCCGCAAGCTGATGAAGCTCCTCGTCGACAAGGGCGTGACCACCCGCGA
>JBBTFH010000230.1:0-3357 GCA_038041915.1 Myxococcota bacterium
ACGACGTTCGGCTCATCGGCCCGGGCGGCGAAACGCGGGTCGATCCGCGCACCGTCGCGCGCGTCGACGCCATCGCGTCAGGCGCGCTCTGACCACCAAGCCCCCGTCTTCGTGACGCGCGGCCCGCGCCCGACGCGCGGGATCCTCGACCCGGGCAGCGGTCAGGTCGGCGTCAGAACGACCAGCCGACGTTCAGGTTCAGGAGCGGGATTGTCGTTTCGGCCTCCGCGGTCGCGCTCGCTGAGCCGCTCGACGCTTCCGCGCGCGCGAAGACTTTCTCGACTCCGAGCTGTGCGTCGAACGTGAACCCGACGTTCGTCGCGATCTTGTACCCAATGAACGGCCCCACCGCGAAGCCATTCCCGCTCCCCGAGACCCCGGATTCGCCGATGTCATCGTCGCTGATGCCGAGGTACAGCACCTCGGCGCCAAGCTGCATCCCGTGGACGAACGAGCCTACCGGGTACCAGCGGAAATGCCCGCCGACCTCGTAGGCCGAGAAGCCGCCAACCGAGCCGAAGCCGCCGATCGCCGCGACACCGATCGAGTCCGCAAGCCGAAACTCCGCCGTAACCTCGGCGACCGGAAGCGAGAGGTGTATCGGCGAGATGGTGATCGACATCGTGTGCTGCACGTCCGACTCCTCCGGGTTCTTCGGCTCGTCCGGAACGTCCGCGTGCGCGCGACCCGTCCCCAGCAACCCCACGGCCAGCATCGCCACTTGCACGAGCTTCATGATCCGTCCGTCACTTTCCCCCGCCGCGTGGGCAGGCGTTTGAACGTCAGTGTCATCGGCAGTTTTGCTCTCGATCGTACATTCCCCGCGTCAGGCGCGCTGTAGGCGTGCCAGCCGCTCGCGCCGCACACCGATATCGCCGTGGACGTATTGATCCATGGTATCAAGACACCATGGCAAAGACAGCGCCCCACCGAAGTCGGCTGGCACTGGACGTCCCGCCCGACCTGCGTCGACGCGCGCGGATCGCCGCCGCCCGCTTCGATCTTACCCTCCAGGAATACGCGCGGCGCGCGTTGGCCCGACAAGTGACCGAAGATTCGCAGACGGCTCTCTCGGGCGCCGACGACCCGGTGCTCTCGGCGCGGTGGGCCAATGAGGCCGATGCCGTCTACGACAAACTCTAGCCGCGGCGAGATCGCGCTCGTCCGCTTCGTCTTCGCCGACGAGCAGGGGGCCAAACGGCGCCCCGTGCTGGTGCTCTCTTCCGAGCCGTACCACGCCGGCCGACAGGAAGTGATCGTCGCCGCGCTCACGAGCAACACCACGCGACTGCTACCGGGCGACTCCGCCGTCACCGACTGGCGCGAGGCCGGCCTGCCGCTGCCATCGCTGGTGACCGCAATCCTGCGCACCATCAAGGCGTCGATGATCGAACGGAAGCTCGGCCGGCTCGGCGCCGCCGATATGCGGGCCGTCGAGCGGTCGCTTCGGAAGGTGCTGTCGCTCTGATTCTGATGCGGGCGTCAAGCGCGCTCCAGCCGCGCCAGGCGTTCGCGCCGCAGGCGGAGCCGACGCACGCGACGGCCTTCCGCCTTGGCGAAGCGCCGCTTCTCGTCGGCGCTCTTGGCGACCACCGCCGGCACGCGCCGCGGATGACCGCGCGCGTCGATCGCGACGAACGTGAGGTAGGCGGTCGACGTGTGCCGCGTGGTGTAGCGCGCGTCGGGATTCTCGGCGACGATCTTCACGCCCACCTCCATCGACGAGCCCCACGCGCGGTTGACCGACGCGCGCAGCACGACGATGTCGCCCAGGCGCACCGGCGCGACGAAGTGCACGTCGTCGACGCTCGCCGTCACCACGTTGCCGCGCGCGTGGCGGTGCGCGGCGACCGCGCCCGCGATGTCCATCCACTGCATGAGTCGCCCGCCGAACGCGCTGCCGTAGGGGTTCGTGTCGCCCGGCAGCACGACCTCGGTCATCTCGACGCGCGACAGCCGCGCCGCCCGCGCCTCGGGAGCCTTGCCAAGTCTCTTGCTTCGCATGGCGCGCATGTCGGCCCTACCAGATCGTCTCGACGCCGTAGGGCGCGAACGCGGCGTCCGGCGTCACGAGCGTCATTCGCTCGATCCGCGCCTGCGCGATGAGCAGTCGATCGAACGGGTCGCGGTGATGCGCCGCGAGCTCCGCCGTGGCGAGCGCGTGCGCGTGCTCGACGGCGAGCGGCGTGATGCCGTTGCGGTCGAGCTGGGCCGGAATGAGCGCCCCGGGCGAGCCCAAAAGGCGCAGCTTGCCCAGGCGCACCTTGATGGCGATCTCCCAGGACGACGCGGCGCTGAGGAACACCTGGCGGGAAGAATCGAGCAGCGCGTCGCGAGCACGCGGACCCAGGCGCTCGCTCTCGCCGAGCATCCACAGGAACGTGCAGGTGTCGAGCAGGAGCTTTTGCGCCACGTTTCGGCTCTCAGCGCTCGAAGTCGGCCAGAACGTCGTCGGGAAGCGGAGCGTTGAAGTCCTCGGCCATGAAGATCTGCCCGCGCAGCTCGCCCAGCCGTCGCGTCGCCGCCGGCGTTTCGACGGGCCGAAGCTCGGCCACCGGCCGTCCGCTCTTGGCGATGACGATCCGTTCGCCACGCGCGACTCGCGCCAGCAGCTTCGAGAGATGCGTCTTGGCCTCGTGGATGTTTACGATCCGCATGACGCCATCATCTTGGACTAAGTCCATGACTTAGTCCAGCAGTGCACCCTCTGGCCAGGGGTTCCGCACGTCGTGCGGCGCGAGCGGCCCCGCTTGCGCGGCGTCGCCGTCGGAGCGGCGCGCGGGCGCAGGGGGGCCGTCGGTGCGGCGGGGGCTGGTCTTCCGGTGTCAGGCCCCTCCTCCTTGGGGGGGGCACTTCGTGGGCGGGTTTGACGCCGGCGGCTCTGCGCGGCCCTTGTGCGCGCGGGTCCGGCGCGGCGTCAGCCGGGGTCGGGATCCCAGGGCGAGCGGTCGAGGCGTGCCAGTTCATCGAGCATCTCGTCGACGAGTCGGCTGATCGTGCGCGTGACGTCCTTGCCGCGGTCGCGGCCATAGCTGCGGAGTTGCCGGTAGAGGAAGAGCGTCAGCAGGTTGAAGGCGGCGAAGAAGAGCCAGTAAAGGCAGAGCAGCCCATGGGCGTCGTGGACGAAGACGTGAGCAAAGCGCCAGCGCGTCGTCCATTGGTGAAAGCCGGTGTTCTCGATGTGCCAACGCGCGCGCGCGATGAGGATCGCCTGGTCCGCCGACAGGCGTTCGGCCTTGCCGGTGACCGCCACGCACCAGGTGTGCGGCGCGGCCTCGGCGTCGTCGGTGCGCGTGACCCGGCCGCGGACGACGCGGATGGGACCGTCGTAGGTGTCGAGCGTCTTGATCGCGGGGC
>JBBTFH010000231.1:0-6377 GCA_038041915.1 Myxococcota bacterium
CACCGTCGAGCGATCCTTGCCGACGCGCGCGGAAATCGCGTCCTGCGAGAGGCCATGCTCGCTCGCGAGGCGCGAGAACGCCTCCGCCTCCTCGAGCGGATCGAGATCCTCGCGCTGCAGGTTCTCGATGAGCGCCAGCTCGAAAGCCTCGCGCGGCGCGGCCTCCTTGACGACGATCGGCACTTCGCGCAAGCCGGCGCGCTGCGCGGCACGCCAGCGGCGCTCGCCGGCGATGATGACGAAGCCATCCCGACCGCGCTCGCGCCGTACCAGCAGCGGCTGGACGACGCCGTGCTCGCGGATGGTCGCGGCGAGCGACGCGAGCCCGTCGTCGGAGAAGCGGCGTCGCGGCTGGTCGGGCGCGGGACGGATCTCATCGACCGGGCAGTGCAGGAAATCGCGGCGCGGCGGCGGCGCGAGCGGCAAAGCGGGCACGGGCGCGGCCCCGGGCGCAATCGGTGGCAAGAGCGCGTCGAGCCCGCGGCCGAGCGCGCGGCGCGGAGTCGGAGGCGTCTTCGCGGTCATGTCTGCTCTTCGGCGGCGACGATCTCGCTCGCAAGCTTGAGGTAGCCTTGGCAGCCGCGCGAGTCGATGTCGTAGAGCAGCGCCGGCTTGCCGAAAGACGGCGCCTCGGCGAGCCGCACGTTGCGAGGAATCACCGTCTCGAAGACGCGCCCCTCGAAGTGGCGCCGGACCTCGCGCTCGACCTGCGACGTCAGGCTCAATCGCCCGTCGACCATGCACAGCAGGATGCCGGCTATCGCGAGCCGCGGGTTCAGCGTCGCGCGCACGCGCTCGACGGTCGAGACGATGTCCGCGAGCCCCTCGAGCGCGTAGTACTCGGGCTGCAGCGGCACGACGACGCGCTCCGCCGCGACCAGGGCGTTGAGCGTGAGCAGGCCGAGCGACGGCGGACAGTCGAGCAGCACGTAGGCGTAGTCGTCGACGATCGGGGCGAGCGCCTCGCGCAGGCGGCTCTCGCGCGCCTCGGCGTCGGCGAGCTCGATTTCGGCGCCCACCAGATCGGCCGTGGCGGGGAGGAGCTTTAGAAACGGCAGGTCGGTGGCCACAATCAGCTCGGCCGCCGTGGCTCGCCCCACCAGCACGTCGTAGGTGCCGCGTTCGGCGCGCCCGCGGCCATAGCCGAGCCCTGACGACGCGCTCCCCTGCGGATCGCAGTCGCAAAGGAGCACACGGCGTTCAGAGACGGCCAGCGACGCGGCCAAGTTGACCGCTGTCGTGGTCTTTCCGACGCCGCCCTTCTGATTGGCAACCGCGTAGACGCGACCCATCCGTTACACGCTCGGAGATAGCCATTACAAAGATTTCAGCGGTTTGTAAAGGGAAAAAGACCTATTGATTTCATATAATTACAATTAATTTGCAGATAAAACTTGCGCTTCTGTCCTACATGTCAGATTATGTAGTCAGAAAGGCCACAATGCACACCATGGAACATGTCGAGTATCGCGAGCGGATGAAGCGGCCGGTGCTGTGGTGGGAGGTGGCGGCGCTGGAGCGGCCGGGCACCCAGGTCTTCGCGCGCTGGTTCTCCGAGTTTCACGGCGAGGCCGTGACGATGTGCCGAAAGCTCAGCGTGGAGATCAAGATGCGCGAGTACCTGCAGCCGATCGAGGACTGGCAGGTCCTCTCCGTGCGCGAGACGGCGCGGGAAGAGGCCTGGGGAGAGAGCGGGGCATTCATCGAGGATTGGTTCGAGGCCGGAACACTCACAAAGGAGACAGACACATGATGCGCGACGGAAACCGGGTCTATGGGTCGTTCGAGGAGTTCGAGCGCGAGGAGCTTCGGCGCGGCGAGGCGCTGGGGCTGTCGATCGACGACATGATGGACGAGATGCTGGTCCACGAGCTCGACTTCGACCTCGAGACCGGCACGCGCGCGCGCGCGGCGGACGCTGCCGACGACGACGACGACGACGAGTAGCCTCAGTCGCGCTTGCTCGCGGGTCTCGGGCGGTAGACGACGACGCAGAGCAGCGTGAAGAGGCGGCGGGCGGTTTCGAGGTCGAGGACCACGCTTTCGCCGAGGAGCTTGCGGACGCGCTGCGCCGACTCGTCGTGGACGATGCGCTTGGCGACATCGAGGGCTTCGAGCCGCATCCGATTGAAGTGCGGCGAGTCGGGCCGCATCTGTTCGACGATCCCAAGATATTCGTCGATGGAATCCCTCAGCTCGTCGCTGCGAAGCGCGAGCTCGCGCACCAGCAGCCCCGACGGGCGGCGCAGGCGCAGGTCGAAGCCGCCGGGCGCGGTGCGGATCTGCATCTCGAGCGCCTCGCCCGCGTGACCGGCCGCGCGGAGCTTGAGCCCTTCGGCGCCCTCGATCTCGCGCAGCGCGACCTCCCACTCGCGGCGCTGCTGCTCGCTCGCGGTCGCCAGCATGCCGGGATGGAGCGTCACGGCGGCGATGGCGGCGTCGCGCTCGTCGGACATCGCCGGCGACGATAGCACTCCTACCGCGGTAGGCGTCGGCGTGCGGTCGCGCTCGAGCTCGAGGTGACTGCCCAATCCACCACGAGAGTGGCGCACTTACGCAGCGCCCGGACGGAACGGCCCGGGTGGCGGCGGGCCGCAAATCTCCGTCGCCAGCAGGAAGGTGTCCTCGGCCGCCTCGGCGGCGGCACGGCCTTCGGCCTCGGTGCAAAGGATCTCCACGTAGCCGGCAGGACCGCGCTTCTTGGCAAGGTCCCTGGACGCGGCGCCGATGCGCTCAAGCCGCTGCTCGTCGACGGAGTGTCCGCGCTTTCCGAGGACGAGGCGCAACGCGGGCACGGGGTCATGCGACTTGGGGTAGTCGCCGCCCAGGTGCAGCAGAACGGCCTTGACGCTCGTCTCCAGCACCTCCTGGCCGCGACGCACGGCGAGATTCCAGTTCCCCGACGCGAGCGCCCGTCGCATCTCGCCCAGTTCGTCGCCTGTGAACCACAGCAGGTCGCGCGCGCGCAGGTGGCTCGTCATATCTCGATCACGTCGCCGGGCTTCCAGTCCGGCTTGAGGTCCCAGAACCACGTGCCATCCGGCAGGTACTCGCGAACCGAACCATAGCGCCGCAGCCGCTCGCGCACGTCGTCCATCTCGCGGCGCAGGCGACCGTCGTCGAGCACGATGATCCCGTCGGTGGCAACGTCGATCATCAGCCACGGGTGCGCCGCGAGCTGGGCGCCCGACCACAGGACTATCGACACGTCCGGGCGCTCCTCCGGGTCGCGCCCGATCGGGCGGCAAAGGCGGCTCCAATCGCCCTCGCTCGGTGGATCCACGACCACGGCGAGGTCGACATCGCTGCGGTCAGTCGCCTCGCCGCGCGCCCACGAGCCGAACAACACAACCGATCGCAGGCGCTCGCCGAGGGCCGCGCGCCAGGCGTCGGCGGTGCGCTCGACCAGATCGCGGATGGGCTGCGGAACGCCGGTCACGCTTCCGATGATGCCACACGTGCGCCGCGCGCCAAGCCCGTGCGGTCCTTCTGGCGGGAGGCCGCTACTGGCAGTCGAGGTTTTCGGCGTACGCGTCGGGCAGGCACTGCTCGGGGACGGCGACGCGGCAGCAGGAGAAGCCGGCGTCGCACGGCGCCTCGGAGCAGTCGGCGCCGCAGAAGAGGCGCTCGTCCTCGAAGTGCAAGAGGCAGTAGTCGGTCGCGCCGCCGCAGTCGGCGTCCGACGAGCAATCCGCGCCGGCCGCCCCGCCCTGCTCGCGGCAGATGCCGTCGAGGTCGCACGACTCGCCGCTCGCGCAATCGCCGTCGACCTCGCACGCGTCCGACGCCTCGCAGCGGCCGAACGCGCACGCGCGCCCCGCCGGGCACTCCTCGTCGGACTCGCACAGGCGCACGCACACGCCGGCGTCGGTGGAGCAGCCGAAGCCGTCCGGACAATCCTCGGCCGCGGTGCAGATCGGCCGGGGGACGCAGCTTGGGCCATCGCAGATCTCGGCGATCAGGCAATCCTCGTCGGCGCCGCAGGCACGCACCGCCGGGCGGCAGCGCCCGCCCACGTCGCAGACGTGTCCCTCGGGACAACCGTCGTCGTCGTCACAGATTCCCGCCGACGGCGAGCAGAACTCCTCGTCGCAAACCTCCTCGGGCAGGCAGTCGGCGTCGCCTTCGCAGGCTCCGTGCGGCCCGACCACGTCGAACGCGAAGGTCGTCGCAGCCTCCGGCGGATCGGTGACGACCTCATCGCCGTCGCGCGCCTCGACGTAGTACTGCACCGTGAAGTCCGGCGCGCCGGTGCCGGGGATCTCGCCGGTGTACGCGCCGCCCTCGTCCGCGAGCGGGATCGCCCGGAAGGCGTCGCGCGGACACGCCTCGGCGAGCGCGCGCCCGTACTTGCAGTGGAAGAGATAGACGTGGTCGACGCCGTCGGGGTCGCGCACGACCGTCGTCACGCGATACGGCCCCAGAATATCGGTCGTGCGATCGAGCAGCGTGGTCTCGACGATCACCGTCGCCTCGTCGCACGCGGCGAGGAGGAGCACGGCGGCGGCCAACGACTGGATCCTCACGGGCTTGATAATAGCCGACGACGACACTCCCAAGGAAACTCTCTCTTTGACAGTATCGGTATGCAATCATATTGTTTCGGTATGAAAGTCGTGATCCAGGAGCGGGGCCAGGTCACGGTCCCGAAGAAGGTCCGCCAGCGGCTCGCCCTGCGGAAGGGAACCGAGTTGGAGATCGAAATCGTTCCCGGCGGGTTCGTGGCACGCAAGCGCGGCCAGACTTCGCCGCTGCGCGCGCTCGTGGGCATCCTGGGCGAACCCGGGAGCACCGACGCGGTGATGAACGAGCTGCGCGGGAAGCCCGACGCCATCGACGATCCATGAGGACAGCCGTGGACTCCAACGTGCTGCTCGATGTCCTCAAGCCCGATCCCGCTCACCGCGAAAGCTCGCTGGCGGCGCTCGAGCAGGCGGCCGTGGACGGCGCGCTGGTCGTGGGCGATGTCGTGTGGGCCGAGGTCGGCGGACGCTTCGAAAGCCACGAGGCCTGCGCACGCGCCTTTGGCGCGGCCGGCATCGAGTTCGTCCCGACGGAGGCCACGGCGGCGCATGTGGCGGGGCGCGCCTGGCTCGACTATCGCCGCCGCGGCGGGAAGCGCGAACGGATGCTCGCCGACTTCCTGGTTGGCGCACACGCATTGCGCCACGCGGACCGCCTGCTTACGCGCGATCGCGGCTACTACCGCACGTACTTCCCGCGCCTGCGCATCTGGCAGCCGGGCTGACGAGCCCCGTTACTTCGCCAGCACCGCGTCGAGGTCCTGCTCGACCTGCTCGCCGAGGAACTGGCTGACCTTGACGAGGCCGCGCGTGTGCTCGGTGCGAGCCTGGTAGTCGAACTTGCCGTCCTTCTCGGAGGGCGTCTTTTGCAGCTCCAGGAAGCCGAGCGACTCGCCGCCCGCCCCGGCGTACTCGACACGCACGACCGGCTCGGGAGCGACGCTCTCGGCGGCGTCGGCGGCCTGGTCCTCGACGTAGTCCGTGACCTTCAGCCGATCGAGCTTCGCGACCCAGTTGCCGGCGGTCTCGTCCTTGGCGTCGGGCTTGCCGGCGTCGGCCCAGAAGAGAGCCTTCGCGTCGACGCCTCCGCGCACGAGCGCGCGCGCGCGATCACCGCGCTTGACCGCCATGGCCTTGACGGCATCGGGTTTGAACCGGTGAACCTCGCGCTCGACCAGGCGGCTCTCGGCCGCGTCGAGATCGCGCAGCGCGTCGCCGCCTACGACGAACGCCTCGCCGGTCTTGACGTACTCGGCGTAGCGATCGGAGCCGCCGTAGACCTTGCCGCCGAGCCGAAGCGCGTGCGTCACGGCGCCGGAGATCACGCGCAACGTTTCCTTGGGCGCGTCCAGGCCGAGCTCCTGCTTGCGCGCGGCGTCGAGCTTGCCGAGCGCCCGCAGCGCGCGCAGCGTCGAGAGCGACGCGACGAGCTTGTCGCCGGCCTCGCCCACCAGGAACGCCTTGCGCGTGGTCGCGCCTTCCTCGACCTTCGACAACGACTCGGGCGTCTCCTCGGTCTTCTTGGGCGCCGGCTTCTCGCGCTCGACGGTGCCCCAGAGCCATGCTTCGCCGCCCTCGGTGCGCCGCTCGAGCCGCACGAGCTTCTTCTCGCCCATCAGGTCGATGCTCTTGATGCTCTCCGCGGCGACCTCCCACACGATCACCTCACGCTCGCTCTCACGCGGCTGGCCTCCGGCCTCGCTCGCCGCCGGGCGCGTCCACGTCTGGTACGCGAAGCCGAGCGCGCCGAGCAGCAGCGCGAGATGCAGCCACACGCCTTTCATCGCGCGTCGCTCCTGCGCCGCCGCGTCCGCAGCGCCAAGCCGAGGCCGCCCGCGAGCACGATCGCCGGCA
>JBBTFH010000232.1:0-6590 GCA_038041915.1 Myxococcota bacterium
GCCGCCGCGTCGCTGCGCGTGAGGCTGACCGAGATGAGCTTGGAGACGCCGGGCTGTTCTGCGGTCACGCCGTAGAGCACGTCGGCGGCCTCCATCGTGCGGTGATTGTGGGTGATGAGGATGAACTGGGTCGCCCGCGACATCTCGCGCAGCATCTCGCCGAAGCGGCCGACGTTGGTCTCGTCGAGCGGCGCGTCGACCTCGTCGAGCAGGCAGAACGGGCTCGGCCGATACAGGAAGATCGCGAACAGCAGGCTGACCGCCGTGAGCGCCTTCTCACCGCCGGAGAGCGCCTGGATCGGCCCGCGCTTCTTGCCGGGCGGCTGCGCGATGATCTGCACGCCGGCCTCCAGGATGTCGCCCTCTCCCACCGCGACGATCTCCGCGTGCCCGCCGCGGAAGAGGCGCGGGAAAACCACCTGGATGCGCTCGTTGATCGCGTCGAGCGCCTCGCGCAATAGCTTGCGGCAGGTCCGGTTGGTGGTCGTGATGGCCTCCGCGAGGTCGGCGAGCGCCTGCTCGAGGTCCGCCTTCTGCGTCGCCATCGCGTCCTTCCGCTGCCCGAGCTCCTCGTGCTCGCGAATCGCGTCGTGGTTGACGCCGCTCGACATGAGCCCGTCGAGCAGCTTCTTGAGCTGCCGCGCACGCTCGAGGTGCTTGTCCTGGGGAAGCGGCCGCATGTGGTAGTCGCTCGCGACCAGCCGCAGGTCGGCGCGGAAGTTGTCATCCACGTGCTGGAGGAGCTGCGTCATCTTCAGCTCGCCTTCGCGCACGCGCACGCCCAACTGCGACGACTGCTCGGTCGCCTCGACGAGCGCGCTCACGCGCCCGCGCAGATCGCCCTCGAGCTGCCGCTGGCGCTCGTCCGACGCGTCGTGCGCCGCCTGCGCCCGCGCGACCTCGTCGCCGAGCTTGCCGATGCGCTCGGCCATCGGCGCGAGCGTCGACGCAATCACCGCCGCGTCCTCGCGCAGCTCCGCCGCGCGTGCGCGATCCTCCTCGGCCTGCCGCGTCAGGCTGTGGGCTCGGGCCTCGTGCTCCTCCTTGCGCGTCCGCACCATACCGAGGTGGCGGTCGCTCGACTCGCGCTGCGCACTGGCCGTCGCGAGCGCGATACGCGCGGTGGTCTCCCGCGTCGCCGCGTCCTCGGCACGTGGCGCGAGCTCGCGCGCCTCGGCCTCGATCAGGGAGCCGCGGCGCTCCGCCTCGCTGCTCGCCTGGTGGGCCGCCTCGAGCCCCGCGCGCGCCTCCTGCTCTTCGGCCGCCGCGCGCCGGAGGCCCTCGTCGTTCGCGGCGAGGTCGAAAGCGATTTCGCCGAGCCTGAGGTCGTGGGCCGCCTTCTCGACCGACAGGTGCTTGACGTCGCCCTCCGCCGACACGATGCCGAGATCGCCGCTCTGGCCGTCGCGATCGAGCGCCTCGAGCTGCCGCGTGGCGGCGGCGACCTCTCCGCGCAACGCGACGTGCCGCTCGATCTCGCCGCCGAGGCTGCCCTCGAGCGCCATGACGATCTGCCCGAGCTCGCGGATCTCGCGCTTGCGCGACAGCATACCCGCGCCGTCCTCGCGCGAGCCGCCCGAGACGACGCCGTCGGGCTCGATGACCTCGCCGTCGAGCGTGACGAAGCGGCGCGAGGCGCCGACCTCGGCGTGTCGCCAGAGCGCGAAGGCGTGGTCGAGGTCCTCGACCACGACCACGTCGCCGAGCAGGCTGCGCGCGACATCCTGGTACTCGGGCTTGGTGCGGACGAGGTCGAGCATCGACCCGCGCACGCCGTCGCCCGCGGTCGGCATCGCCGCGCCTCCGCCTCGGGCGGCGCGCAACTCGAGCGGGATGAACGTCGAGCGCCCCTGCGCGCCGCGCTTCAGGTAGTCGATGGCCTTGCAGCCGGTCTCGTGCCCGTCGACGATGACGCTCTCGATGCGCTCGCCGAGAGCCGCCGCGAGCGCCGTCTCGAGCTCGGGTGGAGGCTCGACGATGTCGGCGACCAGCCCGCGCACGGCCATGCCGCGCCCGAGGCCGCCGCCGCACGCGCCCGGCTCGGCGCCGACCTGGGCGGGTCGCGACCTCTCGCTCCAGTCGAGCACCGCGCGCACGCCGCGCCGCAGGCCCTCGCCGTCCTGCTCGATCTTCTCGAGCGAGCCGAGGCGCGCGCGCGAGCGGTGGAGCTCCAAGCGCAGCGTGTCGATGCGGCTCTCGCCGGCCGCGACCTCGTCTCCCAGATCGGCCAGGCGCGCCTTTAGCCCCGAGCGCTGCTCGCCGATCGACAGGCGCGCGCTGTGCAGAGTGTCGAGCGCGCGCTCGGTCGCGAAAATCTCGGCTTCGATGTCGCGCGTGCGCCGCCGCAGCCGCTCCTCCTCGTCGCGCATGCGCGACGCCTGCTCGCGGAGCCCGGCGCGCCAGGCGTCGTTGCTCGCAATCGTCGCTCCGAGCCGCGCCTCCTCGCCCGCGGCGCGTGTCGCCGCCTCGTGGCAGGTCCGCAGCGTCTCCTGCGCCTCGGCGAGCCGCGCACGCAGCGCCAGCGCCGACTCCTCGCTCCGCGCGACCGCTTCGCCACAGGCGAGCACGCGCCGCGCGATTTCGGCCGCCTCGCATTCGGCCGCGGCCAGCTCCTCGGCCGCCCGCGAGGCCTCGCCGGTCACCTCGGCGAACTGGGCCAGCGCGCCGCTCGCGCGCCGGTCGAGGTTGGCGGACTCGGACCTCTTCTGCTGCGCGTTCGACTCGCTCATCTGCAGCCTGTGCCCGAGCTCCGCGTGCTCGGTTTGCGCGGCGCCGAGCTGCCGGCGCAGCTCCTCATGCCGCAGCCGCGCCGCGTCGAGCGTCGCCTCGAGCGTCGCGACCTCCGTGCGCAGCGCCTCGCGCATCGAAGTCACGTCGGCAAGCGCGGCCTCTGCCGCCCGCGTCTCGGCGCGCAGCGCGAGGTAGCGGAACGTCGCGTCCCAGAGCTCGAGATCGCGTTGCTCGCTCTTGTACTCGGCGAAGCGCCGCGCCTTTTCGGCCGCGCGCTTGAGCGAGCCGAGGTTGCGCTCCATCTCGGCGAGCACGTCGCTGACGCGCGCGAGGTTCCCCCGCGTCGCCTCCATGCGCCGCTCGGCCGCCTTCTTCTTCAGTCGGTACTTCGTCACGCCGGCGGCCTCCTCGATGATGCCGCGCAGATCTTCCGGGCGCGCGCTCACGATCTGCCCGACGCGTCCCTGCTCGATGATCGAGTAGGCGGCCTTGCCGACGCCGGTTCCCAGGAACAGCTCGACGACGTCGCGCAGGCGCACCGGCACACGGTTGATCAGGTACTCGCTCGTGCCGTCGCGGTAGAGGCGGCGCGCGACCACGATCTCGGGATAGGCCGCGTACTCGGGCGGCAGGC
Organism: Myxococcota bacterium; assembly: GCA_038041915.1. GTDB lineage: Bacteria > Myxococcota_A > Polyangia > JBBTFH01 > JBBTFH01 > JBBTFH01. Next base: position 3,365 of record JBBTFH010000232.1, read on the forward strand.
CCACGGTGCTGCCGCCCGACGGGTCGACCGAGGCCGTCTCGAAGGTAATGGCGACCTCGGCCATGCCCAGCGGGCCCTGCGACTCGGAGCCGTGGAAGATCACGTTCTCCATCGAGTCGCCGCGCAGCGTCTTGGCGGACTGCTCGCCCATGCACCAGCGGACGGCGTCGACCAGGTTCGACTTGCCGCAGCCGTTCGGGCCGACGATGCCGGTGATGTCGCTCTCGAAGTGAAGGACGGTCTTTTCCGAGAACGACTTGAAGCCGTGGATCTCGAGCTTTCGTATGCGCATTGCGCCTCCTGGTTGACGATACATTGCATGTATGGTCACGCAGTCTAAGTCCGCTAAACTACGCCTAGCACATGGTCGAGCGACCTGTAAACACCAAAGGATCGGAGCATGGTAGTGTCAGGCGCCGTGGGAGCCGCAACTTTTCTGATCGCCTCGGTCGTGATGGTGCGGGGCCACGCGAGCCTCGAGGTCGACAGCATCGAGCGTGCGGCGACCGAGGTCCTCGTGTCCGGGCACCTGCGCGATGCGGAGCTCTTCACCGGGCTGCCGGGGCGTGCGGTCGAAGGCCGGCTGTCGGGCAAGGGTGGTGGCGAGGCCCGGGCACAGGTTGCGACCACGGCGGGCGGCGCCTTTACCCTGTCCTTGCCCGGCGCGCCTCTCGCCACGGGCGAGGCCGCGGCGGTCGAGCTCGGCTTCGCCGGCGACGAGGGCTACCTCGCGGCGCGGGCCGGTCCGATCGCCGTCGACGGGGAGCGGCTGGCCGTGGCGCTGGTCATGCGCGGGCCGGCGGAGATCGTCGTCAGCGGCGAGACGCGCGGCGGCGCGGTCGGCGCGTCCACGCAGGCGCTCGCGATTTCGGCGCGCGCGGGCGGCGCTGCCGTGTCGCTGCCGATCCTCGTCGAGGACGAGCGTGGCCGCGAGATTGCGCAAGCGAAGTCGCTGCCGGCGCGAATCGAGATCGATTCTCTGCGGCTCGGCGCGCCCGGCCCGGCGCGCCTCATTGCGCGCTTCGCCGGCGACCGGCGTTACGCGCCGGCGGAGGCCATGCTCGACACGACGGTCGTCACGGAGGTGCGGGTGACTCTCGCCAGCGACGACGACCTGGTCAGGCTCGGGCGGGAGATCGCCGTCGGGGGCGAGGTGCACGACGCGGCGGGTCCGGTGGCCGGCGCGGCGGTGTCGATCCTGGTGCAAGGCGCGCTCGCCCAGGCCGCGACGACGGATGCGCTCGGGCGCTTCGCGGCGCGGCTCGAGACCGACGGTTGGCCGCCAGGGCGCGTCGAGATCCACGCCCGCACCCAATCCGACGTGCCATGGCGGCGCGCCGGCCTCTCGTCCGCCGTGCGCGTTCGAATCGCCGCGCGCTCTTCGCTCGATGCGCGCGCGCTCGGCGTGCTCACGGCCGCCTGCGCGGCGGCGCTCGCGCTGCTGGCGCTGGCGCGCCTTCGCGAGGGCAGGGTGGTCGCGGCGCCCAGCGCCACGCTCGCTTCGACGGGGCTTTTGCCGGTGCTGGCCGCGGGCGAGCGGCCCGCTTCGCCCTTCGACCTCGGCGTCGAGCTCTTGCTGTGGGATGGCTTCGACGCTCACCCGATTGCCGGCGGGCGGCTGGTGATTGGCGGGCGCGCGCACGTCGCTGGTGTCGACGGCCGCATCGCGATTCTTGCGCTGCCCGCGGGCGCGCACGAGGCGACGGTCGAGGCGCCCGGCTATGCGCCCTGCCGCGTGCGGCTGTCCGTGCCGCACCGCGGCGAGCTGCGTGGCGCGCGCGTCGCGTTGCGCTCGGCTCGCGCCGAGGCTCTCGCTTGCTACCGCGACGCCGTCGAGCCGACGCTCGGCTCCGCCTGGCGCCTGCGCACACCCGGCGAGGTCGCTGTCTTGCAGCCGGCGCTGGCGGAAACCTGCGCGTCCTTCGCGGCGCGCTACTTCGGAGGATCCACATGAGAGCGCGATTCGCAATCCTGCTATGCGTTGCCGGCTGCGACGACGACGCAGTCCTTGCCGCCGATGGTGACGCGGCCACCGCCGCCGCGGACGGGCCCACGGGCGACCTCGGCGCCGACGCGCACGCCGGCGACTGCCCGCCGCCGTCGCTGCGGCCGACCGCGCGCAGCGAGCACGCCGGCGCGCTCGACGTGGCGGGCGAGCAACTACTGGTGTTCGGCGGCACGACCGCCGTGCCCGAGATGTGCGGCTTTCCCGATCCCGACTTCACGGACGAGCTGTGGGCGCTCGACGAACGCTGCGCCGCTTGGCGCGAGATTGAGGCCAAGGGCCCGAGCGCGCGCGGCCGTCACATGACCGCGTGGGACGCGCAAGCGCGCCGCATGTTCGTCTTCGGCGGACGCTTCCGCGCCGGTGGCACGACCTACACGCTGCACGACGATCTCTGGGCCTTCGACGCCGCCGGCGAGGAGTGGACGCTGATCGACGATGGCGGTGGCGCCGGCCCGCGCGCGCGCGTCTCAGGCGCGCTCGGCTACGACGCCGAGGGCGACGCGCTCTGGCTCTTCGGCGGCGACACGTCGCAAAGCGGCGCCGCGTACGACCCGCAAGACGACACGTGGCGCTTCGAGCTCGCGAAGGGCGCGTGGGAAGAGATCGACGCGGGCGAGGCCGAAGGCCAACCCGCACCGCGGCTGCTCGTGGCGTACGCGTTCGACGCCGCGCGCCGGCGGCTGCTGGTGTTCGGCGGCGCCGACGAGCGCGCGTTCTCCTTCGACGCCGAGTACTTCGGCGATCTGTGGGCGCTCGACGCGGCTTCGCCGGCCTGGGTCCGCCTCGCCGGCGGCGCGGACCCCGGAGGGCCGGACGGGCGCTTCTTCCCCGGGCTCGTGGTCGACGACGCGTCGGGGCGCATCGTGATCTTTTCCGGACACGACGCGGGCGCGCTCGGCAACCGCAACGACCTGTGGACGTTCGACGACGAGGGCGGCTGGGACGAGCTCCGCGAGGGCGACCAGCCCAACGAGGGCTCGTTGGCTTTCTGCGAATTCCCCGCGAACTTCGTCGCCTTCGATCTCGCCTCGCCCGAGCGCCGCAGCGCGCCGGTCTTCGCCGCCGGCGGCGGCCGCGCGTGGGTTTTCGGCGGCAAGACCGACTGCGGCGCGATCGACGACGCCTGGAAGCTCTCTTTCGCGTCGCTCGCCTGGGAGGAGGCCGCGCCCGCGACCGTCGGCGAAGCCTGCGTTCGCGCCGAGGACGGAGACGACTCGA
>JBBTFH010000233.1:0-10311 GCA_038041915.1 Myxococcota bacterium
AGAGAATGACGCGCGGCTACGGATCGAGGCGCACGCTGCCCCACGCGGTCTCGCCTTCGACGAGCGTGCGAGCGACGGAGGAGGCGGCGTAACCCGTCGCGTCGGCGGAGATCGTCACCACGCCCGCCGGCAGGCCGGTAATCTGGTAGAAGCCGCTCGCGCCGGCGGTGGCCGTGTGGCCCGTCGAGAGCGTCACGGTGGCGTACGGGATGCGGTTGCTGCTGTCGGTGGAGTGGTAGACGACCCCCTGGAGCACCGACGTGCCCGTGGTCGCGGCGACGGGCGAAAGGCCAAAACTCGCCCAGGTCGCCGCGGCGTAGCTCGCGCGCGTGATCGAGACCGTGACGTAGCCGGCGGCCTCGGCAGAGACCGTGAACGTGCCCTCCGGCACCCCCGTGAACTCCCAGTAGCCCGTCGCGCTCGTCGTCGCGCTGCGTGTTCCCAAACGCACGGTGGCGCCGGCGATGCGCTCGGAAGTGTCGGAGCCTTCGTAGAGCACGCCCTTGACCGTCACGGTGCTGCCGCCCGCCGTGCCGCCGCCGCCGACCGCGCCCGCGCCCGTGGCCGCGTCCACGATGTCTCCCAACTGCGCGAACAGCGCGTCGCCCGGGCAGCTCGTGGACTTGTACTCGCGGTGGCCTTTGATCTTGGTCCGATTGATCGGGATGTCGTCAAGGTCCGCCAGCCCGCGCACCAGCCCGGCGACGGCCGAGAGCTGCGTGTCCGTAATCGGCGTGCTGCCGTGCGAGCCCATCACCGAGATGCCGAGATTGCCGCTGTTGTTGCCGCTGCCGGCGTGCGCGCCCAGCTTCTGGGCCGGCCGCCCCTCCCAGAGACGACCGTCGCGCGACATCAGGTAGTGGTAGGCGACATCGCACCAACCCCTGACGTCCATGTGGTAGCTCTGAATCGCGCGCAGTCGGGCCTCCGGCGAGATTGTGTCTTCCGTCGGCGTCTCGGTGTGGTGGATCGCCATGCGCCAGGGCGTTCCCATCGCCGACGCGCAGCCGGCACTGCGCGCGCCCCACTCGGCGCGGCCGTGCACGTTGGCGACGCCGATCGTCATGTAGGCTACCGGCAGGTCGGTGCGATCCTCGACCGACTCCGCGAGCGTCAACGGCAAGAGCTCGAGCCGCGCGTAGGTCGCTTCTCCCTCGCCGCTCCGCAGGCGGAAGAAGCGCGCCTCGCTCACGGCCTCGACGACGCCCACGAAGCTGCCTTGTTCCTCGAGCTCCACGTGCCGCACGGTCGGCGGGGCGAACGGGGACCACGTCTCGCCATCGCTGCTCGTGGCCACCTCGATGGCCTCCGCGCGATCGGCGTCCCACAACACGCCGAGGCGTACGAACTCCTCGTCGGCGAAGCGGACGGGCGAGTCTCGAAGCTCATCGGCGAGATCGGCGCCTTCGAGCGCGACGACGCCCACGTCGCCGTCGCCGTGGCCTTCGACCCAGAACTCCTGGCTGGAGCAAGCGGTGAACCACGCGAGAAACGCGACGAACCACGGTGCGCGCATTGGAGCCCCCTTTCTTCTGCTGTCGGTGATGGTCGTCGGATGCGACAACCGTGCCGCGCTCGAAGCGCGTGGAACCACGAGGGGACGCCGGGGCAAATCGCCGCGCCCATGCGGCAAATTCGGTCGCGGGGCGTAATTACGGTGCGGGCGCAGCCGGCGTCGCGGGAGCGGGAGCGCCCGCGGCTTCCGGCGTCGCGGAGGCCGGGGCTGCTGCCGGGGGCGGGGGCGGGGGCGGGGGCGGGGCGACGACGAGGCCGCTCGCGCGCAGCCTCCCGGCGGCGTAGTCGAAGACGATGCGCTTGCCGGCGAAGGCATCGCCGCCGAGCCGGCCGATGTAGGCGACCCGAGTAACGTCCGAGGGTGCTGCGTCGATCGCCGCGTCCTTGATTTCGAGGCAGCCGAGCAAAGCCGACGGGCAGAAGAGCGCGGCGACGAGCGACCGGCCGCCCTTGCGTGGGGTCAGCACGTTCCATGGCGCGCCCTTGGCGATGGCGCCGTCGACGTACTCGGCGGAAAGCACGCTGCGCTTCTGGCCGGTCTCGACGCGAAACAAACCCGTCTCTCCACCGTCGAGCGCGCCCTCGATCGCGAGGATCGCACGGCCGTCGACCAGCACGAGCGGCCAACCGTCCGCGCTCGTGTCACGCGAACGCACGATCTGGCCGGCGCCGTAGTCGATGGTGAGCACGGCCTCGCCGAAGAGGTCCTGCGCGGCGAGCACACCGGATACGCGCGCCCCGGGCGGCAGCGCGGACGACGGGACCATGAGGACCGGGACCGACTCGATCGTCGCGCCGAGCGCGACCAGCCGATCGACGAGCGCGAGCGCAGGAGCCTCGGGCGGAGCCTCGACGCTTCCCGCGCCGGTCGGCGCCGGCGCCGGCGGGCGCACGACCTTCAGCTTTGCCGCGAGCCGTTCGTCCAGCAGCGAGATCTCCGCGCCGGTGTCGAGGACGAAGCGCAGCTTCTCGCCACCGATATCGACGTCCACTATCGGCACGCGCCCGCGGGCATCGAAGGCCGTGGGCGCCGCGACTTCTCCCCTCCCCTGCCGCAGCCAATGCCCGCGCGCCTGCTTGGCCAGCGCCGCCATCGCGTCGAGCTCGACGTCGGAGGCTTTGGCCAAGGCGAGCTTCTGCACCGCCCAGATGAGCGCGTCACCATCGCCGGCTCGCCAGGCGGCGCGCGCGCGATAGCGCAGCGCGTCCGCGTCCTTGGGCAGCTTTCCCGCGAGCACCGCTGAAAGCCGGTTCTCGGTCAGCGCGACCAGCGCCTTGGCGGCGGGAGAAACCTTCGACGCCGCGCGCATCGCTTTCAGCGCCTCGGCCACGCGACCCGCTTTGTACGGCGCGTAGAGCTCGTCAAAGCTCGGCGGTGGCGGAGGCGGAGGCTTCGCGACCTTGGGCGCCGCTTCCTTCTTCTCCCAGAAGCGTGCGCTCTTGCACGCGCCGAGCAGCGCGAGCGAGACGGTCAGCAGCAGCGACCAGCGGAACATTCGCGACGATCCATGGGACATCAGCCCAGCCATACGTGCCATGGCGCGCAATCTAGCAGCAGCCGCGCGTTCGCTCTATCCTCGCGTCGTGGTTTCATCCAAACCCAAGCGCAGAGGCAAACTGGCGCGCCTCGCGGTCGATCGCGCGATCTCGCGGCTCGCCAACGGCCTGCTGCTGGTCGTCGACGGCGCGGCCACGCCCGTCGGCAACACGCCACGCGACCTGGTCCTGCGCAAGGGCAAGCTCGAGGTGCACCGTTATCGCGCTCCGGCACGCGAAGAGATCGAGATGGGCACCGAGACCGTCGTCGTCGACGAGCGCGCGTTCCGCGTGCCGATCCTGATCGTGCCGCCGCTGATGGTGCGGCCGTACATCTACGATCTCCGGCCCGAGCACAGCATGGTGCGGCTCTTGCGCCGCTTCGGCTTCCAGGTCTTTCTCGTCGACTTCGGCGTGCCCGATCGCCACGACACCGGCGTCCGCCTCGACGACTACGTGCTCGACTGGCTGCCCGCCGCAGTCGAGGCCGTGCGCGTCTCCGCCGGCAGTCGCGAGCTGAGCCTCCTCGGCTACTGCATGGGCAGCATCTTCTCGCTGCTCTACACCGCCGCCTGGCGCGACGCCGGCGTGCGCAACATCGTCAGCATCGCCGCGCCGACCGACTTCACCAAGATGGGGCTGCTCACCACGCTCGCGCGCGTCGGCCACGAACAGGCGATGAATCTCACGGACCGCATCGGCAACGTGCCCGGCTTCGTCAGCTCGCAGGCGCTCAAGCTCATGGCGCCGATCAAGCGCTTCACCCGCTACGCCGATCTATTCATCAACCTGTGGAACGACGAGTACGTGAAGGGCTTCGACGCGATGCACCGCTTCACCAACGACTTCATCCCGTACCCTCAGGCGGCCTTCAAGCAATTCCTGCAGGAGGTCGTCGTCGAAAACGGTCTCAAGGACGGCCTGCGCTTCGGCGACCGCGTCGCGGACCTGCGCGAGGTGCGCTCCAACCTGCTCGTCTACGCGGGGCGCGAGGACACGATCGCGCCGCCGCGCGCCGTGCGCCCCATCCTCGAGCTCGTCGGCTCGACGGAGAAGGACTACCGCGAGGTCCCGGGCGGCCACATCGGCGTCATCGCCGGTGGCAAGGCCGCCGATGCGGTCTGGAAGACCGCCGCCGAATGGCTGCGCCCGCGCTCTCTGTGAATCCGAAGGATCTAGGCGATCGTGACGGGGCGGAGCGTGACCTTGCCGCCGCGCTGCTGGACGACGAAACGGACCAGGCGGCACTTGTTCTTGGACCTGAGCATCCACTCGTTGGCCTTGAGCTTCTGCGCGAAGCTCTCGGCGGTCAGCCCGTCGACCGCCTCGCCGGCTGTGCGGCGCGCGTTGGCGAATTCGTCGTACACGCGCCGGTAGTAAGCGTCCTCGGGCTCCTGGCCGAGCGTGCTCGCCTCCGCCGGCGTGCCCGACGGCTCGTCGATCGTCAGGATCTCCGCCGGATTCGACTCCCCGCCCTCGCCCTCCTCGGCGCCCGGCTCCGGCCGCCCGAGCAGCCGCGCCAGCATGACGTTGAGCGCGTTCGAGAGCCCTTCGAACTCGATGACGAAAGCGTCGAACGTGAAATCCGGGTTGGCCCCGACCAGTTCCGACGCGCCCGCCTCCACCTTGGCAAGCCCCCGCTGATAGTGCCGCGACAGCGCGAACACACCGGCCGCCAGGAGCACCAGCGCCGCGATGTCGAAGGCGGCGACGCTGCGCTGCAGCACCGCGAGATCGGCGGCGTCGAGGCCCTCCTGGCGCCCCAGCATGAACAACGCGGCCAGCGAGCCCAGGATCAGCGTCCCTCCCAGCCCCAAGATGGGAAGAACGAGCTGCCCCGCGCCTCCCTGGCTCTCCTCGCGGACCGGGTCCCGGCGCCCCAGCAGGCGCGCGAGCACGACGTTGAGGGCGCCCGCCAACCCCGAAAACTCCGGCGCGGACGCGGCGAAGGTGAAATCGTGGTTCCCGTTGATGATCTCCGAAGCGCCGATCTCGAGCCGGTCGAGCCCGTTCTCGTAGCGGCGCGCCGCGGCAAAAACGCCGGCGATCATCACGAGCACCGCGAGAATGCCCAGGGCGATCATCCCCTTCTGCGCGGCTCTGAGCGGCCTCAGAGCGTCGGTGACCGAGGCGATGACGATGTAGCCGGCGCGACCGCTCGTGGCGTTGCCCGATGCCGGTCCGACGATCGCGCGATAATCGCTCTTGTCGATTTCGATCGTCAGGAGCGCGCTTGGCTGCTGCGCCTTGAGGACCGGCGCCGCGAGCTGTCCGTTGAAGAGCGCCTCCGCCACGGCCTTGGACATCGCAGGGTCCTCGGTCGCGCTGCCGTCGTCCTTCTCGCTGCCGGGGATCGCGAAGCTCGAAGCGTGGATCTTCCCATCGAGGAAGTACGCGACGTGGGCGTCGAGACTCGCGTGATCCTGACGCGCGGACTTGGAGGTCATGACGTAGCCGACGACGACCGCCCCCACCACGGCTCCGTTGGCATCGCGCACCGGCGCGACGCCGACCTTGTACATCTTGTTGTCGAAGTTCCAGATGTCCTTGTTCGGCTGGCCCGCGAACGCCTTGGCGACCGAAGGGTACTTCTTCTTCAGATCCTCGCCGAACATGTTGGCCGAATCGAGGTTGCGAACGAGGACTTTCCCGTTCTCGTCGAGCAACGCGAAGAAATCGGCCCTGCCCATCTTCGTCAACGCGAGCCGCTCGTTGCGTCCGTCGACCACGCCGGCCGCCAGCGCGCGTCGATCCATCGGCAGCGCCTCGACGAGCACGTGCCTGAACTCGCTGTCGCCCGCGAGGTCGTTCACGATGCCAATGACGGCGGCCGAGTCGTCGCGCATGCGCTGGTCGGCAAGCGGCGCGGCGCGAGTGATCTGCTCCTCGACCTGGGCGAGGATCCGCTTCCCGATCGGGGGACTGACCCCGACGAAGACCCCGGCCGTGAGAAGAACTGTCATGACGATCAGAACGATGGCGGTGCGCGTGCGGAACATGAGGGTCGGCATTCTAGGAAGTCGATCGGCCAATGTCAAAACTCAAATCCCCGTGAGCGGTTTCCCCCTCCCTGCCGCCTTGCGGGGCTGCTTCAGCCCGTCCGACGGAACGCTGCGCGGCTTCCAGCCCGCCTCGTCGAGGAAGCGCAGAATCTCGGCGGCGACCACCAGCGGGTACTCGACCGGCGTGTAGTGCGTGCCGCCGGCGATGACGCGCAGCCGCGAGCCACGGATTGCACGGTGCAGCCGGCGCGCCGTGGCCACGGGTGTCAGCATGTCGCGGTCGCCCGTCATGATCAGCGTCGGCACGGCGATGTCGGGAAGCACCGCGCGCGCGTCGTGCTCGCCGAGATGCGCGAAAAGGTTCGCGTAGGCGCGGAAGTCGAGATTGACGAACTCGCGTGCCAGATCCTCGAAGATGCCGACGTCGAGCGTGGGGGCGACGAGGCCGAGGCGCTGCATCATCGGGACGAGAGCGCGCCAGCCGGTGCCGCGGCGGACGGCCGCGCGGGTCAGCCGGGGCCCGCGCTTCATCACTTGCAGCACGAGGGGAATGCCCTGCCGCAATAGCGCCGAGCCGAAAGCCGTATCGAACGGCCGCCCGGCCACGCCGTTGATGCAGACGAGTCCGGCGACCATGCGCGGATGGCGTCGGTAGAACTCGAAGTCGACCTGCACGCCCATGCTCCACCCGACGAGCACGGCGCTGCCAGTTCGCTCGGCGCGAAGGATGGCGTAAAGGTCGGCGACGTGGCACGGAACGTCGAGCGACCCGGATCGCGGCGGGCACTCGGAGCGGAACATCCCGCGGTAGTCCCAACTGATCACGCGGTAGCCTTCGAGCGCGGCCACGATGTGGCGCCAGGCGAGATAGGAGCCGCCGAGGCCGTTCGCCAGCACCACGGCGCGACCGTGTCCACGCGCTTGATAGGAGATCTCGGTGCCGTCGAAGCTGCGCAGCCGACGGTGCTCGAAGGCGGGGCGACCATCCGTGGAATCCGTCTGGGCAGAGGCCATTCTCTCCAAGGATATCGCAGCGGGGCGCCGCTTGACAGGCCAACACCCCACCGGTAATTTCCTCGGCTCCCAAGGAGGCTCTCGTTTGGAACCCAAGAAACCCGCGGCCGGCCCGCGCGACCTGAGCGATCTCAAGGCGAAGCTGGGCCTCGTCAAGCCCGCTCCCGTCGTCGCGCCGCCGCCCGCCGCACAGGCCGATGCCGCCCCGGCTGCGGCCTCGGCGTCGGCCCCCGCGGCCCCGTCCGTGAGCCCGCGACGCGATCCCTTCGCCCAGGTGCAAGCGCGACCGCTCGTGACGCAACAGCCGATCATCATCAGCGATGCCGGTCCGCAGCTGGCGGTGCCCGAGATGAAGAAGAGCCGCGCGCCGCTGATGGTCGCCGCGGTCGTCGGGGTTTTGGTGATGGTGGCGTCGTTCGGCTTCGGAATCGTGTATCGCTCGCGCATGACCTACAACCTCACGACCCGGCAGGCCGGGCAGATCAAGGAAGAGGTCATCGCGATCCGCAAGAAGTCGCAGCCTATTTACAACGCGTTGATCACGAGCTTCAACAAGACCAAGCTGGCGGTGCCCGACGTCGGCTTGCTCGACGAGCTGGAAAAGCTTCAAGGCTCGCTCGAGGCGCCCAAGACGGATCGAATCTTCAAGACGAACTACGCGCAGCTCGAGAACCTCGCGATCGATCGCCTCTTCAACTACTACAACAACACGATCCGCCTGTACGACATCGTAAAGCGCTTCGTGCGCGACTCGAAGCACGCGCGCGCGGACCTCGAGAAGGTGGCGCAGAGGGCGACGGAGACGCGCACGAACTACGGCATCGTCATCGACGCATCGGGTGAAATCCCGCTCGGCACGCTCGTCGAAGTCGGCACGCCGGTGTGCAAGAACCCGGAGCAGAAGGACTGCGCCGTCGCGGAGATCGAGTCGTTCAACGTCCGCCTCGACACGTCGGCCCGCTGGATCGCGCGCAAGGCGCGCGGCACCGACGCCGAACGCGTCATCCCGATCAAGCCCGACACGTCGCTCGCCGAGAAGACGCTCTCGGGCGGGATCGAGATGATGGCCTTCCGCCACTACCGGCTGCAGGTCGCCGAGCTGCTCGAGCTGGCCAGGCAGCTCGGCGGCATCGAGAAGGACCTCGTCGGCGACCTCACCCGAACGGCCGGCCGCCCCGAGGTCTTCACCTTCTAACGCCGCACGGCCGTTGCTAGAACGGCAGCGTGCCCACGAGCTGGCCGAGGATCTCGCCCGTGACGCGCCTCACGGCCATCGGCGCCAACGTGAAGTTGAAGGTGACGCCGGTGCCGACCACCAGATCGGCGCAGCCGGCGTTCTGCGGCACGATGAACCACCACGTGCGCGACATGCCGTTGCGTCCCACCGGCCCGGGCGGATCGTCCTCGTCGATGAACAGCGTGAGCCCCTGCGCATGGCCGGTCTCGCCAGGCTCGTCGCCCAGGATCACCACATCCTCCTCGCCGCCGCAGAGCTCGATGCCGACCTGCAGCACGTCGAGGTTCGCGGACACACCCGTGCCGATGGGCTCGGCAAAGGTGACCCGTATCCGGCTGGCGACCGCGCTGTCGCGCACGAGGATGGGCTGACCCAGGTCTTCTAATGACGGGAACGTGAAGAACGCGGCCGCCGGGGTCGCATCGAGCTGGCGGTTGCCGATCTGCGCGACAGCGTGAATGCCAAGGTTGTACTCCTGCCCCCCGACGAGGGCCGCGCTGAAGGTGATCGTGAGCAGCCCGCCATCGACCGCCGGCAACGTGGGAGTGAGCACCGAGCTCTCGTCAAAAACGTCGATGCTCGTAAGCGACGCCGTCAGCGGCAGGTTGAAGAGGACGCGGATGGTGTCGCCGGTGCTGATGAGGCGCGTTCCCCCCTCCAAGCCCATGAGCACGCCGAGCGTCGAGCCGACGACCTCGAGCGCGCCCGCGGCGACCGAATCGTCGAGAACGATCGTCGGCTCGAACTGTCCGAGCGCGAGAAGCGAGAAGAAGAACGAGCCGCCGGTGTAGTCGAGTAGCCCGTCGGCGGCGCGGTCGTAGGGCGGCACGCTTATGATCACCGTGTCGTCGACGCCACCCGAGAGCGCCGCGAAGTCCGGCAGGCCGGCGTACTCGACCACGCCCTCCGCGTTCGAGGCCGCCTGCAGCGCAATCTCGCCGGTCGGCACCGGATCGCCGCTCGTCAAATCGACGTAGCGCACCGACGTGCGCAGCGTCGTCGCCACCTCCGGCACGTCCGCGCCGGTCGGCGACACGATGCGCACCCGGAACGGCGCGTCGGCGGCGCGCTGCGGAAGGAGCGCGATGGGACCGACGGTGGCGGTAGCGTTCGCGAGCGGGAAGTCGCCCGCGGCGTTGGGCACGGTCACGCGCAAATCGGCGGCGATGTAGCCCTCGGGCGCCGTCAGCCGCACGATCACGTCGCCCGGCGGCACGCTGGCGATGGCGAAGACGCCGTCCTCGCCGGTGGCGGCCTCCGCGGCGATCACCTGCCCGCCGGCGATCACGGCTGCGCCGACACCGGCGAGCGGCGCGCGCGTCGCTCCGTCGAGGACGAGGCCGCCTACCGAACCGACCGGCGTGACGTTCGAGATGCCGATGGCCTCCTCGCCTCCGGCCTCGTCGCCGCCGCAACCGCCGATCGTCACGAGTAGCGCGAGTAGCCCGAGGTTCCGTCGCTTGCGCATCTTCATCTTTCCTCTCTCTCTCCTTCAGAAGCCCAAGACCACCCTGCGTCCGCCGGGCGACAAGCCGCCGGCATCTTGCTCTTCCGGCGTCGCCAGCACCACCACGGCGACGACCGCCCCAATCGTCACGAGCGTAGCGCCGAGGCCGACGACGTCCCAGTAGTTCGGCCACGCGCGCACGCGGGCGACCAGGCCGGGGCCGGCCGCCGCGGCGGGGCGCGCGAGCACAGCCTCGCCGAACGGGTCCGCGCCGAGCAGCCGGCGAACGATCGCGTCCGCATCGCCGCGCGAGCCGATGACGCCGCCCGCGGTGCCGGAGATCAACTGGCGCCTGGCGTCGTAGAGCCACAGCCGCGCCTGGACGGCGCCGGCCTCCTCGGCGACGTCGCCGAGAATCACCACGCGCGCACCGGTGGCCTTCGCGACCTTTGCGAGCGCCGCGCCGGGCTCTCCAATTAGCGCCGCCTCGCGGCGCGCTTCGGGTAGATCGATCGCCGAATCGCCCTCGAGCACGGAGAGCGTCAGCGACGACTCCGCGC
>JBBTFH010000234.1:0-1651 GCA_038041915.1 Myxococcota bacterium
CGCCCCGCCCATCGAGTCGCTCCGGCTCGACGACCTCGATCCCGGCAAGCTCGCCGCATACGCCGAGCGCATGGGCATCGACCTGTCCGTGCTTCGGTCATCAGCCTTCGGTTGAGCATAGGCGGCATGAAGGAAGACCGGCGTCGGTTGCTTTCGCCGTCGCGCGGCGGCTAGACTCTGCGGACTTTGGCGGGCGAGAAGATCCTCGTCGTCGACGACAGCCCGACGATTCTGCGCGTCGTGCAGCTCGTGCTGTCGAAGGCGGGTTACCAGGTCATCACGGCCGCCGACGGCGAGGAGGGGCTCGCCGCCGCGCGCCGCGAGAGGCCGGCGCTCATCCTCCTCGACTTCGTGATGCCGAAAATGAACGGCTACCAGGTTTGCAAGGCGCTCTCCGATCTCGACGAGCTCAAGGAGACGCCGGTGGTCCTGATGAGCGCCAAGGGCGATCAACTGGGCGACCGCTTCGTGCAGGTGATGCGCGTCGTCGATTACGTGACCAAGCCCTTCTCGCCGGAAGCCGTCACGGCGGTCGTCTCGCACGCGCTCGTCAAGTACGGGGGCGGCACGATCGAGGTCGGCGACGAGTCGATCCTGCCGCCCGATCCCGAGGCCCTGGCGCAGGCGACGCGCGAGGAGTCCGAGGCGCGGCGCACGGCGCTCGAGCGGCTCCGGCGCGGCATCGTGGCGACGCTCGCCGAGGGCGGCGACGGCGCGGCCCTGCGTGACAAGCTCGCCGACGTCAAGCTCGAGTCGCTGCTCGCCGAGTTCTGCGCGACCTCGCCGACCTTCCTCGAGCGCGGCGAGGCGGTGCGCGGCGGCGACCTGCGCGTCGTGCCGATAGCGCAGGTGCTCGAGCTGCTCGAGCGGCAGTCGCAGTCGGGCACGCTCACCGTCAGCCGGCCGGGCACGAAGATCGACGTGCACTTTCGCGACGGGAAGATCGATCTGGCCGGCGCCTCGGGCGTATCCGACGAGTTTTTGCTCGGGCGCTTCGTCGTGCGTGAAAAGCTCATGACGCGCGAGGCGCTCGACGAGTTCTTGCGCGGGCGCGCCTCCGCCGGCGATCTGCTCGGCTCGCAGCTCGTGCGGCAGGGCCTGGTCTCGGATGCCGATCTGCGGCGCGTCATCTCGCTGCAGACGAGCGAGCTCGTCTACGAGCTCCTGCGCTGGAGCTTCGGGCGCTTCGTGTTCGTGGCCACGCGCGATTTGCCGGCCGTTGCCGCCGACGCGGCGCTGGGGCTCGCCGTCGACGGAATCCTGATGGAAGGCTTCCGCCGCGTCGACGAGTGGCACCTCATCGAGAAAGAGGTCGAGAATTTCGATCTCGTGTTCCTCCACAACGAAGAGGCGGTCGCTCAGGTCAGCAAGGGCCGGCTCACGCGCGAGGAGATGGCCGTGCTCGAGCTGGTCAACGGCCGCCACAGCGTGCGCGACATCATCCGCCAGAGCCGGATGACCTCCTTCGACGTGAGCAAGATGCTCTACCGGCTGCTGAGCATCCGCCTGATTCGCAAACGCGTCATGCCGGTGGCGGTCTAGTGTCCCGTCCGAGAAATTCGCCGGCATTCGGCCGCCGCTGCATCCCCGCCCGCAGCGTTGCTCGTCGGTTGAATACCAACAGTATTCGCCCTCCTCGCGCCTTGCGGGC
>JBBTFH010000235.1:0-4642 GCA_038041915.1 Myxococcota bacterium
CTTCCAGGAGCCGATGACCTCGCTCAACCCCGTTTTCACGATCGGCGAGCAGATCGCCGAGGCGGTGCGCCTGCACCAGAAGGCGCCGCGGCGCGAGGCGATGCTGCGCAGCATCGACATGCTGCGCCTCGTCGGCATCCCGTCGCCCGAGGAGCGCGTGTCGAGCTACCCGCACCAGCTCTCGGGCGGCATGCGCCAGCGCGTGATGATCGCCATGGCGCTGGCGTGCAAACCCGATCTGCTGATCGCCGACGAGCCGACCACGGCGCTCGACGTGACGATCCAGGCTCAGATCCTCGATCTGCTCGCCAAGCTGCGCGCCGAGCTCGGCATGTCGCTCCTGCTCATCACCCACGACCTCGGCGTCGTCGCCGAGACCTGCGACGAGGTCTACGTGATGTACGCCGGTCACATCGTCGAGCGAGCGCCGGTCCGCGAGCTGTTCGCGCGCCCACGCCACCCGTACGCCGCAGGCCTGCTGCGCTCGTTGCCGCGGATGGGCGAGCGGCACAGCAGGCTCGCCGAGATTCCCGGCATGGTGCCGCCGCTCGGTCACGTCTTTGCCGGCTGCCGCTTCGATGAGCGCTGCGACCGCGTGCTCGATTGCTGCCACGTCGAGCCGCCTCCGCTCACGGTGGACGGCGGCCACGACGTGCGCTGCTTCAACCCCGTGTCGTGATCGCCGTGGCGCCCACGCCGACTGTGCACCCCGTCGGGTGGGCTGAGGCAGCCCCTCTCGTCGAGGCGCGGAAGCTCACGAAGCACTTCCCCGTGGGTGCAGGGCTGCTGCGCCGCTCGCGCAAGCTGCTCCGCGCCGTCGAGGCGGTCGATCTCGCGGTCGCGCCCGGTGAGACGCTCGCGCTCGTCGGCGAGTCGGGCTGCGGCAAGTCGACGCTCGGCCGCATGATGCTCCGGCTCTACCGGCCGACCTCCGGCCAGGTGATCTTCGACGGTGCCGAT
Source organism: Myxococcota bacterium (assembly GCA_038041915.1). Taxonomy (GTDB): domain Bacteria; phylum Myxococcota_A; class Polyangia; order JBBTFH01; family JBBTFH01; genus JBBTFH01. The sequence continues at coordinate 961 of JBBTFH010000235.1, forward strand.
CTCGGCGCGCTGCCCCCCTCCCGCCTGCGCGCGCTCCGGCGCCAGATGCAGATCGTCTTCCAGGACCCGTTCTCGTCGCTGAACCCGCGCATGACCGTCGCCTCGATCGTCGGCGAGGCGCTCGAGGTGCATGGCCTGGTGCGCGGCCGGCGCGCGCGCGACGAGCGCGTGACGCGAGTGCTGGAGCGCGTGGGCCTGCGCGCCGACGCGCTCGCCCGCTATCCGCACGAATTCTCCGGCGGGCAGCGCCAGCGGATTGGGATCGCGCGCGCTCTCGCGCTCGAGCCGCGCTTCATCGTCGCCGACGAACCGGTGAGCGCGCTCGACGTCTCGATCCAGGCGCAGATCGTCAACCTGCTCATGGACCTCAAGCGCGAGGCCGGGCTCACTTACCTCTTCATCACGCACGATCTGCGCATCGTCGAGCACGTCGCCGACAGAGTCGCCGTCATGTACCTCGGGCGCATCGTCGAGATCGCCCCGCGCGACGCGCTCTACGCGCGACCGTCGCACCCCTACACGCAGGCGCTGCTCTCGGCGGTGCCGGTGCCCGATCCCGAGCGCGCGCGCACGCGCCTGGTGCTCGCCGGCGACGTCCCGAGCCCCATCGATCCGCCGGGAGGCTGCCCGTTCCATCCGCGCTGCCCGGTCGCCGACAAGCCCCGCGCCTGCTTCGACGCGCGCCCGCTGCTGCTGCCGGCGTCGGGCCCTCACGGCGGCGACCACGTCGTCGCCTGCCACGTTGCGACCCGGGCCGCGCCGACGACAGGATAGGGGCGATCAGTCGAGCTTGGACGGGTCGATCTGGACGGCGAGGCCGAGCACCCGCGTGGTGATCCAGTAGATCGCGGCGAGCGCGACGAGCAGCAGCGCCAGCGCCGTCAGCGCGAGGCCGGTGGCGACCGCGAGTGCGCCGAGCGTCATGCCGGCGAGCGCCGCCTGCGCCGGCCGGGCCTCGCCTCGCGCCGCTTCGGGCACCGCGAGCGCCCACCACGACACCTCGGCGCTCTCGCCGCCGCGCAACCGCTCACGAACCCAGCCGATCGGGTCACGCATCGCCGGCTACCCTAGTGCGCGCCCTCGGAGCGATCAATTAGAATGTCGAGCCGAATGCGCCGCTTCGCCATCGCCGCCGCCGCCGCGCTTGCGTTTCCCGCCGGGGCATTCGCCCATCGCGGCAGCCTCACCTACGGCCACGTGCGCATCGATGGCGACGCCGTCGTCTACGACCTCGAGATCTTCGCGGCCGAGCTCGCCGAGCCGCTCGGCCTGCCGCGCGCGGCCGACGCGACGCAGGCGCAGGCGCGCGCGGGTGAGGCGCGCCTCTTCGACTACGTCGCGCGTCGCATCGCCGTGCGAAACGGCGGCCGACCGTGCGTCGCGTCGCCCGGCGGGCTTGCGTTTGTCGACAAGGCCGACGGCTTCGCCGCCAGCCTGCGCCTGCGCTACCGCTGCGCGCGGCGCCCCGAGCGCGTGGAGATCGCCTATCACGTCTTCTTCGATCTCGATGCGCGGCACCAGTCGTTCACGACCATCGAGATCGACGGCACGCTGCGCTCGCACGTCTTCCGCCAGGGCGAGCGCACGTTGCGCGTCGATCGGCCGGTGCCGGCGTGGGAGAGCGCGCGCGACTATCTCGTGCTCGGCATCGAGCACATCTTCAGCGGCACCGATCACATCTGCTTCCTGATCGGCCTGCTGCTCGTCGCCGGGATCGACGGGAGAAGCGGCGCGCCGCGCGGCCTGCGCCGAGGCTTTCTCTACACGCTTGCGATCGTGACCGCGTTCACCGTCGCGCACTCGATCACGCTCATCGCCTCGGCGCTCGGGGCGATTGCGATGCCCTCGCGGATCGTCGAGTCGGCGATCGCCGCGAGCATCGCCTACGTCGGGGTCGAGAACGTGGTGGTACGCGCGCCGCGCGGGCGGTGGCTCCTGACCTTCGGCTTCGGGCTCGTGCACGGCCTCGGCTTCGCCGGCGTGCTGCGCGAAATAGGCTTGCCCGAGCGCGGCCTCGTGCTCTCGCTCGTCTCGTTCAACGTCGGCGTCGAACTTGGCCAGGCGGCAATCGTCGGGGCGATCTTCCCGCTGCTCCACCTGTGGTCGTCGCGGCGGAGCTACCGTCCGGTCGCGCTCGTCGGCGGCTCGATGGTGATCGTGCTCTTCGCCGGGCTCTGGTTCGTGGAGCGCGCCTTCGGTTTCAAGCTCCTCGGCGGCGCGCTGGGCTGACCTACGACCGCACCGCCAGCGCCACCGTCTCGACGTGCGACGTCTGCGGCACGAGATCGAAGCAGCGCGCGCGCGTCGTACGCCAGCCCAAATGCGCGAGGCGCTCGAGGTCGCGCCCGAGCGTCATCGGATCGCACGAGACATAGACGATGCGCGACGGCGCGAGGCGCGCGAGGTCGGGAAGCAGCTCGCGGCAGCCGGCGCGGGGTGGATCGAGCACCGCGACGTCGAAGCGCTCGCCCGCCTCCGCCAGCGCGAGGACGGCACGCGCGGCGTCGTCGCGGATCGCGTGCGCAGCGGCGGCGTTGCGCGCCAGCCACTCGGCAGCGCGCGCGTCGCCTTCGATGGCCGTGACGTCCGCGCCATCGGCGATCAGCCAGCGCGTGAAGTTACCGGCGCCGGCGAAGATCTCGATCACGCGCCGCCCGCCCGCCTCGGCCCAGTCGCGCACGAGCGCGGCCAGGGCCGAATCACCGTCGGCGCTGGCCTGCGCGAAGACGTCGGCCGGGACGCGCAGCGATGGCTCGGCGGGTGCCGCGAGTTCCACGACGTCGTCGCCGGTGCCGACCGCGTTCGCTCCCGCCAGCCCGACGATCTCGCCGCCGCGGGGGGGCGCTGCGCGTACGGCTTGCCACAGCGCCGGCACGAGCACCGGGCAGGTCTCGACCGGCACGAAGCGCCTGCTGCGCCACGCACGGTAGCCGACGCGTCCGTCCTGCGCGAGCAAGCGCACGCGCCGCCGCGTGCCGAATGGCGCCATCGCCGGCACCGGCCCTTCGACCGTCACGCCGAGGCGCCTGAGCGCGCTTTCGACGATCGCCCTCTTCGCGCGCAGCTGCGCCTCGTAGCCGACGTGCTGCCACTGGCACGCGCCGCAGTCCGCGAAGTGCGGACAGGCCGGCGGGACCCGATCCGCGCCGGCCTCGACGATTTCGCAGATCTCCGCGCGCAGCCAGCGCTTGTGCTCGGCGGTGACGCGCACGCGCACGCGATCGCCGGGCGCGCCCCGCGCGACCAACACGACGCGCCCGTCGTCCGCGTGTCCCACCGCCTCGCCGCCGAACGCGAGCGACTCGAGCCTCACCACCATCGCCGCATCATGCCCCATGGCGGTTGACGCGGTCGGCTCGCGCGCGTGATGCTCAGGTGATGCCGCTTGAGCCCGACGTCGAGCAGGCGCTCGTGTTTGCCGCGGTCACGTACGCGGGGAAGGAGGCGCCCGCGCTGCTGGAGCGCCTTTGCGAGCCGGCTCGCTGCCTCGGTCAGGCGCGCGCGCTGCTGGCGGCTCCGCGCGGCGATCGTGGGCGCCGCCTCGCGCGGCTCGCCGCCGACCTTTTCGCCGTCCCGGCGCCATGCGCGGAGGAATCGCCGGCGACGCCGCCGGAGTGGCGGCTTTGGCTGCGCCGGCGCGCCGGCGCGCGGGTCGCGCCCAGCCGCGCGTCGGCAGAGCCGG
>JBBTFH010000236.1:0-2323 GCA_038041915.1 Myxococcota bacterium
CGCGCCTACGCCGGCGCCGCGCGCGCCCGACGAGCCCGCGCTGCCGCCGACCGCACCCGAGCCGGTGGCCGTGCCCGCGGCGCCGCTTGCGCCCGACGAGCCCGCGCTGCCGCCGACCGCACCCGAGCCCGAGCCGTGGTTCGCTGCGCCGCTGGCGGCGACGCCGAGTCTGCCCGATCTCGCGATCGATCTCGGCGATGCGCCGGCGACCGGCGAGCCGGCGCTGCCGCCATTCCCGCAAGGCGCGCCGAGCCGATCAGTGAAGGCGAGCACGGGGATTTGGGTGGCGCTCCTCGGCGTCGCCCTCGTGCTCAGCGCGTTCGGGCTCTGGTACTACTCGGTGCAGCCGGTCGCTTTGTCGCCGCTTCCGGCCGCGTCGCGTAAGCCCGCGCCCGACCCGGCCGCCCCCGCGGCGCCGGTCGCGCCGATCGCGGCGCCCGCGGCCGTGCCGGCACCCACGCCTCCCGCGCCGCCGCCGGCGCCGACGCCATCGTCCGCGGCGAGAGCCGACGCGGGCGCACCCGCCAAGGTCGCGCCCAAGAAGCCGTCTCGCTCGCGCAGCCGCGCCAAGTCGCGGCCGCGCCGCGCTCCCCGACCGCGCCGGGACAAGTGATTCCGCCGCGCCCGCTCGTCTGCGCGACGCTGCTCCTCGCTTGCCATCGCGATCCGCCGCCGCCGATTCCGCGCATCGACATCCACGTCCACGCCGGGCCCGCCTCCGTCGCAAGGCTGGTCGCGCTGATGGACACGCGCGGCATCGCGCACGCCGTCAACCTCTCGGGCATGATTCCGGGCGGCGGCCTCGAGGTGCAACTCGCGGCGGCAGCCGCCGCGCCCGGGCGCGTCAGCGTCTTCGCCAACCTCGACTGGCGTTTCGCCGATCCGTCGACGTTTGCCGCGGCGCAGGTCGCGCTGCTCGGGCGCGCGCGGGCGCTCGGCGCGCGCGGCCTCAAGATCCCCAAGGCGCTCGGCCTGGGTTACGCGTGGAGCGACGGGCGCCTGATCGCGATCGACGATCCGGCGCTCGATCCAATCTTCGACGAGGCGGGGCGCCTCGGCCTGCCCGTCGCCATCCATAGCGGCGATCCGAAGGCGTTCTGGCAGGCGCCGACGCCCGACAATGAGCGCTACGATGAGCTCCGCGCGCACCCGGCGTGGAGCTTCTACGGCCAGCCCGTGCCCTCCTGGCAGGAGCTATTCGACGCGTTCGCGCGCCGCGTCGCGCGCCACCCCAGGACCACGTTCATCGGCGTGCACTTCGGCAACGCGCCCGAGGATCCGGACGCCGTCGCGCGCCTGCTCGCGCGCTGCGAAAACCTCGTCATCGACACCGCCGCGCGCGTGCCGGAGATCGGCCGCCACGACGCCGCGAAGATGCGCCGCTTCTTCGAAAAGTGGCAGGACCGCGTCCTCTTCGGCACCGATCTCGGCGTCGGCCGCGAGCCCGGCGAGCTCATGCTCGGCTCGACGGGCGAAGCGCCGCCGACGACCGCCGACGTCGATCGCTTCTTCGCGGCGACCTGGCGCTACTTCGAGACGCGCGAGCGCGGGTTCGCGCACCCGACGCCGATCCAGGGCCGCTGGACGATCGACGGCGTCGGGCTTCCGCGCGCGGTGCTCGAGAAGATCTACCGGCGCAACGCCGAGCGCGTGCTCGGGATCGCGCTTACGCCAACGCGATGAGGTTCAGATCGCGCGCGGCAGGAACTTCCAGCGCGCGCCTCGGTGGCAGGTGTCACAGTCCATCTTCGAGCCGTCCTTGGTCGTGAGCTTCTCGACGAAGTTTTCCTTCATCCAGGACTTCAGCGCTTCTTCGTCGGAGCGATCGAGAAAAGTCGCGCGCCCCGCGTGGCAGTGCTCGCAGAAGATCTCCTTCCCGTCGGAGGTCGTGAGATTTCCCGTCATGCGCGCGTGCATGAGGTTCGCGACCGCCTTTTTCGCCGACGGAGCCGCGAAGTCCGACGTATCGTGGCAATGGTCGCACTTGACGCCGAGCGCCTTGCCCACGCGCTTCATCTTCGTGCGCACCTCGTCCATCGTCGTCAGGCCTTCGCCGAGCGTCGGGTGCTGCGCTCCCGACTGCGGCGTGACGAGCGGCGCCGCGGCCGGCGTCTCGGCGGGGAGCGACGGCTTGGCGCACGCGAAGGCGATCGTGAACGGCAGGAGAAGTCGTCGCATGCCGCGAAGATGCCACGAGGCGGGTTCCTTGACTCCTTTCCGCCCCTCCCCTACAAACAGCGACGATTTTCCGGCGTAGCTCAGTCGGTAGAGCAGGCGGCTGTTAACCGCCGGGTCAGAGGTTCGAGTCCTCTCGCCGGAGCCA
>JBBTFH010000237.1:0-1927 GCA_038041915.1 Myxococcota bacterium
TCAGCTCGCCGTCGCCCAGGCCGATGCCGCGAAGCGCGAGCGCGGCGACCCGGAGCGCACCGGCGAGGCGCGGTTGGTCAATCGTGCCGGCGACCGTGAGGCGTCCGTCGATCGTCCCCGACGCGACGGCGCTGCCGTGGCGCGCGAGATCGAGGGCGGTCGCCTCGGCGACGAGATCGATCGCGCGCGAGCCCAGGTCGAGCGTCCCGGAGGCGACGATCGCGCCGCCGTCCGGTTGGCGCGCTTCGGCGCGGACGATGCGAACCACGCCGCCGTCGAGCGCGACGTCGGCCTCGATCGCGGCGGAGAAGCCGAAGAGCGTCGCCTGCGGCGCGTGTAGTTGGGCGGTGCCGCGCAAGGCGTCCGCGGTCCCGGACACCTCCGCGCGCAGGTCGGCACGTCCCGTCGCGCCCGCGATGCCGGCGCTGGCGAGCTCCGCGCCGTCGATCCTGCCGCTAAGCACGAGCGATGCGGGAAGGCCACGGCGGAGCGGCCCGATCTCGATCGTGGCGTGCAACGTGCCGCCGGCGACCGAGCCGACGATCGGGTCGATGTGCATTGTCTGGGTCTCGCCATCGAAGACGACGGGCGCGCGCACGAACGCCAGCACGATCGGTCCGACCGCGAGAGCGCGCAGGGTGGCGTGCCCGCTCGCCCGTGGGCGAGTCCTCGTGCCACGGATCGCGAGCCTTGCGTGCAGGCCGCGCGCACCCGCGAGCGCGGGGAGGAGGCGCCCGGGAGCCGCGGCGTCGATCGTCGCGTCGAGCGCGATGCTGTCGTCGCCTGGCGTCAGGCCGACGCGGCCGGTGAGCGTGACGCGCGCGCCGCCGGCGCGGATCTCGAAGTCATTCAGCAGCAGCGCGGAGCCCTGGCGGGTGAACTGCCCGCGCGCCGTCGTGTGGCGCGGCAGGCCCCCGGGCTGGGAGAGATCGACCGCGAGGTCCGCCGTGCCGTCGAAGTCGCCCGAGTCGATCCGACCGTGAAGGTCGACGGAGCCACGCAAGCGGCCCGGGAAGGCAGGATCGATGCGCTCGGTCCGCGCGCCGTCGATTTCCACGTGCGCGCGCCAGGCGCCGGAGCGCGTGTCGACGCGCCCGTTCAGTCGTGCCGGTGCGCCTAGCGCCCGAGCGCGCACTTCGTGCACCTCGACGACGCCGGACTGGATGTGCGCGCGAGCCGCCACAGGGCCTTCGACCCAAGGCTGGCCGAGGAGCGGCAGGATGCCGTCGACCTCGACGTCGATCGCCGGATCGGCGAGCGGGCCGTTGATGCGGATGCGCCCGACGGGCTGGCCTGAGGCGAGCCGCGCGGGCACGGAGCCGTCGCCGCTCGCGGCGAGTACGTTGAGCAGGCTCGCCGCCTCGCGCAGATCGACCGTCACGTCGGCCGATGCGGCGGGGCCGAAGAAGTCGCGCAAGAGAGCGCTTCCCGTTGCGGTCGCGCCTTCGATGCGGCCGTGAAGCGACGCGCGCAGATCCTGCGGGCGCTCGCGCGTCGTGCGGAATTCATCGACGCGAACGTCGGCGAAGGCGAAGCGTTTGCCGAAGAGGCCGAGCGTGCCCGCGAGCGGCGCCTCGGGCACGACGCGGAGGCCGAGGCCCTCCACGGCAGGGTCGCCACCCTCGTAGCGGAGGTCGGCGCGTGCGCGCACGGCCGGCAGGTGCACGCTCCAAGCGCGCTCCTCGATCGCGAAGTCGAGCGCGCCCAGCCGGGCGTTGCGCACGTCCACGCGCGGCCCGCGCGACTTCGGTGCGGGGACACGCGGCTGGAACGCCGCGAAGAGGCCGACCTCCGTGTCGTCGGGAGGCGGTTTGCCCGTGGGAATCGCCTCCATCCGCAGGCGCGCGCGCGGCACTTCGGCGCCGTCGATCAGGATGTCCTGGCGGAAGATCACCGGCCCTATGGCGATCCGCGCGTGCGCCTCGGG
>JBBTFH010000238.1:0-837 GCA_038041915.1 Myxococcota bacterium
GTCGGGAAGGCTCAGCGGCACCGTCTTCTGCCCGAGGATGCCGAAGAACTGCCGCCGCCCCCGTGGAAGGCTGTTGTTGCGGGACTGGCCATGACGCTCGCGATGCCGTCGGTCGTTGGCCTTCTTGCCAAGGCGGCGGGGTTGCCGCTCGTGATCGCCGGTGTGCACGGCAATGCACGAGCAAGCTCTCGTCGGCTGGTCGTGTTCGGCCGGGCAGCATTGCCGGCGCTGCTCCTGCGGCGCCCGCGACCCAGCGACGCCGGGGGCGAGGCAGGGGAGCACGCGGGCCGCGCGGCGGAAGTCGCCGCGGCGAGGCGAGTTGCGGAGACGGAGATCGTAGCGGCGAGGGGGCGGGCAGAGGCCGCCGAGGCGCGTGCGGCCGCGGCCGAGCAGCGCGCAAGGGCCGCCGACCTTCGATCGAGCGCGTCCAGGGCGGGAGCCAGCGCTCCGACCGGTGAGGACACAGGATCTGCGGCGCGTTGGACAGAGGCCGCGGCAGCGGCCCCTGAGAGCGCTCAGCGGGAACGTAGGCGGGCAGAATCGGTCGAGCGGAGGCGGCTCGAACTCGAATCGAACTGGCGCCGCAAGTTCAAGAACGTCACGCTCGAACCGGCCGCCTGGAGAGTTGTGCTGAAGATGGATGCGGCGGAGGTCGTGGACCTCGAAATCGAGATGGCGAAGCTCCAGTTGCTGCCCGAGCCCCAACTCGGGATCCGCTGCCAAATCGACGGAGTTCGCGAGATGGGGTTCGGTCGGGCCGGCCGACTCTACTTCGTGCCGGAGGGCGCCAACCGCCGAGTAGTGCGCGTCGGCGACAAGGGGTCGCAGGATCGCGAC
>JBBTFH010000238.1:847-2940 GCA_038041915.1 Myxococcota bacterium
CCGGCCCCCGACGGTCGGTTCGCCGAGCCTGATACCGGGTTGGCGGAAACGAATGGCCTCCGAGCGACTGCCACCGCATAGAAACCCCGCCCGCGCCACGCTATAGTTTCGGCGATGACCACCGCGGCCAGACGAACGCCGTCGCCTTCGATGATCACGGCGCCGGCGTCGGTGCTGCTCGAATGGCGCAAGCCCCGGCGGCTCGCCGACCGGGCGAACGCGCTGATCCGCGCGCTGCACGCCATCGGCACCGCGCGCGGTAAGGCGGTGCTCGACTACCTCGTCACCGACGACCCCGAGCTGCTCGGACGCACGCTCGACGAGGCGCGCGAGCTGCTGGAGCAGACGCAGCTCACGCTGCGGATGCTGGAGGGGCACACGTACGCGCGGCGCGCTCGCGACGTCGCCAATCTCTCGGCCGCGCTCCATGCGCGGCTCGCCAAGGCGCACGCCGACGCGCTGGCGGTGCTGCGCGAGGTCGAGAAGACGCTGCGCTTCCTCCTCGAAGAGGAGGACGAGAACTTCGAGATCCCGGAGCCTGCGCCCGCGGGAGCGTTCGAGCCCGCGCCACCGGTTCGCTTCCAGCCCTGACCCGTGCCCGGCTCCCCTGCGCCGGAGCCGTACGACGTTCGGCTGTCGCCGCGCGCCAACGCCGAGTGGCTCGCGCTGAAGGCCGCCGCCGAGAACGCCGAAGGCGGCGTCGACGGCCACACGACGCACGCGACGATCTATCGCTACCTCGTGCGCCTCATCGAGCGGCTGCGCGCCGACCCCTTCCACCCGAGCTTCCGCCTCAAGCACGACCTCGCCGGCATCTTCCGAGACAAGTTCGGCCGCATGCGCATCTTCTGGGCGGCCTCGAGCGAGCGGCGACGCGTGGTCGTGTTGTTGTTCGGCTATCGCAAGGAGGGAGACCGGAAGGACGCCTACGAGGTCCCGCGGCGCGTCCTGCGCTCCCCCGAGTTGGCTCCGTCGTTCGAGTGGGTCGGCGCCAGGAACCCGCATCGCCCGCGATCGTAGCCCTCCTCGCACGCTTCGCCCGCGGTTTGCCGCGCCCCGCCGCGTTTGCTCCGATGTCTCCCGCCGCGTCGCGCGGCTGTGCGAGCGCCGCGGCACGCCCCTCTCAGCCTCCGAGGGTGAGCCGCAGGACGACCCGCTCGCCGAGCGCGACCCCGTCCTCGCGGCCATGGCCGGCGCCTCCGTCCAGGGCGTCGTCGCCACCGGACGCCGCCGTGGCTGTCGCGTCGCGCGCATGGGCCAGGCAAAGGACCCGCCCGCGCCCTTCGTCCGCGGCCTCGCCCTGGCCGAGGTCGCGGGGTTCAACCTGCACGCGGGCGTGAGAATCGCCGCGAGCGATCGTGCCGGGCTCGAGCGGTTGTGCCGCTACCTCGCGCGCCCGCCGCTCGCAAACGACCGCCTGCGCGCCCTGCCCGACGGCCGCATCGCGCTCGCGCTGCGAAAACCCCTGCGCGACGGCTCGACCCACCTCGTGTTCGAGCCCCACGAATTGCTCGAGAAACTTTCCGCCATGGTCCCCGCGCCCTGGGCCCACCAGACGCTCTTCTACGGCGTATTCGCATCCGCCTCCCGCCTGCGCCCGCGCATCGTGCCGGAACCACCCGACGCCGCGGCGCCCGATGCCACGCCTGACTCGCTCGACGCCGCTCCCGCGTTCACGCCGCCACCGCGCGACGATCGCGACGACTCGCCCGCCGCGCGAAAATCACGCATCGCGTGGGCCGCGTTGCTGGCGCGGGTTTTCGACATCGATGCCCTCGCGTGCCCCCACTGCGGCGGCCGCATGAAGGTTGTCGCGCTCATCACCAAACCCGACGCCGTTCGCGCCATCCTCACCCACCTGGGCTTCGAGGCCGACGCCCCGCGGGCGTATCCGCCGCGCGCGCCGCCCGACGCCGGCGCCGATGACTGAATCTCGCCCGCCCCCGATCGCTCCTCCGCCGCCGCGCTCCCCCCGCGCCAGTCATGCTGTATCCTGCGCTCGTGATCCCGCCCGTCGCGAGCCCCTCGCCAGCCCCGCCCAAGGTCGCGCGACTCGACGATCGCCAGCTCGCCAGCCGCGTCGCCAGCCGGCC
>JBBTFH010000239.1:0-5665 GCA_038041915.1 Myxococcota bacterium
GCTTGCGGCGTGTGCTCGGCGCCGCCGAGATCGAGGTCGCCGAACAGGCTTCCCTCGGAGAGCGGCTGTGCGGGTGCGGGTGCGGGTGGCGCTGGTCGTGGACTCGCCGGCGCGGACGGAGCGGCGGCGATCGACACCGTCGGTCGGGGAGCCGGCGCGGGCGCGCGCGGCGGGCGCGCCTCCTGCCGCAGTTGCTGCGACAGCGTCTCGCGTTGCCGCGGATCGGCCAGCTCCTCGAACGCGCGCTGCAGCGCGATCGTGATCTCGGCCGCGGCGGCGCGCACGTCCGGCGAACGCTCGCCGAAGCGCTCGGGCGCGAAGCGCATCGCGAGCTTCTCGTACTGCGTGAGGATGTCCCCCTCGTCGGCGTCAATCGGCACCTCGAGTGCCGCGAAGGCGTTCCGGCGTGAGAGCTCGGCGAGGTAGGTCCGCAGCGCGATTGCCAGCGGGTCGGCGCCCGCGGACGCCGGGGCCGGGGGCGTCGGCGCGGGCGGCCGGGTGGTCGCGGGCGTGCGTAAAGGCGGCACGGTGACCGTCGCCATGGGCTTCGTCGGCGCCGCGGGCGTAGCCACCCGCGTCGTCGCCTGGGCGGGAACCGGCGTGGCGACGAGCGTGCGGCGGGCGTGGCGCGTCGCTCCGAGCAGCACCTGTAGCTCCGCCTGCGTCGCCGGATCGAGCTCGCGGAACTCGACGCCCATTCCCGGCGAGCGCCCCTCCGCGGCCGCGCGCTCGGGCGGCACGACGTGTGCGACCTCTCCCGTCAGCAACAGCGAGCGCCCGTCCGGCAGCTCGATTTGCAGATGCACGGGCGTGAGCACGGGCGGAGGGCGATCGGTGCGGAGGAAGATCCCGCCGCGGCCGAGGTTTTTCGCGTAAAGATCCTCGAATGCGCGCCAAGTGTCGCAGCGCACGCGTACCGCGCGCTCGTAACCGACGCGATCGGACCGGCGGGGACCTTCCACGGCGCAACGATAGCACGGGCATCGAAGCCTCCATTCGGCCACCGTCGGTGTCTTGACGATCCCGCACGATCCTTGTACGCACCGCTCAGCGTGTCCGCGTACCTCGTCACCGGCGGCGCCGGGTTTGTCGGCTCGGCGCTGGTCCACGAGCTGGTCCGGCGCGGAGAGCAGGTTCGCGTCCTCGACGATTTTTCCACCGGCCGGCGCGCCAACCTCGCCGATGTCGCCCTACAAATCGACCTCGTCGAGGCCGACGTCACGGATCTCGCAGCCGTCGAGCGAGCGGTGCGGGGCGTGGAGATCGTGCTGCACCAGGCGGCGCTCGCGTCGGTGGGGCGCTCGGTGGAGGACCCGCTCGGCACCAGCCGCGTCAACGCGACGGGGACGCTGACCGTGCTCGAAGCGGCGCGTCGCGCGGGTGTGCGGCGTGTCGTCTACGCCGCGTCGTCGTCCTCCTACGGCGAGACGGTGGCGCTGCCGAAGGTCGAGAGCATGTCGCCGCGCCCGATGAGCCCGTACGCGGCGGCGAAGCTGGCGGGCGAGCTCTATGCGTCGGCCTACACGCACTGCTACGGCCTCGAGACGGTCGCGCTGCGCTACTTCAACGTGTTCGGGCCGCGGCAGGATCCGGCCTCGGACTACGCCGCGGTCATCCCGCGCTTCGTCACGGCCTACCTGCGCGGCGAGCCGCCGACCGTGTTCGGCGACGGACGCCAGTCGCGCGACTTCTGCTACATCGACAACGTTGTCGCCGCGAACCTGCTCGCGTGCGCGGCGCCGGGCGCCTCGGGAAGCGTCTTCAACGTCGCGTGCGGCGACGCCATCGATCTCCTGGGCGTCCTCGATCGGCTCGCCGAGATCTTCGGGCGGCGCATCGAGCCGCGCATGGAGCCGGCCCGGCCCGGCGACGTGCGGCACTCGCGCGCGTCGATCGATCGGGCGCGCGAGGTCCTCGGCTACGAGCCACGCGTGCGCTTCGAGGAAGGGCTGCGAAAAACGGTCGAGTGGTACCGCGCGCGGGCTGCCTCAGCCCACCCGACGGAATGTGCGCGAGCGTGATCGCCGTGCGGAGCATGACCGGCTACGGCCGCGCCGCCGGCGCCGGCCTCGTCGTCGAACTGCGCTCGGTGAACGCGCGCGGGCTCGACGTTCGCATCGAGACATGGGTGCGCTCGCTCGCCCTGCAGGCGCGCCTCGACGAGCGCGTACGCGCGCGGCTGCGACGCGGGCACGTCGACCTGCGCGCGTCGGCGGATGCGGGGCGGCTGCGTGTGCGCGCCAACGTCGAGCTCGCGCGCGAGATCCACCGCGAGCTCGATGCCGTTCGCGAGGCGCTCGGGCTGCCGGGGCAGGTCACGCTCGACCACATCGTGGGCCTCCACCAGGAGGTGATCGACGTCGGTGGCGAGGGCGACGTTGACGCGCTCTGGGGGGCGCTCGCGCCCGTGGTCGACGACGCGCTGGGCGCGCTCGACGCCGCGCGCGTGGCCGAGGGGGAGGCGCTGGCGCGTGACCTGCGCGGCCGGCTCGCGGCGCTCGGGGCGCTGGCCGAGGCGATCGCGCGCGACGGCGCGCTGCGTCCCGAGCAGTTTCGTACGGAGCTCGAGTCTCGCCTCGCGCGGCTCGGCCTGCCGGCCGAGGTCGATCCGGCGCGCCTGGCGCACGAGGTCGCCTTCGCGGCGCAGCGCCTCGACGTCACCGAGGAGCGCGTACGCCTGAGCGCGCACCTCGAGGCCGCGACGGGGCTGCTCGGCGGCGGCGGCGAGGTCGGCCGTCGCCTCGACTTCCTGCTGCAGGAGATGCAGCGCGAACTCTCGACGATCGCCGCGAAGTCGCAGAGCGCGCGCATGTCGGGGTTCGTGGTCGAGGCTCGCGCCGAAGTGGAGAAGATGCGAGAGCAGGCGCAGAATCTCGAGTGAGTTTGTCTCCCCCCATCGTCGCGCCGCCGCCCGGCCTGTTGCTCGTCGTCTCGTCGCCGTCCGGCGCCGGCAAGACGACGCTGTGCCGGCGGCTCATGAAGGAGGAGCGGCGGCTCTGCTTCTCGGTCTCGTACACGACCCGCCGGCCGCGCGACGGCGAGCGCGACGGCGTGGACTATCACTTCGTCGACGGGGAGCGCTTCCAGGCGATGGTCGACGCGGGCGAGTTCGCCGAGTTCGCCGAGGTGCACGCCAATCGCTACGGCACCGCGATGGCCGCGGTGGAAGGCGCCGTCGAGCGCGGCGAGGACGTACTCTTCGACATTGATTACCAGGGCGCGCGGCAGATCAAGTCGCGCTTCGGCGAAGCGGCCGTGATGGTCTTCATCCTGCCGCCGTCAATCGACGAGCTCGAGCGGCGCCTGCGCAAACGCGCGACCGAGAGCGAGGAGGCCATTGCCCGTCGCCTCGCCAAGTCCCGCGAGGAGCTCGGGCATTACCTCGAATACGACTACATCGTCGTCAACGCGCGGCTCGACGACGCGCTGATCGAGATGCGGGCGATCTACGCGGCGGCGCACCTGCGCGCGAGCCGCCAGCGCAGGGTCGCCGAGGCGCTGCTCAGTGGCTGGCGGTAGCGGCCCGCGCCCTGCTTGAGAGCGACCCCGCGACGCGTTAAGTCATCAGCGTAATGCTGCAGCTCACGGACGTTCTCTCGAAGGTGAGGACGTACCTGCCACAGGCCGATCTCGACCCCGTGAAGCAGGCGTACGTCTTCGCTTCGAAGGCCCACGACGGCCAGATGCGCCGCTCGGGCGAGCCGTACGTGGTCCATCCGCTCGGCGTCACGTCGATCATCGCCGACTTGCGCCTTGACGTGCCGAGCTTGTGCGCCGGGCTGCTGCACGACTGCGTCGAGGACACGCACGCCACGCTCGACGACATCAAGAACCTCTTCGGCGAGGAAATCGCCTTCCTGGTCGACGGCGTCACCAAGCTGGGCAAGATCCCCTGGAACACCAAGGAGGAGCGGCAGGCCGAGAACTTTCGCAAGATGCTGGTCGCCATGGCGCGCGATCTGCGCGTCATCCTGGTCAAGCTCGCCGACCGCACCGACAACATGCGCACGCTCGACCACATGCCGCCCGACAAGCAGGAGCGCATCGCCCGCGAGACGATGGAGATCTACGCGCCACTCGCCAATCGCCTCGGCATCCAGTGGGTGAAGGTCGAGCTCGAGGATCTGTCGTTCAAGTACCTGCACCCGGTCGACTACCAGAAGCTCGCCGGCGAGCTCGCGCGCTCGGATCGTGATCGCAAGCGCTACACGGAGGACACGGCGCGGCTGATTCGCTCCGTGCTCGAGGAGGGCGGTGTGAAGGGCGCCGAGGTCACGGGGCGCATCAAGCACCTGTGGGGCATCTGGTCGAAGATGCAGCGCACCGGGCGCGAGCTCGAGCAGATCAACGACGTGGTCGGCTTTCGCGTGCTGACCGAGACGGTGCCGGAATGCTGGCACGCGCTCGGCATCCTGCACGCGAAATGGACGCCGGTGCCCGGGCGCTTCAAGGACTTCATCAACCTGCCCAAGCCGAACATGTACCAGTCGCTGCACACGTCCGTGATGGGGCCGCAGCACGAACGCATCGAGATCCAGGTGCGCACCCGCGAGATGCACCGTACGGCCGAGCAGGGCATCGCGGCACACTGGCTCTACAAGGAGGGGCGTCCGCTCGTCGCCGCCGACGAGAAGAAGTTCGCGTGGCTGCGCCAGCTCGTCGAGTGGCAGAAGGATGTGCGCGACCCGACCGAGTTCATCGAATCGGTGAAGGTCGACCTCTTCGGCGACGAAGTCTACGTGTTCACCCCCAAAGGCGACGTGAAGGCCTTCCCCAAGGGCGCGACGCCCGTCGACTTCGCGTTCGCCGTGCACAGTCAGGTCGGCGAGCATTGCTCGGGCGCGCGCGTGAACGGCCAGATGGTGCCGCTGCGCTACCAACTGCGCAGCGGCGACACGATCGAGATTCTCACCAACCCGCACCAGAAGCCCAACAAGGACTGGCTGAAGTTCGTCGCCACGAGCAAGGCCAAGGCCAAGATCCGGCAGGTCGTGCGCGACGAGGCGCGCACACGCGCGCGCGATCTCGGCAGGGAGCTGCTCGATCGTGAGCTGCGCAAATACGGCGCGGGGCTGGCGCGGGCCGAGAAGAGCGGCGAGCTGGCCGAAGGCGCCAAGCGGCTGCGGCTGACCTCGTCCGAGGAACTGGTGGCGATGGTCGGCTATGGCAAGATCACGCCGACCGCGGCCGTCGCCGAGATCCTCCCGGCGGAGCGGCGCACCGGCGAGCACGGGGCCGTCGGACCGATCGCCAAGCTCATCAGCAAGGTCACGGGGCGCGCGCCGAGCGGCATCAAGGTGCAGGGGATGGACGACCTGCTGATCCGCTACGCGCGCTGCTGCAACCCGGTGCCGGGCGATCCGATCGTCGGCTCAATCAGTCACGGGCGCGGGGTGATCGTGCACCGTCGCGACTGCAAGAAGTCGCTCGACAGCGATCCCGAGCGGCGCGTCGACGTCGAGTGGGACACCACGCACAAGTCGCAGCGCCCGGTCGCGATCCAGGTGCTGTGCATCGACAAGCCCGGGCTGCTCGCGAACATCTCCAAGGCGTTCGGCGAGACCGGCGTCAACATCAGCCAGGCCAACTGCCGCGCGACGGAAGAGGGCAAGGCCATCAACACCTTCGAGTTCAACGTCAGCGATCTCGATCAACTACGCAACGT
>JBBTFH010000240.1:0-2966 GCA_038041915.1 Myxococcota bacterium
GAGAGAACGATCTCATCACCTTCATTGATCACCAGACTGCCAAAGCTTTGGGCCACGAGGTTGATGGCTTCGGTGGCGTTGCGGGTGAAAATCAACTGATCCTTGGACGGAGCGTTGAGAAAGCGGCGCACGCTTTCGCGCGCGCTTTCCGGGCCTCGGTCGTCGTCGATGCCAGCCCAGCCGACGACGGCGTCGGACATGAGCGTGTCGGGCCAGGCGATGGTGACGGGCGCGCCGGGCTCGACGACGGCGGCCACGCCTTCGCGCCACGAGCCACCCGAAAAAATCGCGGCGCGGCCGACGGCGTGCGCGGGGGCGCCGCAGGCGAAGTGCTCGTGCAGCGGCTCGCCGGCGGGCGGGCGGTCGCGGAACTTTCCGCAAGCGCTCGTGCCGCGTGCGACCGTCGCATCGCGCAGGCGCGCGAGCAGATCGTCGCGCGACTCGCCACGATCGGCCGCCGCCGTCGGCGCGCTGAGCGACGCGACGTCGACGTCGCCGCCGAGCGCCGGCCTTCCGGCGGGCGTGTGCGTGATCGGTTCGAGGCGCGCTTCGACGAGCGTGCGGCGGCTGAAGCGCACCGCGAGCAGCGCGCCGCGGCGTGCGCGCACCGCCAGCGGCGCCGGCCATCCGTCGGCGACGAGCGCGCCGAGGGAAAAGGCCGTCGCCCGCCCGCGGGCGAGGTCGACCTCGAGCGGCTGCAGCACGCGCGGGTGATGGCCGACGACGATGGTCGCGCCGCCTTGCAGCGCGGCATCGGCGAGGCGCCGCTGCGAGTCGGTGGGAAGCACATCCCACTCGCGTCCGAAGTGGAGCGACACGACGACCGCGTCGCTGCGGGCACGCGCTCGCGCGGCGTCGGCGGCGACGTGGCGCTCGACCGCCGGGAACGGTCCGGGGAGCTGGCCGCGGTACGCGCGCGGGAAGACGCCGGTGTAGGCGAGGAACGCGATCCGCATTCCGTGCACGCGCACGATCTGCGCCTCCTGGTGTCGCGCGGCGCGGGAGCGCAGCCCTATCGGCGTCACGCCCCACGCGCGCAGGCTGCGCGCGGTGTCGGCGGCGGCCTCGGGACCCCAGTCGAGGACGTGGTCGCCGGCGAGCGATACGACGTCGAAGCCGGCGCGGGCGACGCCCTCGGCCCACTTTCCGGGCGCGCGCGTGCCCGAGCGCTCGCGCATGCGCGCCCCCCGATCCGAGAGCACGCCGTCGAGACTCGCGATGCTGACGCTCGCCCGGCGCACGCGGTCAGCGACGTCGCGGTAGGGCCAGCGCGGTGCCCAGGCGCGCTCGAGCTCGGTGGCGCGCTTCTGCGCGAGATCCGAGAGCGCGATGTCGCCGGCCGCCAGGAACTCGACGTCGCCGACGCCGTCGATGACGCGCTCGCGCCCGGAGGGCTCGACATCGCTCTCGCCGCGCCCGCAGCCCGCGCACGCGGCGATCGCGGCCCACGCGGCTCTGCTGGTGGCTTGCACGCGCGCGAGTATACTGCCGCACCCTTGCGCGCCCGCCGCATCGTCATCCCGCCGCTCGTCATCGCGCTCGTCGTCGCCGCCGGACTCGCCGTCGGCGGCGTCGGCTATTACCGTCGCTACTTCTACGACGCCGTCCAGACGAAGGGCTATCAGCCGCGCTCGGTCGGCGGCGTGAAGGGCGACATCCTGGTCATCAACGCGCACGAGCACATGAAAGACCGCAAGGTCGCGTGGCGCATGCTCAAGGCCATGGACGATCTCGGCATCACCAAGACCGTCATCTGTTCCGGCGCGACGATGACGACGCTCGGCTCCAAGAAGGTCGGCTTCAAGGGCTACGACGAGAACAACCAGGAGATGCTGGAGATCGCCCGCAGGTGGCCCGACCGCTTCATCCCGTTCGTCACGATCAATCCCGAGGATCCCGACAACATCGAGCGGCTCGAGCGCTGGTTCGCGAAAGGCGCCAAGGGTCTGAAGCTCTACTCGGGCCACGGCGACTTCCACCACATGGCCGTGCAGGACGGGAAGTTCGTGGATCTGACGCTCGACGATCCGCGGCTCATGCCGGTCTACCAGTGGCTCGCCGAGCACCACGTGCCGCTGCTCTGGCACGTCAACACGCGCCTCTACACGATGGAGCTGCGCCACGTGCTCGACGAAGCGCCGGGCCTGAACATGAACTGCCCGCACCATTGCATGTCCACCTCCAAGCCCGAGGACATGGTCGAGCTCCTGCGCGACTACCCGAACCTCTACGCCGATCTCTCGCACGGCTTCCACTCGTTCATGGCCGACGCGCTGCGCCGCGTCGCCAAGAACCCGAAGGCCTTCCGCGCCGCGTACGACGAGTTTCCCGATCGCTTCTTCTGGGGCTCGGACACCGTCGTGACCCCGCACTCGAAGAAGGGTCCCGAGTGGATCAAAGGGATGATGCGCGCCTACTTCGGACTGTTCGGCGACGCGAAATTTTCGCTGCCGGTCTACGACGACAACTACAACCTGCTGCGTCACGAGGAGCTTCCGGGGCTCTCGCTGCCGCGCGAGCTGCTCGTGCGCTTCTACCGCACCAACGCCGAGCGCTGGCTCGCCGTCGACGCGGCCCACGACGTGCCGCGCAAGAGCGGCTGGCCGGCGTGGGCGGCCGATCCCGCGCGGGTCGGCATGGGCGAGGCTACCGAGCGCAAGGATTGGGACGGACTCTACGTCGCCGCGAACCGGCTGACCTGCTCGACCGACGGGCCCGCCGAGGTGCGGCGCGACTCCGCCGGCGCGCTGCGCGCCGTGCTCGCCGACGAGCGCTTGCCGGCGCGCACGGCGATCCGCATCGCGCGCGGACTGCCGGGGCTGGGCTGCCTCGACGACGCCGATGTCGGCGCCGTGCTCGCGCGGCGCGGCGCGGCCATGGTCGCCGAGACGGCCGCGGCCGTCTCCACGCTTTCGCAGCGGGCGGACTTCGCGCGCATGCAGATCGAGCTCGCGGAGCTGCGGGGC
>JBBTFH010000240.1:2976-5732 GCA_038041915.1 Myxococcota bacterium
GCGTCGGCCGGAAGCTCGACGCGGCCGCCGCCGCGCCGCTGCTGGCGCACGCCCTGGCGGCGGCCGACGGCGCGCTCGCGTCGGGCGAGCCGCGCGTCGCGCTTCGCGCGCTGTTGGTCGCGCGCCTGCTGGACGCGGCCGCGCCGGAGATCGACGAACGCATCGCCTCGGTGCTCGCGCGCATCGAGGCGCCGCGAATCGCCGACAAGCAGTTCCGCTACACCGACGTGCCGGGCGGTCTCGCGCTCGCGGTGGCCGGCGCGTCGCTAAAGGACGGCGCGATCGTGCTCGATCTCGGCGTGCGCAACCGCGCGGACACGGCGGCGAGCGTGGCCCCGTCCGACTTCGCGGTCGAGGCTGCCGGTGGGCGCTCCGCGCGCGGCGAGGCGCCTGCAGGTGACGCGCTCGGCGGCGCCATCGCGCCCGGCGCGAAGGTCCGCGGCAAGGTTGTGTTCCGAGTCGCCCCGGACGCCCCGTCCTACCTCCTGACCTACCGCGACGCGCCACCCGCGTCGGGCAAGCGCTTCGTCGTCAAGCGCTGACTGGGAGCCCCGCGCTATACTGCGCGGCCTCATGACGCCCTTCGCGCCCGCGCTCTTTCACGGACAGGTCGCGCTCGTCACCGGCGGCGGTACCGGGATCGGCCGCGCGATCGCCGAGGAGCTCGCGTCGCTCGGCGCGCGCGTGGCGATCGCCAGCCGGCGCGAGGAGCACCTCCTGCCCGCCGCCGAGGCGCTGCGCGCCCGCGGGTTCGAGGTGCTTACGCGTACCTGCGACATCCGCGAGCCCGACGCGGTGGCCGCGCTGGTCGACGCCGTGGTCGAGCGCTTCGGGAAAATCGACGTGCTGGTCAACAACGCCGGCGGGCAGTTCCCTTCCGCCGCCGCGCTGCTCCAGCCCAAGGGCTGGGACGCGGTCATCCGCAACAACTTGAACGGCACCTGGTACGTGACACACGCGGTCGCGACGCGCGCGATGATCCCGCGGCGCCGCGGGCGCATCGTGCAGATCACCGCCAACGTCGAGCGCGGCTTCCCCGGCATGGTGCATACCGGCGCCGCTCGCGCCGGCGTCGAGAACATGGCGCGCACGCTCGCCGTCGAGTGGGCGCAGCACGGTGTCGCGATCAACGTCGTCGCGCCGGGCGTGATCGAGACCGAGGCGCTCGCGCGCTACGGCGAGATCGCCATCGAGGCCGGGCGCCGCCGCACGCCGCTGAAGCGCCTCGGCACCGCCGAGGAGGTCGCGCACGCCGTCGTCTTCCTGGCCTCGTCGGCGGCGTCGTACATCACCGGCGCGACGCTCACCGTCGATGGTGGCGCGCGCCTTTGGGGCGACACGTGGACGATTCCGGACCAACATGACGGCGACGCAGGAGGAAAATCATGAGCGTGCAGCGCGTGACCCCGCTCGAGGCCAAGCTCCTGCTTGACCAGGGCTTTGCCTATCTCGACGTGCGATCGATCCCCGAGTACGAGCAGGGGCACGCGCCCTTTGCTTACAACATCCCGATCATGCACTTCACGCCCGGGCGAGGCATGCAGCCGAACGGCGAGTTCCTCGAAATCGTGGGCAAGACCTTCGCTCTCGACGCGAAGCTCGTCGTCGGTTGCAAGAGCGGTGCCCGCTCGCTGCGAGCGGCCGAGCTGATGGCGCAGGCCGGCTACTCGCAGCTCGTCGACATGCGCGGCGGCTTCGGCGGCGAGTTCGAGATGACGGGGCGCTGCGTGGTCCCCGGCTGGGCCGACGCCGGCCTACCCGTCTCGACGGAGCCCGAGGCTGGACGAACGTACGAAGAGCTCCGCGCGAAGTAGGCGCGGGCGCGTCCTCGCGGCGCCGCTCGCGGCGGTCGGGCTGATCGTCGCGTTGCACGCGGTCGTGCGCCCCGACGCGTTCGATCCGCCGCGCGAGCGGCTGGTGCGCTTCGGCGCGCTCGTGCCGGCGCGCGTGGCGCGCGGCGAGTGGTGGCGCGTCGCGACCGCGGCGCTGCTGCACCACGACGTCGCGCACCTGGCGGGAAACGCCGTCGGGCTGCTCGTGCTCGGCGCCGCGCTCGCGTCGGCCGCCTCGCCGGCGCGCTTCGCGATCGTCGCCGCCGGCGCCGGCGTCGGCGGCAACCTCGCGCAGTTCGAGTTCGGCCCGCCCGCCGCCGTCACCATCGGCGCGTCGGGCATGGTGTTCGGCCTGCTCGGCGCGCTGATCGCGTGGCGCGCGCACGAGATCCGCGCCGACCGGCGCGCGCTGCGCAGCCGAGAGTACCTGCGGCTGTTCGGCTTCGCGCTGCTCGCGCTGCTCGGCGTGGGCCGCCCCGGCCACACCGCGTGGCTCGCGCACGCCGGCGGCTTTCTCGCCGGGGTGCTGCTCGCGCCGCGGCCGCGCGTCGCGTCGCTGCGGATGGTCGCCGCCGCCCAGGACGACGACCAGGACTGGCGGCGATGGAACTAGCGCCGAGAGCACGCCTTCGCCGCCTGGCCAAGCTCCTGCTACTGGCGGGCGGCGCCGCCGTCGTCGTGCCGATGCTCCTCGAAGCGCCGCGCGACGTGACGATCGACCTGCGCTTCGGCGCCGCGCGAGCCGGTCTGCGCGGCGTGTCGCTCGCCTACACCCCGTCGGGTGGGCTGATGCAGCCTGATCTCGACGGCGAAATCGCGCGCCGCGCCACGTTCCGCTACGCGCACGGCGCCCCCGACGCGCAGCGCCACGTCGCCCGCCTGCGCCCCGGCGACTACGCGCTGACGATCACGCTCGACTACGGC
>JBBTFH010000240.1:5832-19649 GCA_038041915.1 Myxococcota bacterium
AGGCTCACGGCTCGTCGTCGGCGAGCAGGTCGCGGGGGAGCCGGACGTGGGAGGGGAACCGGCGTCGCAGCTGGCGATCGTAGCTGGCCACGGGCGCGCCGACGCGCACGGCCAGTTCGACGAACAGCGTGTCGTAGGCCGGGTGATCGGCCCGAACCGAGCGGGCCACCGCGCCGCGCCACAGCTGCGCGACCTCCACCGACGTGATCGGCAGCGCCTCGGCGAGACTCAGCACCTCGTCTGCGTTCTCCGCCGGGAGCCGTCCGAGCCGCACGGCCTTCCATACGACGTTGCACAGCTCGGCCTTCCAGTGCGCGGGCGCGAGGATCTCTCGGCGGCCGGCGAGCAGGCGCGCGGCCTCGTCGCCGGTCCCCGCTTCTCGTAAGAGCGCGGCGGCCACCACGTCGGTATCGACGACCAGCCTCACGGACGGCCGTCGCGAATCGCGGCATGGATCTCGTTGAGCGTCATCCGAGCGCCCGTCCGGGCTCTCAGTCCGGCGAGCTGCGCGATCAGCGAGCCGCGATCGACGACGGCGCTCTCGAGAACGGCGAGCGTCTCCTTCTGCATAGAACGGCGGTTCCGCCGGGCGCGCGCGCGAAGCGCTCGAACCACCGAATCAGGCACGTTGCGGAGCGTGACGGTCCTCGGCATGATCGCCTCCGTGATGAATCGTGCAGGCACAATGACTGCACGTCAACCTTCAGTAGACGCCGGCCCGTAACCGGGGTAAGGGAGGCCGAAGGAGGCGACGAACCATGGAAGCCAAGACGGAAGCCAAGATGGAATTCAAGATCGAGGACGGCAAGCTCATCATCACGATCCCCGTCAACCCCGAGCCCGCCGCGTCGGCAAGCGGCAAGACGCTGATGGTCGCGACCACGCGCGGGAACGCCCGAACCGGCGTCATGGTCAACGGGCAGGAACTGTACGTGGGCGTCAACGCCTACATCTACCCGCCGGGCAAGTAGCGCTGAGAGCTACTCGATCGGCAGCGATTCGAGGTCGAGGCCGCCGGGGTAGAGGTAGCTCGTGTACGACGCGATGCCGGAGACGGTGATGCCAAAACCGTCGGGATCGATCGTGCTCTCGATGTGGTGCGCGCCGGGCGCGATCTCGATCCGCACGTAGCCGAAGCCCGTTTCGGCGATCGCGGTGAGCTCGGGCACGACGGCGTCGTCGAGCGTGGGCAGTGCGCCGAGCTTGGCGATGACGTTCACGTAGCTCTTCGTGTAGGTCGCGGGCGTGAGGAAGTCATACGAGGTGCGGAACTGCTCGTACGGTACGCCCAGGCCCATCGCCGGATCGCCGACCGCCGGCTCGGTGAACTTGCCGTTGAAGTCCTCGCCCACCATGAACTGCGCCAGCGCGACGCGCCCGGTGCCGGTCATGCGGAACGCGCCCTGCGCCTGGAACTCGATGTACGCGCCCTCGCCGAGCGTGACGTCGGCCTGCACCGCCGGCTCGAAGGTAATCGCGTTGTTGGCGCTGCCCGACACGACCTTCCACACGTTCGGCTCGTTGCCGACCTGCGGCTCGGTCGCGGCCGCGATGATGCTCGATCCCCACGCCTCGAGCGGAAAGATCTGCTCCTCGAGGTGGTCACAGGCCCAGCGGTCGAACGGGATGAACGAGCACGAGTGCCCGGAGAACAGAGCGACCGGCTTGTCGGCCTCGATCGACGTGCCGGTGAGGTCGTACTCGGGCCCGCCGATGCACGCGCTGCCGCTGCACTGCGCTGGCGCGAAGCTGCGCGCCGACACGATCTGCAGGACGTCGCCGCGCGCGAGCGTGAACGTCTCCGTCTGCCCGGGCGCGTAGGCGCCCAGGCCCCCGCCGGCCTCCGTGTGGGCCGAGAAGCGGATCGTCACCTGCGTGGCGTCCTCGGTGCCGACCACCGAGAAGAAGCCGGGGATCGAGAAGCCGCTCACCGAGAAGCTCGGGCGCGCGATCGCGATGTAGCGCCCGGCCAGCGCGCGCACGGGCAGCAGCAGCGAGGCGTCGTTGGAGAACGAGTTGTAACCGCCGCTCTCGAACTGCAGCGGGTTGAACTGGTACGCGCTGACCGGCATCGTCGAGGTCAGCCGGTACGCGCCGCCCGCGACCAGCGCCGAGTGCTCGGCGGCCATCTCGCCGCCGAAGCCGCTGTAGTCGGGGCGCTGCAGGAGCTCGGGAACCCACGGCAGCACGATGGTCGCGACGTCGTCGGGCGGCACGGTGGCGGTGGCGACGGTCGCGCCGGCTCGCTCGACGGTGACGCTCACGGGCACGCTCTGCGGGTTGCCGACGGCGACCGCGAAGTCGAAGGCTCCGCCGTACTCGCCGAGGTGCGCGTTGACGGTGACGGTCGGCCAGTACTCGCAGCCGATGTACGTCGATGACGCCTTTGCGATCGCGCACGCGCTCAGACAGGCGCCGTTTTGGCACTGCAGGCCGGCCGCCGCGTCGCAGGTCTCGACCACGCTCGACGTCTGGCCGTCCTCGCCGCAGCGCAAGACGTCGCTGCCGGAGCATTGCGCGGTGCCGGGGAGGCACGACACGCAGCCGCGCGTCTCGTCGCATACGCGGCCGTCGCCGCAGGCCGTCTCGCCGCTCCACGCCCCGTCTTCGCAGGTCTGGAAGACCGCGCCGTCGCAGCGCGTCGCGTCGGAATCGCACGGGCCTCCCTCGCCTTCACCTTCGCCATCGCCCGCGTTGAACGAGCCGCTGGAGCAACCGATGGTGACAAGCGCCACGAGCCAAGTCTTCAAAGTTCACCTCACCAGGAGAGATACACGAATCTCGGGGCACTCGGGTAGAGTGCCGAAATGTTCATGATGATGAAGCGCCCGATCCTCGCGCTGCTCCTGCCCGCCGCCGCGGCGGCGCACCTCATCGACAACATCGAGCACCTCTCGGGCGCGACCAACGTCGCGGCGGTCGCGTCCAACGGGCGGCTCGCCGCCGGCATCTCGGCGCGCGGCGAGCTGACGGTGCTGCGCTGGCCGAACACCACCTTTTACGAGCACATGAACTACCGCACCAGCACAGCCGAGGACGCGCGCGCGCTGCCGTATTTCGGCGCGGCGCCGAATGAGGGCTCGTTCGTGGGGCTCTCCGTCGACGGTGGCGCCACGACGTGGCTGCGCGACGCACCCTGGACGGTCGAACAGCGCTACGCCAGCGACGACGTGCAGACGATCGTCACGACGTTTCGCAACGACGCGATCGGCGCGACCGTAATCGGCACGGACGTGATCGATCCGGCGCGCGACGCGCTGCTGCGGCGTTACGAGGTCGCCTTCGACGCGCCGCCGGCGACGGCGCTGCTGATCTACTTCGGCAACTTCTCGCCGACCGACGAGAAGGTTCCGTTCCTGTTCGGCACCGAACAGTATCTGGACGATGCGTTGCGCGACGGCGCCGCGGCGTGCGATGCGTCGGGCGCGACGGACACTGCGGCCGGCGGCGAGCCGGTGGTCGCCATCGCCGGCGATCGGCCGGCCGACGCGTTTCAGTGTGGTGGCGACTCGGTCGATGGCGTGGACGTCGTAGGCGCACCCGAAGACGCGTTTGACGACGCGGCGGACGGCGCGCTGTCCGGATCGCTCGATGCGGCGGTGCACACGACGATCGCGCTGGCGTGGGACCTCGATCCCACCGGCGATCTCGTGGTCGTCGCGGTGGCCGCGGACGCTGCGGCGGCCGGCGCGGTCGGTGTGGCCGTCGCCGTGCTTGGCGACGGATTCGACGCCGTGCGCGAGGCCGCCGAGGCCGCCGACGCCGACTGGATCGCGCGCGCCGCGCTCCCCGCCACCGATGACGACGACCGTTTGCGCGTAGCCAAGCGCGCGCTGCTCGGCATCCGCGCCGGCGCCGATCCTTCGAGCGGCGCGATCGTCGCGTCGCTCTCCAGCCAGCCGCCCTACAACTTCGATTGGCCGCGCGACGGCGCCTTCTTCGACCTCGCGCTCGACGTGGCGGGCTATCCCGAGCTGGTCGAGGCGCACAAGGCGTTCTTCGACTCGGTGCAGCGCAAGAGCGACGGCGACGATCACTTCGCCGGCGCCGTCCCGCCCGCCGGCAGTTTTGCGATGAACTTCTACGCCGACGGCGAAGTGGGCGGCGCGATCCCGTTCGAGATTGACGAGGTCGGCCTTGCGCTATGGGGCTGGTGCGAGCACGCGAAGTGGCTGGCTGACGACGGTGCGGCCCGCGCGTACCTCGCGTCGCGCTGGAGTGCGATCACGCTGGCCGCGGACCTGCTGGTCGAGTGCCGCGACGAGGAGACGGACTTGCAGTGTCTGGCCAACGAGGACGACACGCTGGTGCCGAGCGTGACGCTTCACGGCGCGACCACCGTGTGGCTCGGCCTGGCCTCGGCCGTGCGCGCCGCGCGCTTCCTCGGACGCGACGCCGAAGCCCAGGAGTGGCTCGCGCGCGCAAGCGAGCTTCGCGACGCGATCGACCAGCACCTCTACGTCGAGGGCGAGGGCTACACGCCCGCCGGCAATCCCTACAACGGCGTCACGGGCGCGCCCGCGTGGCACATCTTCCCGACGCGGTTTCGCGCCTACGACGATCCGCGCATGGCCGAGACGGCGGCGCGGCTTGCCGACGAGGTGCGGCCGTTCTTCGCGCGGCAGACCGAGGGTGGCGCCTACCACGCGAAGGTGACGCTCGCGCTCGCGGTCTACGCGCAGGAGGTCGGCGACGCGGCGCTGCTCGAGGAGGTGCGCGGCTGGATCGACGTGCTGGTCAAGGACCTCGCCACGCCGATGGGCCACTTCGGCGAGTCGTACGTCGACCTCGACACCGACGGCGACGGCGTGGGCGACACGTTCGACAACCGGGTCGCGATCCCGCACCTGTGGGAGGGCGCGCTGGTCTACCTGTCGCTGATGGCGGCTTACGGCGACGCGGGTACGCTCGTGCGCCCCGAGTTGGCGGAGCTGTCGGCGCCCGACGTCCCGGACGCGAGCATCAACCCGGTGCCTATGTGCCCCGACGGGGACTCGGGTTGCGCCGGCAACGGTTGCGCGTGCGCGGTCGGGCGCGCGCGCGGCTGGCCTGCGGCCTCGCCCGCCGCGTGGCTGTTCGCGCTTCTGGCCGCGCCGCTGTTCTGCTGCCGAAAAATCGTCGCCTGGCGCGAGCGCGTCCTTGGGTTGCGGGCGTCGCCCGCGCTGTGGCGGCGGCGGCGCGGTATATAGTGATGAGAGGAGGCACTCATGCGTGAAGCCGTCATCGTCGGCGCCGCTCGGACGCCCATCGGAAGTTTTCTCGGAGCTCTCGCCGAAGTGCCGGCGCCCAAGCTCGGAAGTATCGCGATTCGCGCCGCCGTCGAGCGCGCGGGCGTCGCGCCCGAAGCGATCGGCGAGGTGTACATGGGCTGCGTGCTGCCGGCGGGGCAGGGGCAGGCGCCGGCGCGCCAGGCGTCGATCGGCGCCGGCATTCCGAACTCCGTCGGCGCCGTGACCGTCAACAAGGTGTGCGGCTCGGGCCTGCAAGCCGTCTGGATGGCCGCGCGGACGGTGCAGACGGGCGACGCCGACGCCGTGGTCGCCGGCGGCATGGAGTCGATGTCGAATTCGCCGTACCTGCTCGAGCGCGCGCGCACCGGCCTGCGCATGGGGCACGCGCAGCTGGTCGACTCGATGATCAAGGACGGCCTGTGGGACGTCTACGGCCAGACGCACATGGGCAACTGCGCCGAGCTGTGCGCGCGCGAGCGCAAGATCGACAGGGCCGCGCAGGACGCGTTCGCCGTCGAGAGCTACCGGCGGGCGCTGGCCGCGCAGAAGGAAGGGCGCTTCCGCGCCGAGATCGTGCCGGTCGAGATTCCCCAGAAGAAGGGCGAGCCGCTGCGCGTGGAGCAAGACGAGGAGCCGGGCCGCGGCAACCCCGAGAAGCTCGGTGGCTTGCGGCCGGCCTTCGACAAGGAGGGCACGGTCACCGCGGCCAACGCGTCGAAGCTCAACGACGGCGGCGCGGCGGTGGTCGTGATGGCGCGCGATGTGGCTGAGAAACGGGGCCTGCGGCCGCTCGCCCGGATCGTCGCCGCGGCGAACCACGCGCAGGCGCCCGAGTGGTTCACCACCGCGCCCGCGGGCAGTATCACCAAGGCGCTCGATCGCGCGGGCCTGAAGAAGAGCGACATCGACCTGTGGGAGATCAACGAGGCGTTTGCCGTGGTCGCGCTCGCCAATCTCGCCGAGCTCGGCCTCGACGCGGCGCGCGTCAACGTCAACGGCGGCGCGGTCGCGCTCGGCCATCCGATAGGCGCGTCGGGCTGCCGCATCCTGGTCACGCTGCTGCACGCGCTGCGCGCGCGCAACGCGCGCTACGGCTGCGCGTCGCTGTGCATCGGCGGTGGCGAAGGCATTGCGATGATCGTCGAGAGGCTCTAACCGTGCCGGGACCGCACGCGGGAGGAGCGGACCTTCGATCCGAGTTCAAGACCATCGGCGTCATCGGCGCCGGCCAGATGGGCGGCGGCATCGCGCAGGTGGCGGCACAAGCCGGGGCGCAGGTCGTGCTGGTCGACATGTCGGTCGAGCACGCCGAGCGCGGCAAGGCGAAGGTCGCCGCCGGCCTGGCCAAGCTGGTCGAGCGCGGCAAGCTGTCGGCTGATGGGTGCGAGGCGTTGCTCGCACGCATCCAGCCCGCGGGCACGCTCGGCGATCTGGCGCGCGCCGACTACATCGTCGAGGCGTCGACCGAGGACCAGACGCTCAAGCAGCGGCTCTTCCGCCAGGTCGACGAGGTCGCCCGGCCGGGCGCGATCCTCGCCTCGAACACGTCGTCTATTTCGATCACGCTGCTCGGCGCGGCGACGCGACGTCCCGACAAGGTCATCGGCCTGCACTTCATGAATCCGGTGCCGCAGATGAAGCTGGTCGAGGTCATCCGCGGCCTCGCGACGGACGACGCGACCTTCGACGCGACGATGGGTCTGGCGCGCCGACTGGGCAAGGATCCGGTGACCTGCCGCGACATTCCCGGTTTCATCGTCAACCGCATCCTGCTGCCGTCGATCAACGAGGGGATCTACGCGCTCTACGAAGGCCTCGGCACCGCCGAGGACATCGACCACGCCGCCAAGCTCGGGCTCAACCACCCCATGGGCCCGCTCGAGCTCGCCGACCTGATCGGCCTCGATACCTGCCTCGCGATCCTCGAGGTCATGCACCGCGAGCTCGGCGAGGACAAGTACCGCCCGTGCCCGCTGCTGCGCCAATACGTCGCCGCCGGCTGGCTCGGAAGAAAAACCGGCCGCGGGTTTTACCGGTATTAGGATCCCGCCTCCTGGATTGCGCGCTGCAGGAGATCGTCCACGCCGAGCGCTACCGCCCAGCGATGCATGTAGTCGACGTCGAGATCGCCCCCCTGCACCTTGAGCACGCCGACGACGTCGCCCCACTGCCGCTCTGAGACATCGCCGCCGTCGCGATACCAGCCGAGCTTGTGAAGCACCGTGTCCTCCGCAGTCGCCAGCGCGTACCGTCTTCCCGAGAAAGCGTCGAGCTCGCCAGGACGGCGGCGCCCGAACGATGCGACATCGAACGGCCGTGCCGTGAGCACGTAGACATCCACCTTCAGCATGGTCGCGAGATGCACCACGTTGAACATCGAGCGGCGGCTGACGGCCTCCGTCACCGCGTCGCGCTCGATGTAGTAATCGCCCTGGAGGGCGGTTACGAGGGAATCGATGTGGCGTGCCGCGAGATCCGCGACCAGATCCGCGTCGAGGCTCGCGCGGGCGATGCCGTGCGCGGAGCTGGCGACCGAACCCACCACGCTGTACGCGACGCCGAGGCGCTCCAGCTCCGTCACGACGGGCGCCAGAGCGGCGAGCAGATCCGGCTGCGTCACGCCGCGCGCCGCGCGAGGTAGCGGCGCAGGCGCTCGGCGAGACTCCTTCCGTAGTGCACCTCGACGAAAGCGAGAAGCACCTCGCGCTCGGCGTACTCGGGATGCCTCTTACGGATCGCCGCGCGCGCCAGGGCAATCACGGAGGACGAGAGCGACACAGCAAGCGCCGCCCGGCGGCCCATGCCGGCGGCCCGCAGGAGCGCCACCTGCACCCGATCGGCGCCGGTTTCGGCCGCGGAGATCACGGGATCACGGTAGCACATCGCCAATTGGGTCTGGTCGTTCGGCCACAGGGCGGGCGGTGCTATAAGCGCCGGCCATGAAGCTCTCGTGCATCTTCGCGCTCGTCACGGCTTGCGCGTCGACCTCCGAGACGCCGCCGCGATTGCCGGCGCCGCCGACGGCGATCGTGCCGGCGCCGCGGCCCCGTGACTCGCGCGCGCCGCGCTGCAGCAACGAGAAGCCTCTGGTCATCCGCGCCGGGACGGTGTGGACGATTGCCGGCAAGACGTACTCGCCGGGCGAGGTGCTCATCGTCGACGGGCGCATCGCGGCGGTGGGCGAGAACGTCGAGCGGCCCGAGGACGCCGAGGTGATCGACGCGCCGGCCGCGCACCTCACGCCCGGGCTCATCGACACGCACTCGCACCTCGGCGTTTATCCGACGCCGTACATCGACGCCGTCTCCGACGGAAACGAGGCGACGAGCCCCGTCACCGCCGAGGTGCAGACGGTGCACTCGTTCTGGCCGCAGGATCCGGGGTTGCCGCGCGCGCTCGCAGGTGGCGTGACGGCGCTGCAGATTCTGCCGGGCTCGGCCAACCTCGTAGGCGGGCGCGCGTACACGATCAAGCTGCACCCGGGACGCGGCGCCGAGGATCTGCGCTTTCCGGGCGCGCCCGAGGGCCTCAAGATGGCCTGCGGCGAGAACCCCAAGCGCGTCTACGGGAAGGACCGCAAGACCGCACCGTCGACGCGCATGGGCAACGTCGCGGGCTATCGCGCGGCGTTTCAGGATGCGCGCGAGTACCGCGACAAATGGCAAAGGAGCCGGGAGAAGCTGGCGGCTTGGGAGAAGGAGCTGGCGGCGGCCAAGCCCGAAGAGCGCGAGAAGAAGCAGCGCGACAAGCCGGACCCGCCCGACCGCAACCTGCAGCTCGAGACGCTGGCCGACGTGCTCGACGGCAAGATCCTCGTCCACAACCATTGCTACCGCGCCGACGAGATGCTGGTGATGCTCGGCGTCGCGGAGGAGTTCGGTTTTGCCATCCGCTCGTTCCACCATGCCGTCGAGGCCTACAAGATCCGCGACGTGCTCGCGGCGCGGAAGGTCGGCGTCTCGACGTGGGCCGACTGGTGGGGCTTCAAGCTCGAGGCCTTCGACGGCATCCCCGAAAACGCGGCGCTGGTCGCGTCGGCGGGAGCGCCGGCGATCATTCACTCGGACTCGGCGGTCGGCGTGCAGCGGCTGAACCAGGAGGCGGCCAAGGCGCTGGCGAAGGGGCGCGCGATGGGGCTGAAGCTCACGGACGAGGACGCGCTGCGCTGGGTGACGGCGAACCCGGCGTGGGCGCTCGGCGTCGAGGATCGCGTCGGGACGATCGAGGTCGGCAAGATGGCGGATCTTGCGCTGTGGAGCGGCCCACCGCTGTCGGTCTACAGCCGCGCCGAAAAGGTCTGGGTCGACGGCGTGCTGGAGCACGACGCGAAAAAGGGCCCGAGGCGGAGCGACTTCGAGTTGGGAATCGTCGAGGAGGGATCGCCATGATGCGCACGGTGCTCGCGCTGCTTTGGATGCCGCTCATGGCGCGCGCCGAGACCGTCGCGCTGGTGGGGGGGCGCGTGATCACGCTGGCGGGCGATCCGATCGAAGAGGGGACGGTCGTGCTGCAGGGCGGGAAGATTGTGAGCGTCGCGTCGGGCAAGGCGTCGCCGGCCGGCGCGCGCGCGATCGACTGCGCGGGCAAGACCATCACACCGGGGCTCGTCGCTGCCGACACGCGCATCGGCATCGTCGAGATCAGCCTCGAGACGACGGCGCGCGACAATGCAGTCGCCGGAGAGCCGTACGAAGATCAGAACCACGCCGCGTTCCGCGTGGCCGACGCGCTCAACCCGCGCAGCACGCTCGTGCCGGTCGCACGGCTCGAGGGCGTCACGTCGAGCGTGACCGCGCCCGAGGGTGGGCTGGTCGCGGGGCAGTCGGCGTGGATCGATCTTGCCGCGCCCGATCGCGCGCGCATGCTCGCCGAGCCGTCGCTCGCGATGCACGCCAACCTCGGCGGCGACGCGCTCGGCGCGGCGGGCGGCTCGCGGGGCTGGGCGCTGGTGCGCCTGCGCGAGATGCTCGACGACGCGCGTACCTACGCCGCGACCAAGGCCGCCTACGATCGCAACCAGTCGCGAGCGCTCGCCGGCAGCCGCCTCGATCTCGCAGCGCTGGGGCAGGTAGTCCGGGGGCGGCAGCCGCTGGCCGTCCACGTCGATCGCGAGGCCGACATCCTCGCGGCGCTCGACCTCGCGCGGGACGAGAAGATCCGCATCGTGATTCTGGGCGGCGCCGAGGCCTGGCGCGTCGGGGCCGCGCTCGCCGCGGCGAAGGTGCCCGTGCTGATCGACCCGACGGACAACCTGCCCAGCTCGTTCGATTCGTTGCAGAGCCGGCTCGACAACGCCGCGCGGCTCGCCCAGGCCGGCGTGCGCGTCGGAATCACCCTGCGCGGTGAGTCGCACAACGCGCGCACGTTGCGCCAGCGCGCCGGCCTCGCCGCCGCGTGGGGCATGCCCCATGACGAGGCGCTCGCCGCCGCCTCGCGCAACGTGGCGCAGGCGTTCGGCATGGAGGCGCGCTACGGCACGCTGGAGCCGGGCAGAGTCGCCAACGTCGTGGTCTGGACCGGCGATCCGCTCGAGATTTCCACGCAGGTCGCGCACGTCTTCGTCGGCGGCGAGGAGATGCCGCTGGTCTCGCGCCAGACGGAGCTGCGTGAGCGGTATCGCGTCGTGCCGCCGAAGTAGGGCCCGCCTGTGGGCATGCCGCCGGCCTGCTAGAATCCTTCTGTGGCGAACCTCCAGGTGAAGAACGTTCCGAAGGGCGTCTATCAGCGGCTGAAGCGCGCGGCCAAGCGCAAGGGGCGCACGATGCGCGACCTCGTCTTGCAGGCGCTCGAGCGCGAGCTCTCGAACGAGGAGTTTCACGCGCGCCTGCGGACTCGCTCGCGTGTCGATCTCGGTCGTCCGGCTGCCCGGGCGCTCGAGTAGGCGCGCGAGGAACGAGAGCGCGAGCTCTGGCCGGGCCGGCGAAGATCGTTCCGGTCCAGAACGTGCGGCTGTAGTCGCCGCGCGTATCGACACGATTGGCCTGCTCCCGGCTTGCTCAAGTGGGCGTAGCGCCGGATACAAGACCCGCGCGTCGGATCTCAGCGGGCACTCCAGTAGCCGGGGCGGCGCCGTGCGTGGGCCACGGCGACAACGTGGACGATCGTCTGGCCCGCCCGATACACGACGCTGAACGGGAAGCGCTGGAGCAGGTAGCGCCGTGTGCCGTGGAGGTAGGGCGGCCACGCGTCCGGGTTCTCGACGATCACGCTGGCGGCACGATCGATCTCGGCGAGAAACGCGCGCGCCGCCTCGGGGCTGCGCCGCAGGTACCAATCGTGGGCGGCCCGGGCGTCGTCGAGCGCCTCGGGATGGAACTCAAGAGCCGGGGTCAATCGGCAGGCCCAGGATTCGTCGGCGAGCCTCGGCCCACGGGATGCCCCGGACCGCTCCGCTCTCCAGCTCCGCGATCCGGCGGGCGATCACGGCGCTCCAGGCCGCTTCGGCATCCTCGTCGACCGCGCTGTCGAGGCTGTCGATGAGCTGGGCCGCCAGTCCTGCCCGGACCTCGGCGGGAAGCTTGAGCACGTCTGCCAGGAGCTCTTCGGCGGGCCTGCTCATGGCCGTGAGTATAGCCCGGCGCGGTGCCGGCGTCCTTCGGGAGGGTGCGGCGTGGGCTTCGTCGTGTTCCCGGCGTGCGCGTGCGGAGGACGGCGCTTGTGCGCTTCCGCCGGCGCGAGCCGTCGCTTGACGCTCCCGGACCCCACGGCTAGGTTGCCCTGCGATGCCTTTCGAGAACCTGCTGCTGTCGACGGAAGACCGGATCTCCACCATCACGATCAACCGCCCGCGCGCGCTCAACGCGCTCGACGGCCGCACGCTGGTCGAGCTCCTGCTGGCGCTCGGCGAGATCGCGGGCGCCGACAACGTGCGCGGAATCATCCTCACCGGCGCGGGCGACAAGGCGTTCGTCGCCGGCGCCGACATCGCCGAGATGTCGCAGCTCACGCCGCTGCAGGCGCGCGCGTTCGCCGAGCTCGGTCACCGTGTCTGCTTCGCGCTCGAGGAGATCGACCGGCCGGTGGTCGCGGCCGTCAACGGCTTCGCGCTCGGCGGCGGCTGCGAGCTCGCGCTCGCCTGCGACTTCATCTACGCGGCCAAGAACGCCAAGTTCGGCCAGCCGGAGGTCAAACTCGGCATCATCCCCGGGTTCGGCGGTACGCAGCGCCTGGCCCGTCGCGTCGGCAAGGCGTACGCGAAGGAGCTCATCTTCCACGGCGAGCCGATCTCGGCCGACGAGGCGCTGCGCGTGGGCCTGGTCAACGCGGTCTTCGAGCCCGCCGAGCTGCTGCCGAAGGTGCGCGAGGTCATGAAGGGAATCGCGGCGCGCGGGCCGCTCGCGGTCGGCCAGTCCAAGCGCGCGATCCACGCCGGCGAGGGGCTGCCGCTTGCCGCCGCGTGCGAACTCGAGCGGCAGACGTTCGCGGCCCTGTTCGGTTCGGACGACCTGCACGAGGGGCTTAAAGCATTCGTCGAGAAGCGCGCTCCCAAGTTCAAGGGATCCTGATGGATCTCGATCTCAGCGAAGAGCAGCGCCTGATCCAGAAGACGGCTCGCGACTTCGCGCAGCGCGAGGTCTTTCCCAAGGCCGCGGAGCTCGACGAACAGCACCGTTTCCCGACCGAGCTGGTGAAGCGCCTGGGCGAGCTCGGGCTCATGGGCATCGCCGTGCCCGAGCAGTACGGCGGGGCGGGGATGGACGCGGTGTCCTACACGCTCGCGCTCGAGGAAATCGCGGTCGCCTGCGCCTCGACCGCCGTGATCATGTCGGTCAACAACTCGCTGGTCTGCGACCCGATCCTCAAGTTCGGCAGCGAGCGGCAAAAGCGCGACGTGCTCGCGCCGCTCGCGCGCGGCGAGAAGCTCGGCTGCTTCGCGCTCTCCGAGCCGGACGCGGGCAGCGACGCGGGCGCGCAGAAGACGCGCGCGGAAAAGCGCGGCGGCGAGTGGGTGCTCTCCGGCACCAAGAACTTCATCACCAACGGGCCGGCCGCCGATTGGGTGCTGCTCTTCGCCATGACCGAGCCCGAGAAGAGGCACAAGGGCATCTCCGCCTACCTCGTGCCGACCGACGCGCCGGGTTTGCGGCGCGGCCCACCCGACCGCAAGATGGGCATCACGGCGGCGCACTCGTGCCAGCTCTTCCTCGAGGATTGCCGCGTGCCCGGGGACGCGATCCTCGGCGAGCCGGGGCAGGGCTTCAAGGTCGCGATGGCGACGCTCGACGGCGGGCGTATCGGCATCGCGACGCAAGCGATCGGCATCGCGCGCGCGGCGCTCGAGGCGGCGACGCGCTACGCCTGCGAGCGGCAGACGTTCGGCAAGCCGATCGCGCAGCACCAGGCGATCCAGTTCATGCTCGCCGACATGGCGACGGAGATCGACGCGGCGCGGCTGCTGACGCTGCGCGCGGCGACGCTCAAGGATCGCGGCGCGCGCCACACCACCGAAGCGTCGATGGCCAAGCTGATGGCGAGCGAGGTGGCGAACCGCGCCGCGAAGGCGGCCGTGCAGATCCACGGCGGCTACGGCTACCTGAAGGACTTTCCCGTCGAGCGCTTCTACCGGGACGCCAAGATCACCGAGAT
>JBBTFH010000240.1:19749-20986 GCA_038041915.1 Myxococcota bacterium
GGCGTGCTCACGCCCGAGGATTACGAGCGCATCGACACGCTGATCCGTCAGAAGATCCGCATCGTAAACTTCTGCTACGACGAGCAACTCAAGCAACGCAAGGATCGCAGCTTCAAGGGCGACGTCGTCGTGAACATCAAGATCTCGACCGCAGGCAGGGCCGAGGTCGTCGACGTCAAGGAGTCGTCGCTCGGCAGCGCCGAGGTCGAGCGGTGCGTGGTGGAGCTCATCAAGAGCTGGGAGTTCGGTGCGATGAACGCGGAGGCCTGGCTGCCGTACACGTTCCACTTCGAGCCGCAGTACTGATGGACTTCGAGCTGACGGAGGAGCAGCGGCTCGTCCAGCAGACCGCGCGCGATTTCGCGGAGCGCACGCTCGCGCCGCGCGCCGCGGAGCTCGACGAGCGCGGCGGTTTTCCCGAGGCGGCCGTGCGCGAGGCGGCGTCGCTCGGGCTGTTCGGCGTGAACGTGCCCGAAGACTTGGGCGGCGTGGCGGCGGGCGCCGTCGCCTACGCGCTCTCGATGATGGAGCTCGCGCGCGGCTGCGCGTCGACGTCGGTCGCGGTGGCCGTGACCAACATGGTGGCCGAGATCGTCGTCGAGTTCGGCAGCGAGGCGCAGCGGCGCACGCACGTGCCGAGGCTCGTCGGTGGCGAGTACCTGTGTGGCGCGTTCGCCCTCTCCGAGCCTTCGTCCGGTTCGGACGCGTCGTCGCTGCGCACGATCGCCGAGCGCCGCGGCGACGGCTGGGTGCTGCGCGGCACGAAGCAGTGGATCACCAGCGGCGACCGCGCGGGTCTGATCGTCGTCTGGGCGCGAACGGGCGAGCCCGGTGCCAGGGGCGTCTCGGCGTTCCTGCTGACCCGCGAGGCCAAGGGCGTCCAGGTCGCGCGGCACGAGGACAAGACGGGGCTGCGCGGCTCGACCACCTGCCAGTTGGTATTCGACGACGCCTGGCTGCCGGGCGACGCGCTGCTCGGCGAGGCGGGACAGGGCTTTCCGATCGCGATGCGCGCGCTCGACGGCGGGCGTATCGGCATCGGCGCGCAGGCGGTCGGTGTGGCGACGGCGGCGCTCGAGGCGTCGCGCCGGTATGTGCGCGAGCGGCGCCAGTTCGGGCAGCCGATTGGCGATAACCAGGCGATCAAGTGGATGCTCGCCGACAGCGCCGTCGAGATCGAGGCGGCGCGGCTCCTCGTGCTGCGCGCGGCGCGGATCAAGGAGACTGCATCAGCCCA
>JBBTFH010000240.1:21086-38917 GCA_038041915.1 Myxococcota bacterium
CCCGACGGGGTGTGCGGTGCGGCCGTTCAAGCGCGAGGCGTCGATGGCGAAGCTCTACGCGAGCGAAGCGGCCAATCGCATCTGCGACCGCGCGGTGCAGATGCACGGTGGGTACGGCTACATCCGGGAATTCCCGGTCGAGCGTTACCTGCGCGACGTGCGCGCGACGACCATCTACGAGGGCACGAGCGAGGTGCAGCGCATGGTGATCGCGCGGCACCTCATGAAGGAGATGGGAATTGGCGCGTAAGCTGAGAATTCTGGTCGGCAAGGTCGGGCTCGACGGCCACGATCGCGGCGCGAAGGTCGTCGCGCGCGCGCTGTCGGACGCGGGCTTCGAGGTGATTTATACCGGCCTGCACAACACGCCGGAGCAGATCGCGGCGACGGCGGTGCAGGAGGACGTCGACGCGGTCGGGCTGTCGATCCTCTCGGGCGCGCACCTGACGCTGTTCCCGGCGGTGAAGGGCGCGCTGCGTGCCCGCGACGCCCAGGACATCATCGTCTTCGGCGGCGGCATCGTCCCGGCGGAGGATCTTCCGGCCCTCGCGCAGCAGGGCGTCGCGAAGGTGTTCACGCCAGGCGCGACGATGACGGAGATCGCCGAGTGGGTGCGCGCCAACGTGAAGCCGAGGGGCGAGGCGGCGTGAAAACGCTGGCGGCGCTGCTGGTCGCGGCGGGCGCGTGGGCGCAGAGCGCGGAAGAGGCGGATGCGATCGTCGGGAAGGTGGTGCGCGAGAGGTACGGGGAGATCCGGCGCTGCTATGACAAGGCGCTGGCGCGCGACGGGAAGATGGCGGGCAGCGTGGGTCTGATGCTCTCGGTCGAGGCGGGCGGGAAGGTGTCGTCGGCTCGTGTGGACGGCGACTCGCTCGGCGAGCCGCGCACGGCGGCGTGCCTGCGGGCGTTGCTGGCGACGTTCGCGTTCCCGGGCTTCGCCGAAGCGGCGGACGTGGCGCTGCCGCTCGCGTTCACGCCACCGGAGCGGCCGTTCGTCGTCCGCCATGAGGACGCGCCGGCGTATCCGATCCTCGGCGGGATGGGCGAGGCGCGCGTCCTGCTCGACGCGAAGACCGTGGGAGCGAAGGAGGCCGCGCTCTCGCGCCTGACCATGAAGCCGGGCGCGAAGGTGCCGCTGCACGTGCACCCGACGTCGGCGGAGATCATCTACGTGCTCTCCGGCAAGGGTCGCATGCGCGGGCCGAAGGGCGCGTGGCGCGACGTGACGGGAGGCACGGCGATCGTGATCCCGGCGGGCTCGGCGCACGCCTTCGAGGCTACCGGCGACGCTCCGGTCGAGGCGGTGCAGATCTATTCGCCGCCGGGTCCGGAGCAGCGCTTCCGCGATCCGAAGAACGTCACCGGTACGATGCCGGTGAAGGACGGCGAAGCGGTTCCAGACGGCGCCGAGCCCGACTACGGGCCGCTCGATCGGCTCGCGGTCCCGGCGGGAGCTTCGCCCGGAGCGCGTTTCTTCTACCTCGTCGCGGGCTCGGCCACGTTGGAGGTCGCGCGTGAGGCGATCGATCTGCGCGAGGGCGCGGCCGCGTACCTGCCCGCGCGCGATGCGCGGCTCGTCGCCGCCCAGGACGCGCGCATCGTGAGGTGGCCCGCGCCATGAACTTCGATCTCACCGACGCGCAAATCGCCATCCGCGACACGGCGCGCGACTTCGCGCAGCGCGAGATTGGGCCGCGCGCGGGCGAGTGGGATCGCAGCTCGACCTTCCCGCGCGACGTGATCGCCAAGCTCGGGAAGATGGGCTTCCTCGGCATCGTCGTGCCCGAGCGGTGGGGCGGGGCGGGCGCCGACTACACGTCGCAGGCGCTCGTCATCGAGGAGCTGGCGCGGCACTGCGGGTCGGTCGCAATCACGGTCGCGTCGCACAACTCGCTGTGCGGCGGTCACATCGCGCTTGCCGGGACCGACGCGCAGAAGGAGCGCTTCCTGACACGCCTGGCGCGCGGCGAGGCGCTCGGCGCGTGGGGCCTGACCGAGCCGGACTCCGGCTCCGACGCGGGCGCGGCCCGCACGACCGCGGTGCGGCGCGGTGATCGCTGGGTGCTCACCGGCACCAAGATGTTCATCACGCAGGGCTCGGTCGCCGGCATCTACGTGATCCTCGCGTCGACCGACGCCGCGAAGAAGCAGCGCGGCCTGACGGCCTTCGTCATCGAGGCGGGCACGCCGGGGCTGCGGCCCGGGCGAATCCTCGAGAAGCTCGGCTTGCACGCGAGCGACACGACCGAGGTCATCCTCGAGGAGGTCGAGGTCCCCGACGATCAGCGGCTCGGCCCCGTCGACGGCGGCTTCTACGATACGCTCAAGATCCTCGACCGTGGCCGCATCGGCATCGCGTCGATGGCCATTGGGCTGGGCCGCGGCGCGCTCGAGGAATCGACACGATACGCGCGCGAGCGCGAGCAGTTCGGACGGCCTATAGGCGACAATCAGGCGATCAAGTGGATGCTCGCCGACTCGGCGATGGAGCTCGACGCCGCGCGCCTGCTGGTCCGCCGCGCCGCGTGGATGCAGGACCGTGGCATGAAGACCACGCGCGAGTCGTCGATGGCCAAGCTCTTCGCCGCGCCCGCGGCGATGCGCGCCTGCTGGAAGGCGATCCAGATCCACGGCGGCTACGGCTACACCAAGGACTTTCCGGTGGAACGCTACTGGCGCGACTGCAAGATATGCGAAATAGGCGAGGGCACGAACGAGATCAACCGTATGGTCGTGGCGCGCGACCTGCTCGGCCGCGTAATCGCGGACGTGTGATGGCCGCTTCGCTCGCTTCGCTTGCGTTGGCCGGTGACCTGCGCGCCGCCGCGCGTCTCATGCGCGATCTCGACGACGAGATGCCGGGCGCCGTGGACGAGCTGCGTCGCATCTACCCGCACACCGGCCGCGCGCACATCGTCGGCGTCACCGGCAGCCCCGGCGCCGGCAAGTCGACGCTCGTCGACGCGCTGATCGCGCTGTACCGCGCCAGGGGACTACGGGTCGGTATCGTCGCCGTCGATCCGACCAGCCCGATCACCGGCGGCGCGATCCTCGGCGACCGCATCCGCATGCAGCGCCACGCCACCGACGAGGGCGTCTTCATCCGCTCGCTCGCGACGCGCGGCCACCACGGCGGCCTGTCGCGTTCGACCGCGGATGTCGTCGCGGTGCTCGACGCGATGGGTTTTCATCGCGTCCTCATCGAGACCGTCGGCGTCGGCCAGGACGAGGTCGAGGTGATGGCGCAGGCGCACACGGTGATCGTCGTGGCGGTGCCGGGCATGGGCGACGAGGTGCAGGCGATCAAGGCCGGCATCCTGGAGATCGCCGACATTCTCGTGATCAACAAGGCCGATCGAGAGGGCGCCGACCGCGTCGCGCACGATCTCGAATCGATGCTGTCGCTGCGCGGCTCGGCGGCTGCGCGTCCTCCGGTGCTCAAGACCGTCGCGGCGAGCGGCGCTGGCGTCGAGGCGCTGGTCGAGGCCATCGAGGCGCGCGAGGGCGTGGCGCACAGCGGCAGCGACCAGCAGCGGGCCCGCGCGCGGGCGCAGGTGCTCGATATCGTGCGCGAGCGCCTCGACCGTGCCGCGCTCGCCGCCCTCGATCCGGCGCTGGTCGACGAAGTCGCCGCGCGCCGCGTCGATCCTTACACCGCCGCCGAGCGCGTCGCGGCCCGGCTGCGCGGCGCGTCGTCCTAGTACGTCAGGCGCTCTGCTGCGGGCTCGGGTACTTCGCGCGGCCGGCATCGACGCGCTCCTTGAGCTCCTTGCCGACCTTGAAGAAGGGGAGGCGCTTGGGTTTGACCGCGACGGGTTGGCCGGTGCGCGGATTGCGCCCCTCGTAGGCCTTGTAGCTGCGCACCTCGAAGCTGCCCAGGCCGCGAATCTCAATGCGCTCGCCGCGCTTGAGCGCGTCCTCCATCCACTGGAAGACGCAGTCCACGATCAGCTCGGCTCGGCCGCGCGGAATCCGCAGCTTCTCGGCGACGGCGTCAATCAACTCCGACTTGGTCATGTCCAAGGGCCTCCAGGCGCGCGCGACGGTGCGGCGCGTGAGCGGAGAATACCAATCATCTCGCGCGGATCAACAGACCTTTTACGGGGCTGCTTCAGCCCACCCGACGGGGTGTGTCAGAGGACGGCCGCGTCACGGTGCTCGCCGAAGACCGAGCGCAAGGCAAAGCTGATCTCGCCGACGGTCGCCAACGCCTTCACGCTCTCGAGGATCGCCGGCAGAAGGTTTCCGTCCTCGCGCGCGGTGCGGCGCAGGCGATCGATGGCCGCGGCGTGCCGCGCGGCGTCACGCGACGCTCGCACGGCGCGCACGCGCTCGACCTGCTCGCGCTCGACCTCTGCGCCCTGGCGGTGGAGCCCGCGCGGCGGCGGCTCCTCGATCGCGTAGCGGTTCACGCCGACGACGATCTTGCGGCCGTCTTCGATCCTGCGCTGGTACTCGTAGGCGGAGCGCTGGACCTCGCGTTGCACGAAGCCGCTCTCGATCGCCGCCACCATGCCGCCCATCGCGTCGATGCGCTCGATGGTCGCGCGCGCGCGCGTTTCGATCGCCTCGGTCAGCGCCTCGATCGCCCACGCGCCGCCCAGTGGATCGGCGACGTCGGCGACGCCCGACTCG
Organism: Myxococcota bacterium; assembly: GCA_038041915.1. Lineage (GTDB taxonomy): Bacteria > Myxococcota_A > Polyangia > JBBTFH01 > JBBTFH01 > JBBTFH01. Next base: position 25,722 of record JBBTFH010000240.1, read on the forward strand.
GATGCGATCACCTGCTGCGTGCGCAGCGCCAGGCGCGCCGACTCCTCGGTCGGCAGCGCGAGCGCCTCGTCGTAGGCGTTGCAGTGCAGCGACTGCGTGCCACCGAGCACCGCTGCGAGCGCCTCGATGGTCGTACGCACGACGTTGACCAGCGGCTGCTGCGCGGTGAGCGTCGAGCCGGCGGTCTGCGTGTGGAAGCGCAGCATCCACGAGCGCGGGTCCTTGGCGCCGAAACGATCGCGCATGATGCGCGCCCACAGGCGGCGGGCCGCGCGGAACTTCGCCACCTCCTCGAGCAGGTGCGAGTGCACGTTGAAGAAAAAGGCGAGCCGCGGCGCGAACTCATCGACGGCGAGCCCCGCGGCGATCGCCGCCTGCACGTACGCCACGCCATCGGCGAGCGTGAAGGCGACCTCCTGCACGGCGTCCGCTCCCGCTTCGCGGATGTGGTAGCCGGAGATGCTGATGGTGTTCCACTTGGGCACGTCCGACTTGCAGAAGGCGAAGGTGTCGGTGACCAGGCGCATCGACGGTGCGGGGGGATAGATGAACGTGCCGCGCGCGACGTACTCCTTGAGGATGTCATTTTGGATCGTGCCCTGGAGCGCGTCGCGAGCGACGCCGCGCGCATCGGCGACGGCGACATAGAGGCAGAGCAGCGTCGAGGCCGTCGCGTTGATCGTCATCGAGGTCGAGACGCGCTCAAGCGGGATGCCGCCCAGCAGGAGCTCCATGTCGCGCAGCGAGGCGATCGAGACGCCCGTGCGCCCGACCTCGCCGAGCGCGCGTGGATCGTCCGGGTCGTAGCCCATCTGCGTCGGCAGATCGAAGGCGACGGACAGGCCGGTCTGCCCCTGATCGAGGAGAAAGCGATAGCGACGGTTCGACTCGGCGGCGGAGCCGAAGCCCGCGTACTGCCGCATCGTCCACGCGCGCCCGCGGTACATCGTAGCGTGGACGCCGCGCGTGAAGGGAAACGCCCCCGGCGGCTCCGCCGGCCCGTGCGCGTCGTCGGGGCCGTAGACGACCCTCAGCGGAATGCCGGCGTCGGTCGTGCGCGCGTCGTCGCCCAAGCCGCGATCCGCCTACAGCGCTATCTCGCGCAGCGCCGGGTCGACGATCAGCGTCGGCTCGGTGAGCGACTGCACGTGCTCGCGCGTCACGCCGGGCGCGAGCTCGCGGAGGATCAGGCCTTCAGGCGCGACGTCGATGACGGCGAGATCGGTGACGATGCGGCTGACCACGCCGACGGCGGTGAGCGGCAGCGTGCACGTCTTCAGGAGCTTCTTCTCGGTGCCCTTCGCGACGTGCTCCATCATTACGATCACGCGCCGGGCGCCCGCGACCAGATCCATCGCGCCGCCCATGCCCTTGACCATCTTGCCGGGGATCATCCAGTTCGCGAGGTCGCCGGTCTCGGAGACCTGCAGCGCGCCCAGCACGCAGGCGTCGATGTGCCCGCCGCGAATCATCGCGAACGAGTCGGCGCTGGAGAAGTAGCTTGCGCCCGGGATCGCGGAAACCGTCTGCTTGCCGGCGTTGATGAGGTCGGGGTCCTCGTCGCCCTCGAAGGGGAACGGTCCGATGCCTAGCATGCCGTTCTCGGCCTGGAGGATGACGTCCTGCCCGGCGGGGATGTAGTTGGCGACGAGCGTCGGCAGGCCGATGCCGAGGTTGACGTACATGCCGTCGCGAAGCTCCCGCGCGACGCGCATCGCAAGTTGCTCCTTGGTCAGCGCCACGGTCAGCTCACGTCCCGTCGGACGGGCTGCGGCAGCCTCTTCCGCACGGTGCGCTGCTCTATGGGCTTGTCGTAGCGCTCGCCCTTGATGATGCGCGTGACGTAGATGCCGGATGTGTGCACGTGGTCGGGATCGATCGCGCCCACGTCGACGATCTCCTCGACCTCCGCGATCGTCACGCGCGCGGCTGACGCCATCATGGGGTGGAAGTTGCGGCCGGTCTTCCGGTAGACGAGGTTGCCCCAGGAATCGCCCTTCCACGCCTTCACGATCGCGAAGTCACCGGTCAGGGCGCGCTCGAGCAGGTACTTTCGTCCGTCAAACTCGCGCACCTCGCGGCCCTCGGCGCGCACCGTGCCGACGCCCGTCGGCGTGAAGAACGCCGGGATGCCGGCGCCGCCCGCGCGGAGGCGCTCGGCGAGCGTGCCCTGCGGGCAGAGCTCCACCTCGAGCTTTTTCTCGAGATAGAGGCGTTCGAACGTCTTGTTCTCGCCGACGTAGCTCGAGACCATCTTCCGGACTTGCCCGGCTTCGAGCAGGATGCCGAGCCCCTTGCCGTCGACACCGCAGTTGTTCGAGACGATCGTCAGGTCGCGGACGCCCTTGCGGTGGAGCGCGTGGATCAGGTTCTCCGGGTTGCTGCAGAGGCCGAAGCCTCCCGCGAGGATTGTCGCTCCGTTGGAAACATCGTGGATCGCCGCGTCGGCGCTCGGGAAGACCTTGTTCACGGCGGCTACTCTCTAGCGGCGGACCGGCCCCTGTCAACGCGCGCAGGCCGTCCAGCGTGACATACTCGCCTCGTGCCGATCGTCACGCTGACGACGGATTTCGGGACGCGCGACGCGTTCGTGGCCGCGATGAAGGGCATGATCCTTGGTATTGCGCCCGACGCGACGATCGTCGACGTTACGCACGAGATCGACGCGCGCGACGTGTGGGGCGGAGCGATCGCGCTCTTGCTGGCGGCGCCGCACTTCCCGCGCGGCGTCGTGCATGTCGCCGTCGTCGATCCGGGCGTCGGCTCCGAGCGCGCGGGCATCGTGATCGCGGGCGAGGAAGCCGCGTTCGTCGGGCCCGACAACGGCGTGCTCACGCTCGCGGCGCCCGCGGGTGCGCCGGCGTTTCGGATTGCGGACGCGGCGCTGCTGGGGCGGCACGTTTCGCCGACGTTCCACGGGCGCGACGTCTTTGCGCCGGTCGCGGCGCACCTCGCGCGCGGGCTCGGGGCGAGTGACGTCGGCCCGCCGTACGATCCCGTTCCGGTGCGGCTGCGCTGGCCCGAGGCGCCCGAGGTGGTGCACGCCGATCGCTTCGGCAACCTGCTGCTCTCGCTGCGAGCGCTTCCCGAGGGCGCCACGGCGATCGAGATCGAAGGTCTCGGGCGCGCGCCGCTTCGCCGCACTTTCTCGGACGTCGCGCCGGGCGAGATCGTGAGCTACATCGGCAGCGCCGGGTTGGTTGAGGTGGCGGTGCGCGATGGCTCGGCGGCGGAGCGCCTGGCTGCCTCAGCCCGTCCGACGGGACGCGGCTCGCGAGCAGGCGCCGCGACCGTGCGCGGTGTCGCGGCCAGGATCGTGCGGTGAGGACGCGCTGCGCGCTACGGCGTCGGGCCGAGATCCTTCGTCGCCTCGCGGATCTTGTCGCGCACCTGCCCGAGCGGAACCTTGACCAACTGGCGGTCGCGCACGACGATCTCACCCTCGACGACGACGTCCTGCACCGCGCGGTGGCTCTGCGCGTAGACGACGTTCTTCACCAGTCCCTGGATCGGCCAGAGGCTGAGATCGTCGAGATCGAGCAGCACGAAGTCGGCGCGCTGGCCGGGCGCGATGCGTCCGAGCGGGAGCCCAAGCGCCTCGCCGCCGGCGGCGGCGCCCATGGCCAGCACCTCCTCGGCCGTGATCGCGCCACCGTCGAGGCGATTGAGCTTCTGCACCAGCGCGCAGGTGCGCATCTCGTCGAAAATCGAGACGCGACTGTTGGTGCAGCCACCATCGGTGCCGAGCGCGACCGTGACGCCGCGCTTGCGCAGATCGATGACGTCGGTGGTGCCGTCGCCCAGGAACATGTTGGCGGCCGGGTTGACCACGAGCTTGCCCTTCTTCTCGGCGAGCAGCGCACGCTCGCCCTTGTCGAGCCAGCAGCCGTGCACGATCACGCTGCGCTCTCCCAGCACGCCCATCTTGTCGAGTGCGCGCAGCGGCGTGACGCCGTAGCGGTCCTTGGCCGCGTCGACCTGACTCTTCTCCTCGGCGAGGTGCATGTGCCAAGGGATGGACGCCTCGGCGGCGCACGCGACGGCGGAGCGGATCATCGCTTCGCTCGCCGCGTGCAAGCTGTGCGGCGCGGGGATCACGCTCACGCGGCGGTCGTCGGCGAACTCCTTGCGCAGCTCGAGAAAGCGATCGCGCGCCTGCGCCGGCGTCTCGCGGAACTCGCGTGGGCCCGCGTCCCAATCGTAGAAGGAGCGTGCGAGCGTCAGCCGGATGCCGAGATCGTGCGCCGCGCGCACCACGGCGCGCGCGTGGTCATTGCCGCCGGCGTTCAGGTAGAAGAAGTCGCAGACGGTCGTGATGCCGTAGAGCAGCATCTCCGAGAACGCGAAGAGCGCGCCCGCGTAGACGTCCGCGGCGCCGAGCTTGGGCGCGACGCGAAAGAGCGACTCGGTGCGCCAGCGATCGAACGGCAGATCGTCGCCGAGACCACGCAGCAGCGATTGGAACGAGTGCGCGTGCGCGTTCGCGCAGCCGGGCTGAAGCGCGCGGCCCGCGAACGCGACCATCCGCACGTCGGGGCGGTCGAGCTCCTTGCGCGGCCCGACGGCGAGGATCTCGCCCTTGTCGACGAGGATGCCCCAGCCGGCCTTGGCTTGGCCGTCGACGACCACGAAGTCGGCCGTGTAGAGGGACTCGGTCGGTCGCAGAGGAGCGAGGCGATCCGCGCCGGGTGACGGCGCGATGTCTGACATGCCCGCACTATACACGCAGCGGCCGATTGGCGATCAACGGATCATGCGGGTAGAGTCGCGACGTGCCGACGGGAGCAGACGCGCTCGCCGAGATCGCGCGCGGCCGCGTCGCGCCGGTCTACTTCCTGTGCGGCGAAGAGCGCTTTCTCGTCGAGCGAACGATCGCCGCGCTGCGCGAGGAGGTGCTCGGCAAGGCGCGCGACCTCAACTACGATCTGCTCGTCGCCAAGGACGCAGGCGCGGCCGGCGTCGTCTCAGCGGCACGCACGGTGCCGATGCTCGGCGGCAAACGCCTCGTGCTCGTGCGCGAAGCCGACGCGCTGGTCGCGAAGGAGCTCGAGGCGCTGCTGCCGTACCTGCGCGACCCGAACCCCGCGACGTGTCTGGTTCTGGTCGGCGAGAAGGCGGATCTGCGCACGAAGTTCTTCTCCGAGATCGACAAGCGTGGGCTACTCGTGCGCTTCGATCCGATCCGCGAGCGCGAGGCGCCCAACTGGGTGCGCGCCGAGGCGAAGGCGATGGGCGTCGCGATCGATCCGGACGCGGTAGCGCTGCTGGTCGAGAGCGTCGGCGCCGATCTCGGGCAGCTCGCCTCCGCGCTCGAGCGGCTCGCGCTGTACGTGGGCACCGTGGCGCGCGTCGGCGCGCACGACGTCGAGGCGGTGGTGGTCCAGGCGCGCTCCCGATCGGTCTTCGAGCTGTGCGAGGCGGCGTTTCGCGCCGACCTGCGGCGCGCGCTGGTCGTCCTGGGCCGCATGATCGAGGATCGCGAACGCCCCACCGGCATCGTCGCGATGCTGGCGCGGCACGTGCGGCAGGTTTGGAGCGTGCGCGAGCTCGCCGCGGCGCGCGCGAGCGAGGGCGCGATCGCCGAGCGCCTCGGCATCCGTCCGTTCTTCGTGCGTCCGCTCGTCGAGCAGGCGCGCCGCTTCACGGCAAAGTCACTGCGCCGCGCGCACGAGACGCTGGTCGCGACGGATCGCGCGCTCAAGTCGAGCAAGCTCGACGAGGAGCGAATCATGGAGCTGTGCGTGTTGAAGCTGGTCGCCTGCGCGGCTACGCCGCGAGGCGATTCACGGCGAGCGTGAGGCGGGAGATCGTCCGCGAGGCGGTGCGCGCGTGGAGCACGCCCTTCTGCGCGGCGCTATCGAGTGCGCGGACCGCCACCCGCAGCGCCTCGGCCGCCTTGAGCGCGTCCTTGGCTTCGACCGCCGCGCGCAAGCGCTTGATGTGCGTGCGCATGGTCGCGCGGTGGTATCGATTGCGCGTCTCGCGCTTGATCCGCTGCCGGTTGCGTTTCTCGGCCGATGGGTGCGTCGCCACTGAAGTCCTCCTTGTCTCTGTCACCGTCGCTGCGACGGAGCGATGTCGTTACCAGCGCCTCCTGGTGATGTCAAGGTGAGCGCGGGGAGCGGCCGCGCGCACGTGGCGCGCAAAGCCGGCGTCGTGGCGCTCTTCACGCTCGCGAGCCGCGTCCTCGGGCTCGTGCGCGACTCGGTGACGGCGGCGCTCTTCCCGCGCGGCGCGACCGACGCCTTCTTCGTCGCCTTCACCATCCCCAACGTCTTCCGCTACCTGCTGGCCGAGGGCTCACTCGTCATCGCCTTCATCCCCGTCTTCACGGAATATCGGAAGCGCTCGGAAGAGGAGGCGCGGCGACTGGCCGCTGCGACGCTCGGTGCGGCGCTGGTCGTCGTCGGCTTGGTCTGCCTCGCCGGCATCGCCCTGGCGCCCTGGATCGTCCGGTTGTTCGCGGAAGGGTTCGTCGCGGATCGCGAACGCTTCGCTCTCACCGTGTGGCTGACGCGCGCGATGTTCCCGTACCTGCTCTTCGTCGCCGTCGCTGCGCTGGCCATGGGCGTGCTGAACACGCTCGGGCACTTCTCCACGCCGGCCGCGTCGCCCGTGGCGCTCAACGCCGTCATCATCGCGACCGTGCTGTGCGCGTCGACGGCGATGGCGGCGCTGGGCCTGCCGCCCGTGACCAGCCTTGCGGCCGGCGTCGTCCTGGGCGGCGTGGCGCAGGTGCTCCTGTCCCTGGTCCCGCTGGCGCGTCGCGGCTACCTCGTCTGGCCGCGGCTCGAGCTCGCGCATCCGGGCGTGCGCCGCATCGGCCGGCTCATGGCGCCGGCGCTCTTCGGCTTGATCGTCTACCAGGTCAACATCCTGCTCGCGCGGCGGTTCGCGAGCTTTCTCGGCGAGGGCGCGGTCTCCAGCCTCTACTACGCGCAGCGGCTGGTCGAACTGCCAATGGGGCTGTTCGCGTTCTCGGTCGCGACCGCGACCACGCCCGAGCTCGCGGTGCATGTCGCTGAGGGACAGGGCGAGCGCTTCAAAGAGACGTTTCGCGAGTCGCTCGCGCTGACGCTCTTCATGGTGATCCCGGCGTCGGCGGCGCTGGCGACGCTCGGCGTGCCTATTTGTGCGGTGCTGTTCCAGCGCGGGCGCTTCGACTGGTCGGCGACGCGCGATACGTCGGCGGCGCTGGTCGGCTTCGCCGCCGGAATGTGGGCAGCAGCGGGAGTTCGCGCCACGGTGCCGGCGTTCTACGCGATCGGCGAGACGCGCGCGCCGGTCCGGATGGCGCTCGTAGGCCTCGTCGCGTACGTCGCCTCCGCGCTCGTGCTGCGCGGACCGCTCGGCGCGCCCGGGCTCGCGTTCGCGGTCGCGATTGCGTCGGCGGCGCAGTTCGCCGGCCTGGCCGCGGCGCTGCGCCGGCGCCTCGGCCGTCTCGGTATGCGCGCGCTCGCGCGCAGCGTGGCGCGCGTGCTCGCGGCGTCCGCCGTCGCGTGCGCCGGCGCCTGGGCGGTGTCGCTCGCCGGGCGCTGGGAGCCGGGCGGCGCGCTCGCGCGCAACTACGTCGTGCTCGCGGCAGCCGTCGCCGCCGGCGTCGCGCTGTACGTCGCGGCCGCGTCGGCGCTCGGATGCCCCGAGCTCGCCCGCGTGCGCGAGGCGCTCCGCCGCCGAAGCGGGTGAAGCGCCGCGCTATCCTTGCGAAGCGACGCGAGGCTTCTTTGCCTCTTGCCACAGCGCTTCCATCTCGTCCTGCGTCGACTCGCGCGTCGTCCTGCCCAGCGAAGCCAGGCGATCCTCGACGAATTCGAAGCGGCGCGTGAACTCGGCGATGGTCGCGCGCAGGCGATCCTCGGGCTCGACGCCGACGTGGCGGGCGAGCTGCGCGACGGCGAAGAGCAAATCACCGATCTCGCGGCCTGCCGCCGCGCCATCGCCGCGCGCGAGCGCCTCGTCGACCTCGGCGAGCTCTTCGCGCACCTTCGCCATCACGTCTCGCACGCTCGCCCAGTCGAAGCCGACGACCGACGCCTTCTCACCGAGCCGCCACGCCCGCTGCAGCGCCGGCAACGAGACGGGCACGCCGCGCAGCGCTCGCCGCTTCTCCCCCTTGGCCGCGCGCTCCTCGGACTTGATCTTCTCCCACACGGCGACCTGCGCCTTTGCGCTCTCGACCTGAGCGCCGGCGAAGACGTGCGGGTGCCGCCGCACCAGCTTGTCGCGCAGAGAGGCGATCACGTCGTCGATGCCAAAACCCTTCTCGCGCCGCGCGAGCGCCGCCTGAAAGATCACCTGGAAGAGCACGTCGCCGAGCTCTTCGCGGTGGTGATCCGCGTCGCCGCCGTCGATGGCTTCGATCAGCTCGTGCGCCTCTTCGAGCAGGTAGGCTTTGAGCGACTGGAAGGTCTGCTCGCGATCCCACGGGCAGCCGTCGGGCGCGAGCAGTTTTTCCAGGACGTCGACGAGCGACGGAAAGCTCTCTCCGGCCATCGCTGCTCTACTTTCCGCAGCGCGCGAGGTCGGCCTCGGCCTGCTTGCGGGCGCTCGGCGACAGGCGCGAGGCCTTGCCCAGCGCGGTCCGCGCATCGGCGCAGCGCCCCGCTCTCGCGAGCACGGCGACGAGGCGCACGCGCGCCATCGCGTGGTCGGGTGCGAGCCGGACGGTCTCGCGCAGCGCGCGCTCGGCGTCGGCGAAGCGGCCGAGGTCCGAGAGCACGAGTCCGAGGTTGAACTGCGCCTGGGCGTCGTCGGGCGCGAGGCGAGCGGCGGCCTCGAACTCGGCGGCGGCCTCCTTCGTGCGACCGGCGCGGCGCAGCGCGACGCCGTAATTGAGCCGGGTGTCGGCGTCCTTGGGACGCAGGTGCGCGGCGCAGGCGAATACCTTCACCGCTTCGTCGTCGCGCCCGAGCTCGAGCAGCGCGACGCCGAGGTTGAACCACGCTTCACCGTAATCGCGCCGGCGAGCGGTGGCGCCGCGCAGCAGGCGTGCCGCTTCCTCGCGATCTCCCGCTTCGAGCGCGAGCGCGCCGAGGTTGTTCCACGCCTCGGCGACCGAGCCGTCGCGCTCGATCGACGCGCGGTAGGCCGCCGCGGCGCCGCGGGCGTCGCCCTTTCGCTCCAGCGTGAGGCCGCGCAGGTAGTGCGCCTGCCCGCTCTTGGGATCGGCCGCGACGGCGGCGTCGAAGGCCGCGAGCGCGCCGTCGAGGTCGCCGCGCTCGAACTTGGAGACGCCTTCGGCGAGAGGGGAGGCGGCGAAGGCGGCGAGCAGGGCGAGCGCGGTGTTCATTGGGCGAGGGCCTCCGGTGATCGCAGCGTCACGAGCCTCTCGACCAGCGTCGTGCGGATGTGCGCGAGGCGCGTTTCGTCGACGATCTTGGCGCCAGTGGTCGAATCGCGCACGTAGAACGAGTCGGCGACGCGCTCGGCCTCGGTCGAGACGCGCGAGAAGGCGATGTCGAGGTGAAGCTCGGCGAGCGTGCGTGCAATCGCGTAGAGAACGCCGAGACGATCCTGCGTGAAGACATCGAGCACGGTGAGCTCGGCGGAGGCCTCATTGTCGACCTGCACCTTGGTCGCGATCTTCGGCGTCGCGCGCGGTGGCATCGTCGCCGCCCGCGCGCCGCCGAGGCGGTGCTCGACCAGTTGCTCGACATCACGCCTTCCCGCGAGCACGTCGCCCAGGTCGGCCACGAGGCGCTTCCAGCGGGCGGGATCGCGGATCGCGCGCCCGTAGCGGTCGCGCAACTGGAAGACGTCGAGCGCCTCGCCGTGCGCGGTGTCGCCGCCGCGGCGCGTGTGAACGTGCGCGCCGACGATGTCGATGCGGTGCGCGAGCATGACGCCCGCGACCCGCGCCAGCACGCCGGGCGCGTCGTCGCAGCAGAGCACCAGCTCCGAGTAGCCGTGGCGCGAGCGATGGCGCACCTCGGTCGCGATCGTCCCCGCCTTGCAGCCGCGCCCGCGCGCGAGGCGGAGGTCGCGCGCGATCTCGGCGGGGTCGCGCTGTTCGAAGTAATGCGCCGGCAGGCTGTCGAAGAACTCGATCAGCGCCGGCGCGTCGGGACTGCCGCCGAGGATGCGCGCCACCGCTTCGCGCGGACGGTGGTCTCCGCCCGGAGCGAGCACGTCGATGGCGCGGCGTGGGGCGAGTGCGTCGCGCGCGCGCGTGTAGAGCTGGTCGAGCAGCATCTGCTTCCACGCGGTCAGGTTTCCCGGCGAGGTCATTGCCGTGTCGGCGACGGTGAGGAGGTAGAGCTGGCGCAGCGTCTCGAGATCGCCGACGGCGCGCGCGAAGCGCTCGATGAGGCGCGGGTCCGAGAGATCGCGTCGCTGCGAGATGTGCGCCAGCCGCAGGTGGTGGAGCACGAGGAACTCGGTGCGGCGCGCGTCCTGCTCCTCCAGGCCGAAGCGCACCGCGATCGGCTCGGACAGCGCCGCGCCCTTCGCCGAGTGGCCGGAGCCGAAGGGTTTGCCGACATCGTGGAGCAGAGTGCCGAGGTAGAGCGAGATCGGTCGCGCAACCTCGGCGATGATCTCCGTCGCGAGCGGGTGCGCGCGCGCATGCTCGCCCCGCGCGAGCGCCTTGAGGTGCGCGACCGCATAGAGCGAGTGCTGGTCGACGGTGTACGCGTGATAGATGTCGTGCTGCGCCCGCGCGGTGCACGGCGCGAACTCCGGCATCAGCGCCGCGAGGATGCCCATGTCGTGCGCCTCCTCGAGCAGCGACGGGCTCGCGGCGTCGCGCGCGTCGCACAGCAGCTCGACGAACAGGCGCGCCGCCGCGCGATCGCCGTAGAGCGCCGCTGGCTGCGCGTCCACGGCCTCGGCGACGGCGTCGCGCGCTTGGCGGCTCGGACGGAGGCCCTGGTCGAGCGCCAGGTGGAAGAGGCGCAGCGCCTCCGACGGACGGGCTCGGATCGTCTCGCGGTCGCGCACGGAGATCTCGCCGGCCACCTCGCCGAAGGTCGCGTCGATCGGGCGCTCGCGCGGCGCGCGGCTCGGCGGCGGGCGGCAGCGCTCGGTCAGCCCGTCCACCTCGCGCACGACGGCGCGCGCGTTGAGATAGTACTGCCGCATCAGCTCTTCGACGGATGGCGCGACGGGATCGTGATGCTCGGGCCGCGTCGCCTGCGGATAGAGCAGTGGCGCTATAGCCTCTTGCACTTCGAAGAGCAGGTGGTCCTGACGGCGGCGCGCGTGGAGGTGCGCGCAGAAGCGCACGCGCCAGAGAAAGTCGCGCGCGTCGGCGAGCGCCGCGGCCTGCCGCGCCGTCGCGCCCCCGGCGGTGACGAGATCCTCGAAGCCCGTGACGCCGAAGCGCGCTTTCGCGGCCCAGAGCGCCGAGTACAGGTCGCGGAGGCCTCCCTGGCCGGACTTGAGGTTAGGCTCGAGCAGGTAGACCGAGTCGCCGAAGCGGGCGTGGCGCACTGCGCGTTCGTGCAACAGACGGTCGACGAAGCCGCCGAGGTCGGGCTCGATGATCTCGGCGCGCGCACGCTCGACGAGCGCGCCGTAGAGACGCGCGTCGCCGGCGACCAGCCGCGCGTCGAGGAGCGAGGTGGCGGCGGTGAGATCTTCGCGAGCCAGCGCTATAGACGAGGCGACGTCGCGCACGCCGTGCCCGACCTCCAGCTTGAGATCCCAGAGCGGAAAGAGCACGGCCTCGACGAAGGCGCGCATCTCGGGCGGGCCTGGCGCCCCATCGCCGACGAGAAAGAGCAGGTCGAGATCGGAGTACGGGCCGAGCTCGCCGCGGCCGAAGCCGCCGAGCGCGACCAGCGCCACCGGAGGCAGCGCGGCGCCCAGCGACGCGTGCGCCTCGCGGAAGAGATCCGCGACCACCGCGTCCATGCGTTGCGCGTAGCGCTGGCAGGACTCAAAGCCAGCCGTCTCCGCGAGCTCCGCGCGTGCCGCGCCGATGAGCGCGTGGGTGTGGGACGCGACCGGGGCATGGGCAAGCGTCATCGTGGGCTCACGCCCGGAACGATCAGGGGCGAAGTGGCGCCTTGCTCGATCGCCGGCTGCGCGTGGCGGTCGAGCTTGAAGCAGCGCGCGAAGACATGCCGTGTCGCGCGCGTATCGGCTCGCGCGAAGAGATCGGCGATCGTCCGCGCCCTGCGCGCCTCGGCGTCACGTCGGCGCGCGTGCAGCAGGTACGCGACGTCGAGCAGCCTCAGACCCCAGAGCGCGCGCCTTTCGGGCGTGAAGTACGCGTCGGCCTCGCGCGCGAGCGTCGCGGCACGTTGTTCGTCGCGCTGGCGCTGGTCGACGACGATGCGGCTCTGATCGACCTCGGCCAAGTGCAGCGCGCAGCGATCGAGAGCTTCGCGCTCGGGCGCCCAGGTTCTCACCACCGGGCCGTCGAGAAACGGCGCCGGATCGTCGAGCTCGGCCGCCAGCTCGACCGCGTCGAGCGCGGGGTGGCGCTGAAAGCGCCGCTCCGCGGGCCCGAGCGCCGGTCGCGCGCGCGCGAAGCCCGGCGGGACCGCGCGCCGCGCCGCCAGCGTGCGCTCGTACGCCTCTTCCATGAGCCAGCGCGCATAGTCGGGCGGCACGTCGGCGACGAGCAGATCCGCGAGCGCGAGCAGCTTGTCGCGGATCGTACGGACTTGCCTGCGCCCGGCTTCGCCGAAGAGCAGCTCGACCAGGCCAGCGGTCTCGGAGATGCGCGCCTCGTAGATCGTTTGGTCACGCACGAGCCACACCGCGCGCTGTCCACCGCCGTCGGCCGCGCTGGCGAGCGCCACGGCGTCGGTCTCGACGCGCGTCGGGGTGGGGGCGAAGCGCGGCGGCGGGGCGGGCGGCTCGGGCACCGCGACGCCCCGGCTGCGTAGCTTGTGCAGCGCGCGCCGCGCTTGCTTCGCGACATCCTTGCTCGGATCGACGGCGAGACGCGCGAGGGCGTCCGCATCGCCGCGCATCAAGAGCTCGTCGATCGGCGTGTCGAAGGCGTCGGCCAAGGCAGCGCGGAGTCTAGAGTCGCGCGCGCGGAGTGTCGAGCGCGGCGGACAGGCTGTGGGCGACTCGTCGGCGAGCTGCGAGCGTGTGTGGTGCGTGTCCGAGCGGTCGGACCGCTCACCCCGGGTTCGCACATGCGCGTTTGAGCGCTCGGACGCGCCTTGACGAGGAGCGAGGGGGCGCGTTCGAGCGGTTGAAGGGGGGTCGGCGAAGATCGTCGGGCCGCGACCGCGCGC
>JBBTFH010000241.1:0-2284 GCA_038041915.1 Myxococcota bacterium
CCGACGGTGAATACACGCGGTCACAGCGACCGATTTGCAGCCGCTCGTCGAGCTCTTCATCGAGGCCCACCGCTCGCAACGCTTCGACGATGAGCGGCAGGCCGGCGCGCACAGGGCCTTCAAAGGCCTTATGCTCTTGGCGCATGAGCGTCGTGCCTTTCGCGTCCAAGGTTCCGTATTTTTAAGCCCTTCCACTTCGAGCGGCGGATAGTGTATACTCATCGGCTATTCGAACCGTGCGCGATGATGGCCCAAGAGGTGCTTCACGCTTCGTAAGCGTAAATCCCCGTGTGGGCGGTTCGATTTCATCCCTGGACACCGCAACTTGCGTACCCACTTCCTAAGGAGGCTTCGATGAACATTCGCTCTTGGCTGCTGTCGCTGTCTTTCCTGATCACTCTCGTCGCGGGAGGCTGCAAGGGCAAGGAGGAGCCTTGCGGCGAGTCCGAGTCGGAAGCCGAGGCCGAGTCGGAAGCCGAGGCGGAATCGGAGTCCGAGTCTGAAGCCGAAGCCGAATCCGAGTCGGAGTCCGAAGCCGAAGCCGAGTCGGAGTCGGAGGCCGAGTCCGAGGGCAGATGCGATGCCTTGGGCGAATGCGGGAGCGCGGCCGATGGCTGCATATCCTGCGCGCTGGCCGGACAATGTTCGGAAGAGTCCGCCGCCTGTGCTGCTGCCAGCGAATGCACGTCGTTCGTCGAATGTATGGATAGCTGCGTAGAGCAGGCGTGCTTTGATGCCTGCGTCTCTGCCAATCCGGACGGCGCCGCCATTTACAACGAATTGATCATCTGCGTGATTTGCGACGCTTGCTACGTTAGCTGTGACGGTCCGGGCTCAGGCTGCTAGCCGCGGCGCCCATCCACGTGACCTCGCAACGCACCCTGCATTCGCTGAAAGGGAGGATGTCCATGTCGATCACTTTCTCTTGCCCTCGCGCCCTGCTCGTCGCCGGAATCCTGCTCGCGTCGCCGGCCGCCCGCGCGGCGGATCTCTGCTTCAACTACGGCAGCGTCACCGCTCCGGGCCTTCAGCTCGCCGGCAGCGCCTCGTTCGTGGACGGCGAGATCGAACTGACGCCTGACATCAACAGCCAGGCGGGCTCGTTCTTCTCGACGGCCCCGCTGTCGACCGCCGGCGATCTCTCGATCTTCGCGACGATCAACCTCTCCACCAGCGATTGGGACGGCGCGGACGGGATCGCGTTCGTGATGCAAAATTCCCCGGATGGGGCGGGCGCGGTGGGCCTGGCGGGCGAAGGAATCGGCTACCAGGGAATCACCCCGAGCGTCGTGGTCGAGTTCGACACATACGAAAACGGCTTCGACCCGAGCTGGAACCACGTCGCGATCATGCAGGACGGCGACCCGTCGAATCACCTCGTGACGTACACGCCGGACTTCCTGATGGAGAACGAAATATTCAACGTGTGGATCGACTACGTGGGCGCCAGCTCAACGATCAACGTCTACCTGAGCCTCGGTGCCACCCGGCCGCCGAGCCCGTCCCTGACCGCCACGCTCGACTTTCCCGCGATCCTCGGATCGACGTTTTACGCCGGCTTCACGTCCTCGACGGGAGGCTTGAGCTCGCGCCACGCGGTCCGGAACCTCGTCATGACCGACGGGTCGGCAGCCGCCGATGTCGACGGCGACGGCGCGTTCGACGCCTGCGATGCCGACGACGACAACGACTGCGTTCTCGACGGCACGGACGAAGACCCCGCGGATGCCTTGCTGCCCGCGGGAGCGCACTGCCCCGACGCGCGACCGTGCGAGGTGCTTCCGGACAACCCCATCGCCGGCACGTGCGTGCCCCCCGTCTGCGGCGACGGCGCGGTGGATTCGGGCGAGGCGTGCGACGACGGCAACTTGGACGGGTGCGACGGCTGCTCGTGGGAGTGCCAGCTTGAGGTGTGCGGCAACGGCACGTGGGACTGCGGCGAGTATTGCGACGACGGCAACACCGCGAGCGGGGACGGTTGCGACGCGGACTGCATGGTCGAGCCGTGCGGCGACGGCTGGCTCGACCTCGGCGAGCAGTGCGACGACTACAACTTGGACGCCTGTGACGGCTGCTCCGCGACCTGCCAGATCGAGGAGTGCGGCAACGGCATCGTCGACTGCGACGAGAAGTGCGACGACGGCAACATCGTGAGCGGCGACGGCTGCGACGGGACTTGCGTCGACGAGTACTGCGGCGACGGCGTGCTCAACGACGGCGCCGACGAGCAGTGCGACGACGGCAACATCGTGAGCGGCGACGGCTGCGACGGGACTTGCGTCGA
>JBBTFH010000241.1:2384-11148 GCA_038041915.1 Myxococcota bacterium
AGTGCGACGACGGCAACACGGACGCTGGTGATGGCTGCGACGCCGCTTGCGTCGACGAGTATTGCGGCGACGGATTGGTCAACGACGTCGCGGAGCAGTGCGACGACGGCAACACGGACGATGGTGATGGCTGCGACTCCGAGTGCGCCGACGAGGTCGAGATTTGCTTCCCCGATTGTGGCTACTGCGGTGACGGGCTGCTCAACGGTAGCGAGGAGTGCGACGACGGCAACACGGACGATGGCGACGGCTGCGACTCCGAGTGCGCCGACGAGGTCGAGATTTGCTTCCCCGATTGCGGCTACTGCGGCGACGGGCTGCTCAACGGTGACGAGGAGTGCGACGACGGCAACACGGACGACGGCGACGGCTGCGACGCCGATTGCCTCCGCGAGGAAATCGATGACGACGACGACGAGATCGATGACGGCGACATGGACGGCGACCATATCCCCGACGGCCAGGACAACTGCCCGTCTGCCCCGAACTATGACCAGCGTGATCGAGACGGGGACGACGTAGGGGACCGATGCGATTCCGACGGCGGCAGCGGCGGCGACGGCGGCGGCGGCTGCCGGATCGCCTCCGGCGGCGCCACGGCGCCGTGGACCGCCAAGGCGCCGTGGCCGCTGGCGGCGCTGCTCGTGTTCGGCCTGCTCGGCCGGCTCGGCCGCCGGCGCACCCGCGTCGCGGCGAGGGCGCGGCTACCCTAGCGCGGCCCCGGGCGCGGAGGCAGCGCGTGGAACACCTGGGCGCCGCTCATCTCGGGGATGGTCATGTCGAGCAGCACCGCGAGCCAGCGTGAAGGCGGCTCTCCGCTCGTTCCTCGATGCGGTGGCAGCCTGGAGCCGGGACATGAAGGGCACGCTCACGCTCACGTCGTGCGCGTGAGGTTTCTGGCTCGCTCATCCCAGCACCTCGCGCCCTCCTGCTCGACCGTCGTGCCCTTCACCGGGTTGGCGTGCGGCTTCTGGTCGGCGAAGCCGAGCGCGGCCGCGCCCTCGTAGAGGAACACGTTGACGTTGTGCCCCTTGCGCAGCGCCGCGTCGGCTGCGCGTTTTTGGCGACCCCGGCGCGCGCGTGCTAGGCCCCAGCCGCTACGTTCGAACTCCTTACCAACCCGATCGTCTTCGTTCTCGCCGCCGTCGCGTGCGTCGTCGCGGGCGGATTCGCGGCGCTCGCGGCGTGGCGGCGCGAGCGGTGGGTGACGCGCCTCGGCGCCGGCGGTGCGCTCGCCGGCTGCGCGCTGGGCCTCGCGGGCGCGTTTCCCGCGCTGCTCGGCGCCGCGCCCACATCGGTGCGCCTGCCGTGGGACGTTCCCGGCGGCGCGTTCTACGTCGAGCTCGACGCGCTCGCGGCGGCGTTCCTCGTGCCGATCTTCGTCGTGTGCGCCGCGGCGGCGATTTACGGCGCGGCGTACCTGCGGGATCGCGCCGCGGACAAGGCGCTCGGCCCGGCGTGGCTGTTCTTCGATCTGCTCGTGGCCGGCATGGCGCTCGTCGTGATCGCGCGCAACGGCGTGCTCTTCCTGGTCGCCTGGGAGGTCATGTCGCTCTCCGCGTACTTCCTCGTGACCTTCGATCACGAGAAGGAGAGCGTGCGCGCCGCCGGCTGGACCTACCTGATCGCGACGCACGCCGGCACCGCGTTCCTTCTGGTCTTCTTCGTGCTCTTCGGCTGCGAGGCGGGATCGCTCGACTTCGACCGCTTCGCCGCCGCGTCCGCCGCCGGCGCGCTCTCGCCGTCGACCGCGGGCACGCTCTTCGCGCTGGCGCTGGTCGGGTTCGGCACGAAGGCGGGGCTGATCCCGCTGCACGTCTGGCTGCCCGAGGCGCACCCCGCGGCGCCGAGCCATGTGTCGGCCGTCATGTCGGGCGTGATGATCAAGATAGGCATCTACGGCCTCGTGCGCGCGCTGACGCTTCTCGGCGCGCCGCCGGCGTGGTGGGGCTGGACTCTCGTAGCGCTCGGCGTCAGCTCCGGGGTCTGCGGGGTTCTCTTCGCGCTCGCGCAGCACGAGCTGAAGCGCCTGCTCGCGTACCACAGCGTCGAGAACATCGGCATCATCACCATGGGGCTCGGCCTCGGCGTGCTCGGAGCCGCCAGCGGATCGCCCGCGCTCGCCGCGCTGGGCTACGGCGGCGCGCTGCTGCACGGCGTCAACCACGCGCTGTTCAAGGGACTGCTCTTCCTCAGCGCTGGGGCCGTGCTGCACGCGGCCGGAACCGGCGAAATCGAGCGACTCGGCGGCCTCTTGCGGCGCATGCCCCGAACCGGCGTCGCGTTTCTCGTCGGGGCGGTCGCCATCACCGGCTTGCCGCCTCTCAACGGCTTCACGAGCGAGTTTCTCGTCTACCTCGGCGCGTTGCGGGGGACGACCTCGCTTGAGCGCGGCGCGGCCCTCCCGTCGCTCGCCGTGATCGCGGCGATGGCGTTGATCGCCGGCCTGGCCGCCGCGTGCTTCCTCAAGGCCTTCGGCGTGGTTTTCCTCGGCGTGCCGCGCAGCGCTCACGGCGAGCGCGCTCACGATCCGGGGCGCGCAATGACGGCGCCGATGCTCGCGCTGGCCGCCGCGTGCGCGGCGATCGGCCTCGCCGCACCGCTCGTCGTCCCGGCGCTCGCGCCGGCGGTGCGCGTGGCGAGCGGCCTGCCGCCCGCCGAGATCGAGGCGACTCTCGCCGGCGCCGCCTCTTCGCTGTGGATGGTCGTCGGCGCGACGCTCGCGCTCGCGGCGCTCGCCGGCGCGCTTGCGCTGCTGCGCCGGAGGCTTTTGCGCGATCGCCCGGTCGCGAGCGCGGTCACGTGGGACTGCGGCTACGCGCAGCCGACGCCGCGCATGCAATACACGGCCTCGTCGTTCGCGCAGCCGCTGACGAGCCTGTTCTCCGCGCTGCTCGGCACCCGCATGCGCGTGACCGCGCCGCGGGGCTACTTCCCACGCGAGGCGTCGCTCGCGAGCGAGACGCGCGACCCGTGGCGCGAGGGCGCGTATCGCCCGCTCTACGCGAGCGTCACCGAACTGCTCTCGTCGCTGCGCTGGCTGCAGCACGGCCACATCCACCTGTACATCCTCAACATCGCGCTCACGCTGATCGCCCTGCTGCTGTGGAAGCTCGCGTGATCGCGCTCGCCGTCTCGCTGCTGCACACGCTCGTGGCGCTCACGCTCGCGCCGCTGCTGCTCGGCGTCATCAACCGCACGAAGGCGTTCTTCGCCGGCCGCCACGGCCAGCCGCTCTTGCAGCCCTACCGCGACATCGCCAAGCTCCTCGGCAAGGGCGCGACCTACAGCCGGACGACGACGTGGATCTTCCGCGCCGGACCGACGGTTGGCCTGGCGGCCGCGCTCGCCGCCGCCGCGCTCGTGCCCTTCGGTCGCGTGGCGGCGCCGCTGGCCTTCGCCGGCGACCTCGTGCTGCTGGTCGCGCTCATGGGACTGATGCGCTTCTGCACCGTCCTCGCGGCGCTCGACACCGGCTCGAGCTTCGAGGGCATGGGCGCGAGCCGCGAGGTCGCGATCGCGGCGCTCGCCGAGCCGGCGCTCCTGCTCGGCCTGGCGGCGGTCGCGCGCGACAGCGGCACGCTGTCGCTGTCGACCATGTTCCAGCACGCGGCCATCGATCCGACGACGCACGTCGGCGCGGCGGCGGCGCTGGTGGTGGCCGCGCTGCTGGTGGTGTTCCTCGCCGAGAACGCGCGCATCCCGATCGACGATCCGGCCACGCACCTCGAGCTGACGATGATTCACGAGGTCATGGTGCTCGACCACGGCGGCCCCGACCTCGCCTTCATCCAGTGCGGCGCCGCGGTGAAGCTGTGGGTGCTGGGCGCGCTGGTGGTCCAGGCCGCGCTGCCGCTGCCACGCGCCACCTCGCCCTGGCTCACCGACGCCGCCTTCGTCGCCGGAATGCTGGGCCTGGCCGTCGTCACCGGCATCGTCGAGTCGACGATGGCGCGCGTGCGGCTGCTGCGCGTGCCGCAGTTGCTGGTCGCCGCCGGCGCGCTCTCGGCGGTCGCGCTGGTCCTGGTGGCTCGCTGATGGCCGCGGGCGTCGATCTCGCGCTCGTGCTGCTCGTGCTCACCAGCCTGGTGCTGCTCGGATCGAGCCGCATCGACGCCTACATCCGCATCGCCGCGGCGCAGGGCGCGCTGGTCGGGCTGCTCACCGTGGGCCTTCACACCGGCGACCTCGCGCCGCGCGCCGCCGCGCTCGCCGTGATCAGCCTCGTGGTCAAGGCCGGAATCCTGCCGTGGCTGCTGCGCCGCGCCATGCGCGAGGCGCACGTGCGGCGCGAGGTCGAGCCGTACGTCGGCTACGCGCTCTCCGTGCTCGCCGGCGTCCTCGCGCTCGGCTTCGCCGTGTGGCTGGGCGCGCGGCTTCCGATGCCCCGGCCGGCCGCCTCGCCCCTGATCGTGCCCGTCGCGCTCTTCCTGTTCCTGGTCGGGCTCTTCCTCATCGTCAGCCGCCGCAAGGCCCTGACGCAGGTGCTGGGCTACCTCGTGCTGGAGAACGGCATCTTCGTGTTCGGCGCGGCGTTCGCGCTCGAGGAGCCGATGATCGTCGAGCTCGGCGTGCTGCTCGACGCGCTGGTCGCGGTGTTCGTCATGGGCATCACCATCTCGCACATCAACCGCGAGTTCGATTCCATCGACACCGCCCACCTCTCGGAGCTGCGGGAGTGGAATCCATGATCGCCGCGCTCCTCCTGGTACCGACGGCCGCCGGAATCGCCGCGCTGGCGATCCGGCCGCACCGCGCACGCCGCGCGCTGCTGGTCGCGTCGGCCGCCACGCACGCGCTCCTCACCGTCCTTTGCTGGAAACATCGTCCGGCGCCGGCGCTCGACGGCTGGCTGCTGCTCGACGCGCCCGGGATGCTCTTCCTGTCGATCACGAGCGCGCTGTTCCTCGCCGCGTCCGTCTACGCCGTCGGTTATCTGGCGCGCGAGGAGCCGGGGCGCCATCGCGACTTCCAGGAGCGCGTGCTCTTCACCAACGAGCCCGAGGCCGTCTTCACCGGCTGCCTGCTGTTCTTCCTCGCCGCGATGACGCTGGTGGCGACCAGCCAGCACTTCGGCCTGCTCTGGGTCGCCGTCGAGGCGACCACGCTGGCGAGCGCGCCGCTGATCTACTTCCATCGTCACCACCGCTCGCTCGAGGCGACCTGGAAGTACCTGCTGATCTGCTCCGTGGGCATTGCGCTCGCGCTGCTGGGAAACTTCTTCCTCGCCGTCGCGGCGTCCGGGCGCGCGGGCGAGGCGCGGACGCCTCTCGTCCTCTCGGCGCTGATGCTGCACACCGGCGAGCTGCACGCGCCCTGGCTGCGGGCGGCGTTCCTGTGCTTCCTGGTCGGCTACGGCACCAAGATGGGCCTGGCGCCGCTCCACGCGTGGCTGCCGGACGCGCACAGCGAGTCGCCCTCGGTCGTCTCGGCGCTGCTCTCGGGCGCGCTGCTCAACTGCGCCTTCCTCGGCATCCTGCGCGCGCAGCAGGTGTGCGCGGCCGCCGGGATGGCCGACTTCGGGCGCGGGCTGCTGGTGATCTTCGGGCTCGCCTCGATGCTCGTGGCCGCCGTCTTCGTGCTCGGGCAGAAGGACTTCAAGCGGATGCTCGCCTACTCCAGCGTCGAGCACATGGGCGTCCTCGCGCTCGGCGTCGGCCTCGGGGGCTCGGGCGTGTTCGGCGCGGCGCTCCACGCAGTCAACCACTCGCTGTCCAAGGCGATGCTCTTTCTCGTCGCCGGCAACATCCTCGCCGCCTACCGCACCAAGGCCATCGGCGAGGTCCGCGGCGTCGTGAAGGTGCTGCCGGCGAGCGGCGCGCTGTGGATTGCCGGCGTGCTCGCGATCGGCGGCTCGCCGCCGTTCGGGCCGTTCATGAGCGAGCTGACGATCCTGCAGGGCGCGCTCGCGCAGGGCCGTTACGGGATCGCCGCCGCCTACGTCGCGCTGCTCGTGCTGATCTTCATCGGCATGGCGGGCGCGGCGCTGCGCATGGCGCAAGGCGCGCCTCCCGACGGCGTCCTGGCGCGGGCCGCCGCGCGCGAGTCGCCGTGGGCGATCTGGCCGCCCGCCGCGCTCGGGCTCGCCGTGCTGCTGCTGGGCCTGTGGGTGCCGCGCGCCGCCAGCGCGGCGCTGCACGAGGTCGCGACCGCCTTGGGGGGATCGTGAGCGGGTCGCAAGGGCTGACGCTGCGCAACGGCGAGGCCGCGCGGCTGGCCGACGTGCCGCTGCTCGAGGTCGACGGCTGGCGCGCGTCCGTCGTCGGCGACGTACGCGCGGGCGGGCGCCTCGCCGCGCTCGTCGGATGGCGCCCGAACGCCGGCGCGACGCGGTTGCTCTCCGTCGTGGCGCGCGACGCCGACCGCCTGCTCGCGCTCGCGTGCGCCGACGTCGATGGACGATATCCGGCGCTCACCCCCGACTGCCCGCAGGCGCACGTGCTCGAGCGCGATCTCGCCGAGCGCTCCGGTGTCGTGCCGGTCGGCCATCCCTGGCTCAAGCCGCTGCGCGCGCCGCCCGAGCACTTCGCCGTGGGCGGCGACGAGATCCACGAGGTCGCCGTCGGCCCCGTGCACGCCGGCGTCATCGAGCCCGGGCACTTCCGTTTCCAGTGCCACGGCGAGACCGTTCTGCACCTCGAGATCGCACTCGGCTACCAGCACCGCGGCGTCGAGCGCGCGCTGGTCGGCGGCCCGACCAAGCGGACGATCCACTACATGGAGACCGTGGCCGGCGACACGTCGATCGGCCACGCGACCGCCTACGCGCATTCGATCGAGGCGCTCGCGCGCCGCCCCGCGCCACCGCGCGGGCACGCGCTGCGCGCCGTCGCGCTCGAGCTCGAGCGGCTCGCCAACCACGCCGGCGGCCTCGGCGCGCTCGCCGGCGACATCGGTTACCTGCCGACGGCGTCGTACTGCGGCCGCATCCGCGGCGATTTTCTCAACATGACGGCCGACGCCTGCGGCAGCCGCTTCGGGCGCGGCTGGGTGCGGCCGGGCGGCGCCGCGTTCGATTGTCACGCTGCGCTCGCCGCGGAGCTGCGCGCGCGGCTCGAGCGCGCGATGACGGACGCGCGCGGCGCCGTCGAGCTTCTCTGGAACACGAGCTCGGTGCGGTCGCGCTTCGAGGACACGGGCGCGCTCACGCGCGAGGCCTGCGAGGAGCTCGGCCTGGTCGGCCCGTCGGCACGCGCGTGCGGCGTGGCGCGCGACGTGCGGGGGGACTTTCCGCTCGGCGTGTATTCCGACGCGCCTTGGCCGGTCGCGACGGCGCGCACCGGCGACGTCTTCGCCCGAGCAACGGTTCGCTGGCTCGAGATGCAGCGCTCAGCCGAGTTCTTGCGCGAGCGCCTCCTCGCGCTGCCCGACGGTGAAGCGCGCGCGCCCGGCGGCGACTGGAAGCTTGCGCCCGACTCGGTCGCCGTCTCGCTGGTCGAGGGCTGGCGCGGCGAAATCGCGCACGTCGCGATCACCGACGAGGCCGGCCGCTTCGCGCGCTACGCGATCGTCGACCCGTCGCTGCACAACTGGTTCGGCTTGGCGATGGCGATGCGCGGTCAGGCGATCTCCGACTTCCCGCTGTGCAACAAGAGCTTCGACCTCTCGTACTGCGGGGTCGATCGCTGATGCTGCGATGCTGAAAGCGCTGCTCGAGCGCGTGCGCCAGGGGCACCGGACGATCGACTTCCCCGGCGCCGAGCCGGCCCTGCCCGAGCGCTTCCGCGGGCGACCGACGTTCGACGCCGCGCGCTGCCCCGACGGCTGCCGCGCCTGCGCCGAGGCGTGCCCGACCGACGCCGTGCGCCTGGGAGACGGCGCACCGCGGCTCGATCTCGGACGCTGCCTGTTCTGCACCGAGTGCGCGGAGGCCTGCCCCGAGGGCGCGATCGCCTATTCTCGTGACTTTCGCCTCGCCACGCGCGCGCGCGAGGATCTGGTCGTCGGCAGCGGCGAGGCCGGAGGCCAGCCGCGCCTGGCCGCCGCGCTCGACGCCCAGGCGCGCAAGTTGTTCGGCCGCTCGCTCAAGCTGCGCCAGGTCAGCGCCGGCGGCTGCAACGGCTGCGAGGCCGACGTCGCCGTGCTCGGCACCGTCGTCTTCGATCTCGGGCGCTTCGGCATCCAGTTCGTCGCCTCGCCGCGCCACGCCGACGGCCTGCTGATCACCGGCCCGGTGACCGACGGCATGAAGCTCGCGCTGCGGAAGACATGGGAAGCGGTCCCCGCACCGCGGCTGGTCATCGCCGTCGGCGCCTGCGCCATCTCGGGCGGCCCTTACATAGGTCACCCCGAGCAGGGAGGCGGCGCCGCCAGCGTCGTCCCCGTCGATCTCCACGTCCCCGGCTGCCCACCGCACCCGCTGACCATCCTCGACGGCCTGCTGCGCCTGCTCGGCCGAATCGACGGCCCCGCTACGACCTGACGGAAGGCTCTGACAGGGAGGGGGTGGGCGTCGAGCGGTTCACGGCGCGTAGCGAGCGACGAAGACGTCGAGACCGCCGGCCGACGTGAGCGTTGTCTCGCCGGGCTCGCCTGCGCCGAACGTGGCCGAGGAGGCGATGTACCCCGCCACCAGCGCGCTGCCATCGGGAGCCGCGGCGACTGTGAACGCGTCGTCGACGTTGGAGCCGCCAGCATTCGTCGCCCACGCGAGTGTCCCGTCGGGCTCGTACTTTGCGACGAAGACATCGTAGTAGCCAAAACCGTACAGCGACGTTTCCGTCGCGTCGCCATCTAGCTCTCCATCAGCAACAGCATCAGCGCC
>JBBTFH010000242.1:0-22795 GCA_038041915.1 Myxococcota bacterium
GTTCGACGCGGCGACGCCGGCGGCGATCCTGAACCGCCTCTGCCACCAGGAGCCGACGCCGCTCGACGACCTGCGCAAGGACGCGCCACCGGACCTGGTCGCCGTCGTCCACCGCGCGATCGCCAAGGATCGCGACGCGCGCTTTGAATCGATGGCGGCGATGCGCGAGGCGCTGCGCGCGGCATTCGGCAGGCCCGAGCGACGTGCCACGGCGCGACGGGGGAGTGCCGGAACCTGGCCGATCGACGCGCAGATTACCGGCGCGGCGGCGGCTCCTCCGACGACGTTCACGCGGACGGCGGGCGAGCGGACGATCCGCGGCATGGCGATGCCGAAACGCAAGATGCTCGCCTTGGCCGGCGGCGCGACCGGCGCGCTGGCGGCCGCGGCGGCGATCTGGATGGTGGTGGCGCGGCCGAGCGCGACCGCTTCCCGCGCGCCGCAGCCGACGCGCGCCGCGGCCGTCGCGCCTGCGATGCCGGCGCCTCGCGAGCCCGCGATCGTCGAGCTTCGCGTCGCCAGCGATCCGCCCGGCGCGTCGCTCACGCTCGACGGAGAGCCCGCGACCTCGCCGCTGCGCGCGCCGCGCTCGCCCGAGCCGCGCGTGCTGCGCGCCAGCGCGCCGGGCCATCGTCCCGCCGAGCTGTCACTCCGCTTCGACGAGAGCCGGGAGGTCCGCGTGACGCTCGAACGGATCGCCATGCGCGCCGCGAAGGCCGCCCAGCCCGAACGCGCGGCGCCACTTCCGCCGCCGCCACCGCGCGCGAAGCCCAGGCCCGCCAAGGCGCCGACCGGGCCCGTCATGGATGACCTGTGAAACGCACGACCGCCGCCCTGTCGATCTTGCTGCTTGCGCCCAGCGCCGCCTTCGCCGACGACGCGGCCGGCAAAGAACAGGCGCGCGAATTGCTACGCGAAGGCAACGCGCTGCTTTCCGCCGGCGACTTTTCCTCCGCGCTCGAGAAGTTCCGCGCGGCGTACGCGAAGTTCGCGAGCCCGAAGATCCTCATCAACATGGGCACGGCGCTGCGCAGCATCGGCCAGGAGGTCGAAGCGGCCGCGGTCTACGAGCGCTGCCTGAGCGAAGGCGCAACCCTCAAGCCCGACGAACGCGCCGACGTCGAGAAGGCGCTCGCCGAGGTCCGCGCGCGCCTCGGCCGAGTCAGCATCGAGGTCAACGAGGCCGGCGCGACGCTGCTCGTCGACGGCCTGCCGGTCGGCGCGAGTCCGCTCGCCGCGCCGGCCTGGCTGAAGCCGGGCGCGCACCGCATCGAGGCGCGCAAGGAGGGCTTTCACCCGACGTGGGAGACGGTGCAGGTGGCCGCCGGTCAGACGCAGTCGACGCGGCTGCTGCTGGCGCGCGCGGCGCTCGCCGGAGCGCCCGCACCCGCCGCGGTCCCCGCCGCGCCGTCCGCCGCGACCGCCGCGACCGCGCAAGGCGACGCCGCCCCCGCCGCCGCCGCCGCGACGGAAGCGCCGCCCGCGAGCCTCGGCCACGGCGGCCGTGTCGGCGCCATCGCCCGCTTCGACGGCGACCGCAAGCTCCACGGCGGCGCCTTCGCCGTCGGCGGCACGTACGGCGTCGCCGACTGGCTCGAGGTCGGCGCCGCCCTGCTTCTCGGCCCGGAGCTCGGCGCGCGGCCGGGCGCGACCTTCTTCCTGCTCGAAGGCGCGTGGAAGCCCTTCGCCGCGCTGGGCGTGCCCATCTTCTTCATCGACGGCGCGCGCCCCGGCGTCCACGCCGGCGCTGGTCTGCACGTCGACACGAGCGAGCGCCTCGGCGCCTTCGTCGAGGTCGCCGTCGAGCACTTCCCGACGATGCCCGAGCCCCTCTTCAAGACCGTCTTCGTCCCGTCGATCGGCGCGCAAGCCCGCTGGTGATTTGACCCGACCCCCCGACCGCGGCTAGCCTTCCCGCGTTGCGGTCAGTCTTCGCCATCGTCGCGCTCGTTCCTCTGACCGCCGCACCCGCATGGGCCGACGAGGGTGCGGAGGAGCCGGGGGCGGGGGCGCGCACCGTCGAGCAGCTCCCCTGGAAGAAGACGCGGTTCTTTACCGGCTGGGCGGCCGGGCGGCTCCGCACCGAGCGCCTCGATCGGCCGTCGGGCTCGCTCGAGGTCGAAAACGTCCATACCGGCGAAGTCCTCTTCACCAACATCTACAACCCCGATGGCACCTACAACGCCGACGCGCTGGCCTCGCTCGACCGAATCTGGCGCTGCGTTCGCACGGAGCATGAGCAGGCGATCGACCCGGCGCTCTTCGATATCCTCTCGCACGTCTACGACCGCTTCGGCCGGCGCATCCTGCTCTACTCGGGCCACCGCATGAACACGACCGGCAACCATTTCAAGGGCTCGGCGTCCGACATCCGCGTCGAGGGCGTGGCCAACAAGAAGCTGCGCAACTACGTACAGACACTCGACACCGGCGGCATGGGCATCGGCCTCTACACGAGGTCGAACTTCGTCCACGTCGACATCCGCCCGCCGCCCAGCTACCGCTGGATCGATCGCAGCCCGCCCGGGTATCGCGACCGCCGGGCGAAGCGAAAGCCCAAGCGCGTTTCTTGACCCGCCTCTAGCCTCCCCCTATCAATGACGAAGCGGTGTTGACGATCGTGGCAGCCAAGCGCGCACAGAAGACTGCCTCCGCGCAGCTCGACTTGCTCGCGAAGCCCTTGAGGCCCGCGGCTACGCCGACCGCGAAGCCCGAGACGCCGGTCGCGCCGCCCGCGGCTCCACCCGCGCCCAGGCCCGTCAAGCTCGCGCGCCGCGCCACCGCCGAGTCGATGGCCACGCGCCAGCGCGATATCTCGGTCAGCGAGTTTTTTACCAAGAATCGCCACCTGCTCGGCTTCGACAGCCCCGCCAAGGCGCTGCTGACGACCGTCAAGGAAGCGGTCGACAACTCGCTCGACGCCTGCGAGGAGGCCGGCATCCTCCCCGAGATCCACGTCGAGATCGTCGAGCTCGCAGAAAATCGCCACCGCGTCGTCATCCAGGACAACGGCCCCGGCATCGTCAAGGCGCAGGCGCCGAAGGTCTTCGGCAAGCTGCTCTACGGCTCGAAGTTCCACCGGCTGCGCCAGTCGCGCGGGCAGCAGGGCATCGGCATCTCCGCCGCCGCGATGTACGGGCAGCTCACCACCGGCAAGCCGGTCGTGATCACGTCCAAGACGCGCCCCGGCCAGCCCGCGCACCACTTCGAGATCGTCATCGACACGGCCAAGAACGCGCCGGTCATCGTCAAGGACGAGGCGCTCGAATGGGCGCCCGATCACGGCACGCGCGTCGAAATCGAGCTCGAGAGCACGTACAAGGGCGGGCGCCGCTCCGCCGACGAATTCCTCGAGCTGGTCGCGATCGCCAACCCGCACGCGACCATCGGCTACCAGCCGCCCAAGGACCGTCCCGCGGTCCGCTACGAGCGCGTGACCGACGAGCTTCCGCGCGAGCCGGAGGAGATCAAGCCGCACCCGTACGGCGTCGAGCTCGGCGCGCTCGCGCAAATCCTCAAGGAGTCGTCCTCGCGCACGCTGCGCGGCGCGCTGTGCGAGGAGTTCTGCCGCGTCACGCCCAAGGTCGCCGACGAGCTCTGCGCGCTCGCGAAGGTCAAGCCCGCGGCCAAGCCCAAGGCGCTCGCGCCGCAAGAGATCGAGCGGCTGCACAAGGCCATCCCGCAGGTGAGGATCTTCACACCGCCGGCGAGCTGCGTCGTGCCGATCGGCGAGGACCTGCTGCGCAAAGGCCTCGAGCGCGAGATCCGCGCCGACTTCTACGCGACCTGCACGCGGCCACCGTCGGTCTATCGCGGCAACCCGTTCGCGGTCGAGGCGGGCCTCGCGTTCGGCGGCGAGTTGCGCGCGGCGACGGACGAAGACGAGCCCGACGCGGGACCCGCCGAGGGCGAGGCGCCGATTCGCCTGATGCGCTTCACCAACCGCGCGCCGCTGCAGTACCAGCCCGGCGCGTGCGCGATTTTCCGCGGCGTCGTCGAGACCAACTGGCGGCAGTACGGCCTCTCGCAGCCGCGCGGCGCGCTGCCGCTCGGCCCGATGGTGCTGATCGTCCACATCGCGTCGGTGTGGGTGCCGTTCACCTCCGAGAGCAAGGAGGCGGTCGCGCACTACGACGAGATCGTCAAGGAGATAAAGCTCGCGCTGCGCGAGGTCGGCCGCAGGCTCCACGCCTTCCTGCGCCATCGCGCGCACGATGCGCACGAGGCCAAGCGCCGTTCGATCTTCGAGCTCTACATCCCCGAGGTGTCCTCCGCGCTCGAGAGCCTGACCAAGGTCGAGCGCGCCAAGACCGCCGCTCTCCTGCAGAAGCTCGCCGGCCGCTACACCGGCGCGGAAGAGGCTACCGAAGCATGAGCTTGAGCCGAAGCGCGCAAGCGAAGAAGACCACCGCCAAGCTGGTCGAGATGGGCAAGCAGGCGGTGCGGATGATCGCGAAGCAGAAGAACCCGGTGCTGGCGATCCCGGTACGCTCGCTCGCCAACGTCTCGTTCTCGACGCGCCGCGCGATCATCGAGCTCGGCGAGCAGAAACAGGACCGCTACTTCTTCAATGTCGCGCAGGCGCGCAAGTTCATGCAGACGTTCCTGGTCGCCTCCGCCTGCAAGGATCTGATTGCTTCCGGCAAGACCACCAGCATCCGCGACCTCTACTACATCATGAAGCACACCGTCGGGGACTCGCGGCACAACACCTTCGAGGAGCAGGACGAGTCCGATCCGATCATCGAGGACCTCGAGGTCACGATCGACGCGCTGCGCGAGGAGCTGAACCTGTTCGCCTCCAACAAGGGCGCGCTGGTCGGCGAGCTCACGTTGCGCGACTCGGGCGACACGATCGACGGCCGGCGCATGGGCTCGGGCGGCTGGTCGGTGCCGTCGATCGTCGAGGACAACGTCATCGAGTTCAAGAAGTGCGACGCCAAGATGATCCTGCTGGTCGAGAAAGACGCGGTGTGGCGGCGCCTCAACGAGGACAAGTTCTGGCGCAAGCACAAGGCGATCCTCGTGCACGGCGGAGGCCAGCCGCCGCGCGGCGTGCGGCGCCTGTGCCGCCGCATGGTCACCGAGCTGTCGCTGCCGCTCTACGTGCTCGTCGACAACGATCCGTGGGGTTTCTACATCTACTCCGTGGTCAAGCAGGGCTCGATCAACCTCGCCTACGAGAGCGTCCGCATGGCCGTGCCCGAGGCGAAATTCCTCGGCCTCTCGTCGTTCGATCAGGAAAAATTCGACCTGCCCGACAACATCACGATGAGACTCGACGAGCAGGACGAGAAGCGCGCCGACCAGATGCTGAAATACCCCTGGTTCGAAAAAAAGGACTGGCAGCGCGAGATCCAGCACATGCTCAAGCGCGGCAAGAAGCTCGAGATCGAGGCGCTCTCGTCCAAGGGCATCTCGTTCATCTCCGACACGTACCTGCCGCAGAAGATCCGCGAGCAGGACTGGCTGACGTAGCCTGCGCCGCGGCCGCGTTTGCCCGATTGGAAGATTTCTGCCAATATGGTGTCATGAAGCGAAAGACCTCCCTGTACCTTGATGAAGATCTCCTCCGCGAGACGAAGATCCTCTCGGCGCGCGAAGCACGTCCGATGACGGAGATGGTCGAGGAGGGACTGCGCTTGCTGCTCCGCGGTCCCGCCGCGGCAACGAGTCACCGGCGCGTCAGCCGAGAAGCGCGCCTCCCGACCGCCCTCTACCGCGGCAACGGGCGCCGCAACGATCACGACGACATCTACGCGTGAAGCGCGCCATCTTCATCGACACCTGGGCCTTCCGCGCGCTGGCCGACGGCGCCGACCCGTCGCACGCCGCGGCGCGCGACCTCGATCAGCGCCTGGTCGAAGCGGGGGTGGCGCGCGTCACGACGGACTACGTGCTCGACGAAGCGCTCACCGGGCTCCGCGCCCGCGGGGGCCGGCCCGTCGCCGTGGCCTTTCTCGATCAGGTCGACGCGCTCGTCGCCGCTCGGCGAATGAGCGTCGAGCGCATCGGCGAGGCGCGGTTCCGCGCGGCCGGCGCCGTCTTCCGGCGCCTCGACCTGCCCCGGCTCTCGTTCACCGACTGCACGTCGTTCGTCGTCATGCGCGAGGAGAAAATCGCCTGGGCGTTCACCGCCGACGCGCACTTCGACCGCGTCGGCCGCGACATTCGCTCTGCCTTCGCGCTCGGCAAGGACGGTGGGCCGGCGGTGCGGGAGCTTCCGTTCGATTGAGGGCCCATGAGGCCCGAAAGGGGAAAGCCATGAAACGCTCGCTTTACATGATTCTGATTCTGCTCGGCTGTGGCGACTCGTCTACGGACGGCGGTGGCTCGGAGGCCGAGGCGGAGGCGGAATCCGAGGCCGAGGGCGAAGCGGAATCCGAGGCCGAATCGGAGTCGGAGTCGGAGTCGGAGCCGGCGTGCGTCATGGCCGAGTCCGCGGTCGACAACGAAGGGTGGAACCACGTCGCCGAGGGGAGCGACCCAAGCTACGATCACAACCCGCCTGCGTCGGGGCCGCACTACGGCGTCTGGGCTCGCTACCAGGAGTACGAAGAAGCGGTTCCGCGCGGCTACTGGGTGCACAACCTCGAGCACGGCGCCGTCGTCTTCCTCTACCGCCCCGACGCGCCCACCGACGCCGTCCTTGCGCTCGCCGAGATCTTCGAAAACCTCCCCGACGACCCCGACTGCGGCCATCCGCGCGCGCTGATGACCCCCGACCCCGAGCTCGACGACGTCGTCGCCATCGTCGCCGCCGACTGGGCCCTCGAAGGCGACTGCGTCGACGAAGGCGCGATCCTTACGTTCGTCGAGGCCCACCGCAACGAGTCTCCCGAAGACGTCTGCTCCTCGGGCAGCTACTCGCCCTAGTTCGCGCCATCCTGCGTCCGTAAGCCGTTTCACTCTTTACCCGAGGCTTGCGGCCGAGACGCATCATCGGTTACACACGTTCGGTCAACTCCATCTTCGACAGGAGGGTTAGCTTGCGGACCTTGGCTCTCGCGCTATTCGCGTTCGTCCCGTCCCTGGCCTTCGCCGATCTCACCTACGAGCCGGAAGGCGTCTTCGCGGAGCAGACGCTGGACGACGGCCGCACCTGCTTCCGCATCGAAGCCGGGAAATCGCTCGCGCTGCGCGTGGCGGGCGGCGGAAGCCTCGGCTTCGACGTGCGCATCGACCTCAACGCCGAGGTCAAGCGCACGCGCAAGCACGAAGTGAAGATCGTCGCCGATGGCGAAGTCATCGCGCTGGTCGTCGACTCGAAGGACGGCGGGCAGGCCGCGAAGGAAATCCCCTTCGCCGACGATCTGCACGAGGTCGCGATCGAGATGCCACCGTCGGCCAAGCTCGGCGGCTGCGTCGCACTGAGCGGCGCCACGCGCGGCGGAAAGGCCCGACCGCCCGAGGCGCTCGCAACGGTCGCCGCGGCCGAGTCCGTGCCGCCGCCTCCCCCGGCGGAGGTCACCCGCACGATCGAGCCCGAGATCTTGGCAACGCCCAGCGAGAAGACCGGGCGTCTGGTTGTCGGTGCCCTCGCGCTCGGCGGCGCGCGCGACGAGAAGGAAACGCGGGCGACGCGCTTCGGCGGCTTCGGCCTGCAAGCGGGCTGGCACTTCACGCCCGACCTCGCAGCCGTCGCGTCGACGCGCCACGCCTTCTCCAATCAGCCCTACCTTCTACCCGGCGCCCCCGGCCAGCCGTCGTTCGACGAGCGCACGACCGACGCGCAGGCGGTGGTCGAGTGGCGCGTCAAGCACGACCTGTGGAACATGCTCGCCGGCTTCGTCTTCGCCGGCCCGCGCGCGATCTTCGTGCGCAGCGACGTCTACCGCCCGTGGATGGGCGGCCTGCTCGTCGGCGCGCGCCTCGAGGCGCTGCTTCACGAAGGGCTCGTCGCCGACGCGCACGGCGGTTGGGCGCACGCGCTGCTCGGCGCGAAAGACGACGCTTCGACGCTCGGCTCGTTCAAGACGACCTACGTGTGGGGGGGAGGCCTCGCGCTGCGCTTCGCCCCCCATTTCCGCTTCCGTCTCGGCTACCGCGGCGACGTCTGGGTCCTCGACCACACCAACCGGGTCGCTCACGGCGCCGAAGTCGGGCTGATCGTTCGGATGCTTTGAATCGCTCGAACCAAACCGGGAGACCACAAACGTGAAAAACCTTTCCATCCTTCGTCTTCTCGCCCTGTCCGGTGCGGTGCTCGGCGCCGCTTGCTCCTCGCGCATCGACACGCCGACGGTCGTGGTCGAGCTCCTCGGCAGCGGCCCGATCAACCCCGGAGACGTCGTGCAGGTCGACGCCGGCAAGTCCGAAGACCCGAACGGGCTGCCCTTGACCTTCGCGTGGGCCTTTGCGTCGGTGCCGGCGGGCTCGCACGCGACCTTCAACGAAGCGACGCTCGCCGCGCCTTCGTTCGTGCCCGATCTCGTCGGCGCCTACGACGTCGCGGTCACCGCCTCGAACGGCGTCCGCAGCGCCATCGGCAAGCTCGAGAATCCGATTTCGGTCGTCGCCTGCGCCGAGACGGCGCTGCACGTCGATGAAGTGGCGGCTACGCCGGATCCGCCGATGACCGGCGACCGGGTGCAGTTCACGGCGACCATCAGCGGCCATGAGACCTGCGTCGAAGGCAACCACGTCGACTACCACTGGACCTTCACCGCCCTGCCCTCCGGCTCGCGCGCCGAGCTCAACGATCCGGCGCTCACCAACCCGTCGTTCGTCGCCGACGTCCCGGGCGCGTACGTGGCCGCGCTCGTGCTCTCGGATTCGCTCGGGCGCGAGTCGGCGCCCGGCGAGATCACGATCGTCGTGGACCCGTGCGGCGACGGCACGCCGGTGGTCGCGGCGATTCTGCCGCTGCCCGAGGAGCCGATGACCGGCGAGCTCGTCGAGCTTCACGCCGACGTGACGGACGCCGACGTCGACAAGTGCGGCCTCGCGCAGCAGCTCTTCTACGCCTGGGAGCTGGTCGAAGCGCCCGTCGGCTCCACCGCGACGCTCTCGAGCGCGATCGCCGAGAGCCCGTGGTTCGTGCCCGATCTCCCCGGCGCCTACCTGCCGCGCCTCGTCGTCACCGATTCCACCGGCCGCGCCTCCGCCGCCTTCAGCGCCGCGATCGAGGTCGGCACCTGCGGAAGCGCCGCGCCGGTCGTGCTCGCCGTCGACGCTCCCGAGGACCCGGGCGTCGGCGCGATCGTGCAGCTCGCCGCGACGGTCGCCGACGACGACAACGACGTCTGCGATCTCGGCCAGGGCTTCGACTACGCCTGGACCATCGTCTCAGCCCCCGCCGGCGCGATGGCCGCGCTCAACGACCCGACGCTTTCGAGTCCCACGCTCGTGCCCGACGTCATGGGCCCATGGGCGATCGAGCTCGTCGTCACCGACGACACCGGCCGCACCTCCGAGCCGTTCGCGCTCACGCTGGACGTAACCAACTGCGGCACGCACGCGCCGGCCGTCGCGATCGACGCGTTCGACGCGGACGAGACGTTCGACGTTGGCGACGCCATCGTGCTGCAGGCGACGGTCGGTGACGACGACGTGGACGATCCGGCCTGCGATCTGCCGCAGACCTTCTCCTACGCGTGGACGATTCTCTCGCAGCCGGCCGGCTCCATGGCCGTGCTCAACAACGCCTCCGCGCTCGACCCGACGCTCATCCCCGACGTCGAGGGCAGCTACACCGTGGCGCTCGTCGTCGCGGATTCGACCGGCCTCTGGGGCGCCGACACGTTGGTCGTCGCGGTCGGCGACTGCGGCACGCACGCGCCGTCGGTCGTAATCGACGACCCGGGCGCCTTCGACGTCGGGCAGCCCGTCGTGCTGGGAGCCACGATCACGGACGAGGACAACTTCGCGGGCGAGGGAGAGTCTGAATCCGAGTCGGAGTCGGAATCCGAATCCGAGTCCGAATCCGAATCTGAATCCGAATCGGAGTCGGAAGGAGAGGCGGCGCCCGCCTGCAACCTCGCCCAGACGTTCTCGTACGCTTGGGCAATCGTCGGCCAGCCGCCTGCCTCGACGGCGACGCTCAACAACGCCGCGTCGGCCAACCCGACGCTCGTGCCCGACGTGTCGGGCACCTACTCGCTGCGGCTCATCGTGACCGACTCGACGGGGCGCGCCTCCGCGCCCGCCTTCTTCGACATCGTCGTCGGCGCGTGCGGCGAGCATTCGCCCTCGGCGACGATCGACGACCCGGGCGCCTTCGACGTCTGGGGCGAAGTCGTGCTGACGGCCGATATCAGCGACGACGACGTCGACGATCTCGCCTGCGGCTTCCCGGCGCTCTTCACCTACGACTGGTCGATCGTCGCGCAGCCGAGCGGCTCGACGGCGTCGCTCAACAACCCCGTCTCGGAAAACCCAACGCTGCCGCCGGACGTCCCGGGAACCTACGCGCTGCGCCTGATCGTGACCGACGCCCAAGGGCACGCCTCCGCGCCCACGTTCTTCGACCTCGAGGTCGGCGATTGCGGCACGCGCGCGCCCGAAGCGACGATCGCCGATCCGGGCGCCTTCGACGTCTTCGAGCCGATCGCCCTCACGGCCGTCGTCAACGACGACGACGATGCCTGCACCGGCGACACGTCGCGCGGCTACGCGTGGTCGCTCTTCGCTCAGCCCGTGGGCTCCATGGCCTCGCTCAACGATCCGTCGCTCGAAAGCCCGACGCTCGTCGCCGACGTTGCCGGCGCCTACACGGTGCGCCTCGTCGTCACCGACGCGCTCGGCCTCATGTCGGCGCCCGACGCGCGCGACCTCGTCATCGGCGACTGCGGCACGCACGCGCCCGGGGTCACCATCGTCAACCCCGGCAGCTACGACGTCTTCGAGAACGTCCCGCTCACCGCGACCGTCACCGACGCGGACGCGGCCACTTGCGACGTGGGCCAGGTGCTGACCTACGAGTGGTCAATCGTCTCGCAGCCCTCCGGCTCGGCCGCGGAGCTTAATAGCCCGATCGTGACCAACCCCACGCTCATGCCCGACGTCGTGGGCTCCTACACGCTCGCGCTGGCCGTGACCGACTCGCGCGGCCTGATCGGCTACGACACGATAGACCTCGCCATCGGCGCCTGCGACACCGCTTCGCCGGTCGTCAACGTCGCAACGCCGGCAGGAACGATCGACATCGGCGACGAGGTCGCGCTCTCGGCGACCGTCACCGACGCCGACGACGCCTGCGGCGCGAGCACGGCGCGCACCTACGCGTGGACCATCGTGTCGGCGCCCGCCGGCGCGGCGCCCGCGCTCTACAACGCCGCGACCACCACGCCCACGTTCGTGACCAACGAGACCGGCGTGCACACGGTGCGGCTCACCGTCACCGACGCCTCGGGCCTCGTCGGCACCGACACGGAGACCATCAACGTCACCGGCACGTGCAGCGTGAACGCGCCCGACGTCACCGACATCGAGACGCGGGTGAACACCTTCGTCGCCACTCCCGAGACGCTCTACTGGGCCGATCTCACCCCGATCTTCACCGACGCCGACAACACGGCCGGCTGTGGCAGCCTCGGTCAGACGTTCGCCTACGCGTGGGAGATCCTCGAGCAACCGCTCGGCTCGGTCGTCACGATCGACAACCTGGAGTCGCCCAATCCCGGCTTCTTCGCGGACACGCCGGGCGCGCTCGCCTACCTGGTGCGGGTCACGGTCACCGACAGCACCGGACGCTCGGACACGTACAACGAGTCCATCACCGTCACGGCCTGCGGAAGCGCCACGGCGCTCGCGCTGATCGAGATGCTGACGCCGTACGCGGCGGGCCCGTCGGACGTGGTGACGTCGCCCAGCCCCGTGCCGCCGGGGACCGCGATCCTCTTGTCGGGAGCCTCTTCGAACGACGCCGACGACGGTGCCGGCTGCAGCCGCAACGATCCGTTCACCTACGCGTGGCGCTTCTCGCTGCTTCCGCCAGGCTCGCAGGCGGAGCTCACGGGCGCGGACACGGTCGAGGCATCGTTCATTCCCGACGCGCCAGGCGACTACCAGGTCGAGTTGCGCGTCGACGACGGCTTCCACACCAGCCTCGCCGCCGTCTTCAACGTCAACGCCAACGCGTCGCTGTCGATCGGCACGCCGGCCGTGTGCCCGGCTGGACAGACCGGCACGGTCACGTACATCGCCGGCGGAACCGGCCTGGGCTTCGACCAACCCGCGGGCATCGTCGCCGTCGGCAGCATGATCTACGTCACCAACGAAGGCAACGACACGATCCTGCAGATCGACAACTCGATTCCGAGCGACCCGAGCGTGACGATCCTGTCGACCGGCGCATACCTCAACGCCCCGCGCCACATCACCTACGATTCGGTCACGAATTCCCTCTACGTCCTCAACAGCGGCGACGACTTCGTCATCCGGGTGAATCGCTCGACCGGCGCGCAGGTGAACTACTCCGCCTGCACCGGCGCCTGCGCCGCGTGCGGCGCCGGCCTCACGCGCGTCTCGGCGCTGGCCGAGGATCTCGACGCGTACGTCGAAGGCGGCGTGCCGAGGCTGGGCGTCGTCTCGCGCTTCGCGCCGTTCCGCATCGACCTCTACACGCTCACCAACCCGGCCGGCTCCTGCTCCATCGGCTCGCAGAACTTCGGCGCCGGCCTCGGCCAGAGCTACACGATCGAGATCCACCGGCCGACCGGCTCCGCGGTCACCGACTACATGGCGCAGTCGCTCGAGGGCGCCGGAACGCTGAACCTCCGCCACTTCGACGGCGCGAATGACACGTACATGACCAACCAATTCGAAGCGTCGTTCCTCGAAGATTTCTCGCTCCACGACGCCGGCACGGCCGCCCAGGCCGACGACTGGCTCTATTTCACCGTTGGCGGCGGCTTCGAGTACATCGGCCGCGTTGCCAACTGTGGCGCAAACAACTGCACCCGGCAGGTGTTCGCGACCGCTTTCGCCGAGCTCGGCGGCGTCCACGCGCAGGGCATCAACGACGTCCTCGCCACCGACAAGGGGGACAATGCGGTCTATCGGATTTTCTGCCAGTAGCGCGGCTCTCGCGCTCCTGACGATCGCTCCTTCGGCGGCGCGCGCCGAGGGAACGTGGCAGATCGGGCCGAATCAGAACCTCAACGAGGTCGAGCTCAACTACTACAACGGCAACGGCGCGTGCGCCGGACAGCTCACGCCCGGCTGTCCCGGTCCGCCCAGGCCCACCCGCATCAAGGTCGACATCCTCGAGGCCGGCGAGACCATCAACGTCACCGTCGGCGCCAACGGCGGCGCCGGCCCCGTGATCATCGACGTCTACGATCCCGGCGGCGTGCTCGTGACCTACTCGGTCGGCGCGGGTCTCCTGGCCAACAACGTTCTGCCCCCGGCCAGCATCGCCTCACCGCACGTCCGTCACGTCACCGATCGCATCGGCACGTGGGAGGTGCGGATGCGAGTGGGCGCGCTGAGCGCAGCGTATTCGATCGACCCGTGGGACATCACGGTCACGCCGCCCAACTACACCGGCCCCGTCGAGCCGGGCAACCCTCCCGGCGGCTACGGGCGCATCCACTCGCAGAACTTCTCGATGACCGCCGACTCCTACACCAACGGCACCGACGCGACCCTCTACATCATGGTGGACGGCGGCTTCCAGAACACGAACTACCTGTGGGTCATGGACGCGACGCTCCTCTACGGCTTCGTGTACACGATCGTCTCCAACTCGCTCGGCGTCACGCCGCAGTCGGGGTACAGCGTCCCCAGCCTGGCCGGCTCGTCGAACCTGCCGCAGAACGAGATCTACTTGAACCCGCCGCGGGTCGCGCACGCGACCGGCACGCAGCCGCTGATCCTCGGTGACTACTATTTCCGTGACAACGCCGGAATCGACCAGACGCTCTCCCCCACCGTCACGCCGGGCGTGCAGGACGCGGGCTTCTTCTATTTCCGCACCAACCTGGAGACGTCCGGCACGTACGCGATCATCATCGACCTCAACAACAACGGCGTCTACGACCCGTACGGAGAAGCCGACGTGCTCCTGCAGGGCATCGCCGCGCCTGGCCAGAACGTAATCCCGTGGGACGGCCGCGACAGCTTCGGCACGCTGCTGCCCGACGGCGCCTACAGCACGCGCATCCACCTGCGCGTGGGAGAGATGCACGTCTCGTTCTGGGACACGGAATGGATGATCCCGGGCCTGCGGATTCTCCAGATGAACGAGCCTGACGGGATCACCGCGCCGTCGGTCACGACGCCGATTTCGCCAGCTTTCATGCTCTGGAACGACACGCTCCTGCCCGATCCGCCGCGAACCAACGGCAACGACCCGCGCCTCACGTCGCCGCTCGACAGCGCCGTGAGCTCCGGCGAGTACCTTGACCCGGTCCTCCCGGGCATCAACAGCCACACGTGGGGGCTGCTCACGGGCCAGGGCGGCTGCTTCTCGCCCAACAACAGCGGCTTCTGCACGACCCTGTCGTCGGGCAACAACGCGCTCCTCGACACCTCCGTGATCGGGCGCGCGACGTCGATCACCGACCGCGGGACGGTGCGTATCTGCAAGGTGGCCGGCTGCAATCCCGATGGGGTCGATCTCGACGGCGATGGAGAGCCGAACGTCAGCGACCCCGATCTCCTCGACGCCGACTCGGACAACGACGGCATTTCCGATTTCGTCGAGATCCATGGGCCGGACGGCATCGACGGCACCGGCGACGAGACGGTTCCCACCGACGTCGATTCCGACGACGACGGCCTCTCCGATTTCCAGGAGCGTTTCGGCACCGGCCCGGGCGGCTTCGTCACCAACCCTTCGCTCTACGACACCGACGCCGACGGGCTGCGCGACGGAACCGAGGTCGGCGTCGCCACCTTCTTCGCCGGCGGCGCCTCGGGCGGCATCGGCCGCGCGTTCGGCGGCACGGACCCGGTGTTCATTCCCGACGCCAACCCCGTCACCACGACCAGCCCGCTGGACGACGACAGCGACGACGACGGCTTGTTCGACGGAACCGAGGACTTCGACCACAACGGCGCCGTCGGTCTCATCGAGTCGAATCCCAACATCGCCGACAGCGACGGCGACCTCATCAAGGACGGTACGGAGCTCGGCCTGGCCGCGCCCCAGGGCACGGGCACCAACCTGGCAGCCGGGAATTTCGTCGCCGATGCCGACGCCGGCGCGACGCGCACCAGCGCCATAGACGTCGACACCGACGACGACGGCATGGCCGACGGCACCGAGGACGCGAACCGCGACGGCAACGCCGGCACCACGCTCGGTGGAACGGGCTCGGCCGGCGCGGGTGAGACGGACGCCTCGCGCGCCGACACCGACGGCGACGGCATCCAGGACGGCACGGAGCTCGGAGTGACGACGGGCGTCGCGGGCACCGACCCCGCCGTCTTCCGCCCCGACGCCGACGCCGCGAGCACGACCGGCGCTCTCGACACCGACAGCGACGACGGCGGCATCCGCGACGGCGACGAGGACGAAGACTTCGACGGCCTCGTCGATGCCGGCGAGCGCAACCCGAACCTGTTCGCCGACGACGACAGCGATCTCGACGGAATCGTGGACGTCACCGAGGGCACGCTCGGCACCGACGCGTTCGACGCCGATACGGATGACGACGGTGCGCTCGACGGCGCCGAGGTCGCGGCCGGATCGAGCCCACTCGTCGTCGATACCGACGGCGATGGTCTCTCCGATGGTCTGGAGCTCGGCACGACCTGCGCGCACGCCGACACCGGCGCCGGCTGCGTCGTCGATGCCAACCCGGCCACCACGACGAGCCCGATCGACGACGACAGCGACGACGACGGCTTGGGCGACGCGGACGAAGATTCCAACTTCGACGGCGCGCTGAGCGCGGGCGAAACCGCGCCGTGGCTCTTCGACACCGACGTCGACGGCAGCAGCGACGGCCTGGAGACGGGCACCGCGTGCGCGCTCGCGGATTCGGGCGCGGCCTGCGACGTCGACACCGATCCATCGACGACGACGAATCCCCTGCTCGCCGACACCGACGGCGATGGTCTGCTGGACGGCGCCGAGGACGCCAACGACGACGGCGACACCGCCTACACGATCGGCGGCACCGGCACGGTCGGTTCCGGCGAAACCGATCCGCTGGATCCGGACACCGACGGCGATGGGCTCTCGGACGGCGTCGAGGCGAGCATCGGCACCGACCCGCTCGACACCGACACCGACGACGGCGGCGCCGACGACGCCTTCGAGATCGCCGACGGCACGAATCCGCTCGACGGCAGCGACGACGCGCCGGACGCCGACGGCGACGGCCTCGACAACGCCGACGAGCTTCTGACCGATCCGAACGACGCCGACTCCGACGACGACGGTATCTTCGACGGCGACGAGGTGTACGGCACGGGCGCGCTCGCCGCCTTCGGCGCGACCGATCCGCTCGACCCGGACAGCGACGGCGACGGCCTGAGCGACGGCCTCGAGGTCGGCACCGACTGCGGCGCGATCGACACGGGCGCGGCCTGCGTCGCCGACGACGACGCCGGCACGGTCACCGACCCGACCGACGCCGACTTCGACGACGACGGCCTGAGCGACGGCGAGGAGGACGAGAACGGCGACGGCGAGGTGGATCTCGGCGAACCCAACCCG
The DNA here is from genome assembly GCA_038041915.1 of Myxococcota bacterium. Classification (GTDB taxonomy): domain Bacteria; phylum Myxococcota_A; class Polyangia; order JBBTFH01; family JBBTFH01; genus JBBTFH01. The sequence continues at coordinate 16,613 of JBBTFH010000242.1, forward strand.
TCGATCGCCGACAGCGACGGCGACGGCCTGAGCGACGGCCTCGAGGCCGGAACGGCGTGCGCGAACCCCGACACCGGCGCTACGTGCGTCGCCGACGCGGATCCGCTCTCGACCACCGATCCGGCACGGCCCGACAGCGACGGCGACGGCCTGAGCGACGGCGAGGAGGACGGCGACGCCGACGGCGCCACCTCGTCCGTCATCGGAGGCGAAGGAACGGCCGGCTCGGGCGAGACCGATCCGACCGACGAGGACACCGACGGCGACGGCCTGCTCGACGGCGACGAAGCCAACGGCGTCGGGGCGCTGCTCGTGTGGGGCGCGACCAGCGCGCTCGACACCGACACCGACGATGGCGGCATCGCCGACGGCGTCGAGGTCGAAATCGACGCTACGGACCCGAACCTGGGCGCCGACGATCGCGTCGACCTCGACTTCGACGGTTTGGCCGACCTCGACGAGCCGGCCTGGGGCACCAGCCCCACCGACATCGACAGCGACGACGACGGACTGCGTGACGGAGACGAGGCGCTGGGCCTCGGCCCGCTCGCGCCCTACGGTCCGACCGATCCGGCCCAGGTCGACAGCGACGGCGATGGCCTCGCCGACGGGCTCGAGGTGGGCACCGACTGCGCCCTGGCCGGGCCGTCCTGCCTGGCGGACACGCACCCCGACAGCCACACCGATCCCACCGATGCCGACACGGACGACGACGGCCTGCTCGACGGCGATGAGGACGCCGACGGCGACGGCCTGCGCGATCCGTCGGAGGCCGATCCGCGTGTGCGCGATCGCGACAACGACGGTCTGACGGACGGCGTCGAGCAGGGCACGACGTGTGTCCACGCCGACAGCGATCCGGCCGTGTGCGTCCCCGACGGCGATGCGGGCGCGACCACGACCGATCCGGCCGACCGCGACTCGGACGACGACGGCCTGGCCGACGGCGCCGAGGACACGAACTTCGACGGCGTCGCGCAGCACACGATTGGCGGAACCGGCAGCGCCGGCTCGGGCGAGACCGACGCGTCGCTCGCCGACAGCGACGGCGACGATCTTTCCGATGGGCTCGAAGTCGGGCGTGCGAGCCCGACCACGGGCACCGACCCGGCGCTCTTCATCGCCGACGCCGACGGCGGCGCCACGACCACCTCGCCGCTCGACACCGACAGCGACGACGGCGGGCGTTCGGACGGCGCCGAGGATCTCGACGGCAACGGCGTCGTCGGCGCCTGGGAGACCGACCCCAACTTCGCGGCCGATGACGTCGACACCGACGGCGACGGCAGGACCGACTTTTACGAGATCGCCGGCGGCACCGATCCAACGGACGCCGACACCGACGGCGACGGCGCGACGGACTTCGAGGAGATGCTCACGGGCATCGACGGCTTCGTGACCGACCCGCTCGACGCGGACAGCGACGACGACGGGCTCTCCGACGGCGACGAGATCGCCGGCTCCGGCGAGCTCGCCGGCTTCGGCCCGACTGATCCGACGGCGTTCGACACGGATGGCGACGGAATCTCCGACGGCGTGGAAGCCGGGCTGACGGCGGGCGTCGCGGAAGGCACGAGCGCCGGCGGCATCGCCTACCAAGGCACCGACGACGCCTTCGTCGCCGACGCCGACGCCGGCGCGACGATGACGGACCCGACCGACGACGACACCGACGACGACGGCCTGAGCGACGGCAGCGAAGACCCGAACGGCGCGCTCATCGACGGGGAGACCGATCCCAACGCTTGGGACAGCGACGGCGACGGCCTGAGCGACGGCGTCGAGGTTGGGCTCGACGCGCCGGAGGGCGGAGGCACCGACCCGTTGCTGTTCGTGGCCGACGGCGACGCCGGCGCGACGACGACCGATCCGCAAAACCCCGACAGCGACGGCGGATCGATCGACGACGGTGGCGAGGACGACGACCTCGATGGCGTCATCGACCTCGGCGAGTCGGACCCCAACGACGCGGACGACGATCTCGATCGCGACCTCGACGGTCTCGCCGATCTCGACGAGATCGCCGCCGGCACGGATCTTGGCGATCCCGACAGCGACGACGACGGCCTGCCCGACGGCGCCGAAGCGGGCTTCGGGACGCTGCCGCTCGACGCCGACTCGGACGACGATGGCCTCCTCGACGGCCTCGAGGCCGCCGCCGGAACGGATCCGCTGATCGAAGACACCGACGGCGACGGTCTGCTCGACGGCGCGGAGATCGCCGCCGGAAGCGACCCGCTCGTCTCAGACACCGACGGCGACGGCCTGCCCGATGGCGTGGAGGCGACCGCCGGAAGCGATCCGTCCGATGCCGACAGCGACGACGATGGGCTGCTGGACGGCGTCGAGGACGCCGACGGCGACGGCGCGGTCGGCGACGACGAGACCGACCCGCTCGACCTGGACAGCGACGGCGACGGTCTGCTCGACGGCACCGAGGCAGGCGTCGGACCGGCGGGCGTCGACCCGGATACCGATTCAGACGTCTTCGAACCGGATCTCGACACCGGCGCGACCGTCACCGACCCGCTGGATGACGACTCGGACGACGACGGCCTACTCGACGGCGTCGAGGACGCGAGCCACGACGGCGTCGCGCCCTCCCGCCTGGGCGCGACGGGCACCGCCGGCCACGGCGAAACCAGCCCGGTCGATCCCGACAGCGACGGCGACGGCATCTCGGACGGCACGGAAGTCGGCCTGGACGCGCCGCAGGGCGGCGGCACCGACGACGAGATCTTCGTCGCCGACGCCGATGCCGGCGCGACGACGACCAGCCCGCTCGACGTCGACACCGACGACGGCTCGCTGTGGGACGGCTACGAGGATCTCGATCGCGACGGCGCGATCGGTGACGGCGAGGGCGATCCCCTCGACCCGGCCGACGACGTGACGCTCGACTCGGACGGAGATGGCGTGCCGGACGCGGCGGAGTGGGCGCTAGCCGGGATGGACGCCTACGCCGCCGACAGCGACGGCGACGGTCTTTCCGACGGCGATGAGGGGACGCGCGACCGTGACCACGACGGGCTGGTGGACGCCGCCGACGTCGACGCCGACGGCGACGGGATCGAGGATGGCGTCGAAGACGCGGGCGCGACCGACCCTTACGACGCCGACAGCGACGACGACGGCCTGCTCGACGGCAGCGAGGACCTGAACGTCGACGGCATTGTCGATGCGGACGAGACGGATCCGGCGCTGCTGGACAGCGACGGCGACGGCCTCTCCGACGGCGTCGAGTCCGGCCTCGCGGCGCCCGAGGGCGCCGGCACCGACCGCGCGATCTTCCGCGTGGACACCGATCCGGCGACCACGACCGACCCGCTCGACGACGACAGCGACGACGACGGCCTTTCGGACGGCGCCGAAGACGCCAACGCCAACGGCCGCGTGGGCGCGGGCGAGACCGATCCGAACGTCGCCGACAGCGATGGCGACGGCCTCGGTGACGGCGTCGAGCGCGGCGCCGCCGGCGACGCCGATCCCAAGACGACGACCGACCCGCTGCTGCGCGACAGCGACGGCGACGGCCTGACCGACGGCGAGGAGGACGCGAGCCTCGACGGTCGCCTCGACGACGGGGAGACCGATCCCAACGATCCGAACGACCCGCCCCGACCGCGGGGCGACACGATCACCACGCCCGACACCGGCGCCTCGGGCTGCGCGTGCGGCACGACGCCGACTCCGGCGCCGCTGCTGCCCACGCTGCTCCTGCTGCTGGCCGTCGCTTCGCTCAGGCGCCGGAAGCCGTAGCCCGCCGCGATCGCCAGAGCATCGCCGCGAGCGCCGCGAGCGCCAGCCAGCCGAAGACGTCGCCGACGCTCGCGTAGACGCTGCCGGGCTCCATCAACGCGACCTCGCCGAGCAGCGTCATCGGCGCCACGTCTGGCTCGGCCTGCGGATCGACCGAGCGGATCTTTTGGCGCACGCGGCCGGTCGCGTCGATGAACGCCGTCACGCCGGTATTGACCGAGCGCACCAGATCGAGGCGCGCCTCGACGGAGCGGAAGACGGCGAGCGCGAGGTGCTGCCAGGGCTCGCTGGTCGCGCCGAACCAGGCATCGTTGGTCAGGTTGACCAGCAGGTTGGGACGCAACGCGACCAGGCGGCGCGCGAAGGACGGGATGATGTCCTCGTAGCAGATCATCGGGCCGATGCGCATGCCGCCGATCTCGAAGAGCCGCGTGTCGGCGCCGCGCGCGAAGTTCGACGAGGCCGGGATCCAGCGCTTGATGTCGAGTTCGTCGTAGAGCGGCACGTATTCGCCGAACAGCAGGAGCATGTTCTTGTCGTATGGGCCGTCGAGCGTGCCGTCGGGCCGCGCAAGCAGCGCGGAGTTGTACGGGTGCGGCGCGCCGCGCCCGAAGGTCACGGCGCCGAACAGCACGGGCGTGCGGAGATCCGTCATCAGGCGCCTGGGATCGCTCACCGGCCAGTCCTGCCGCATGTGGCGCCAGTAGAAGTACGGGTACGACGACTCGGGCCACACGACCAGATCCGCGCCGCGCCGTTCGAGCTCGCGCGTGAGCTCGAGGTGAAGCGCGTGATGGCGTCCGGCGAGAGCGACCGAGCCCTTTTCGGAAATGCCGACGTTGGCCTGCACGCTGCCCACGGTGCGCTTGGGCGCGGCGGCGCGGCGAGCGTCGACTTGCCGGATGCGAAACGCGCCGTAGCCGAGCGCGAGCACGATCGTCGCGGCGGCGGCGATGGCTGGACGCCACGCGGCGCCTCCGCGCTCGATGACGTCCCAGAGCGCGCCGCCGGCGAGAAACATGAGGAACGTGACGCCGAGCGGGCCGGTGACGTCGGCGATCTGGATGATCGGCAATACCCAGGCCTGGGAGATCGCGAGGTAGCAAGGAAAGAGGAACGGCATGACCAGCTCGAAGGCCACCATCGCGACCGGCGCGACCAGCGCGGCGGGCAGCGACGTGCCGGCACGCACGCGCGCGTAGCTCCAGCCGAACGCGGCGAAGACCAGCGCCTGGTACGCGGCGAGCAACGAGTAGACCGGCAGCGCCAGGGCGAGCGGGAAGTGCCCGAAGCGCTGCAAGAGGCCGACGATCCAGTAGAAGCCGCCGCCGTGCGTGACCAGACCGGCGACCCACGCGTACAGGGCCGCCCGTCGCGGCGTCTGCCCACGCATCGCCCACAGCAGTGGCACGACCGCGATCCAGCCGAGCGGCCAGAGGTCCCATTTCGGCGAGGCGAGGAAGAACATCGCGCCGGACAGCGCCGAGGCGGCGAGGCGGGCCGGCGCGATCGGAGCGCGCCGAAGGCGTGGGGCACCGGGCGGGTCGGCGCTCAGCATTTCAGCTTGAGCGCGCTCGGCACGATCTCGAAGACCGCCGGGAGCATCCCGGGCTGTTCGCCGTCGACATCGAGCAGCACGCGCGCCCCCGGCGCCAAAGCCTCCGCCTCGACGCGGCGCGCGCGGGCGAACGTGACCTCGGGCATCGACAGGTGCGTGCCCTTGTAGACGCGACCGCCGCGCAGCAGGAAGTCGGTCAGGCCCAGATCGCCGAGCACGACCACGTCGAAGAGCCCGTCGTCGAGCGACGCGTCGGGGGCGATCTTCATGCCGCCGCCGAAGTAGCGGCCGTTGGCGATCGCGACGTTGTTGATGACGACGTCGCGCGGCTCGCCGCCGTCGAGGCGCAGGCGCACGGGCTGGTTCTTGTAGCGCAGCATGGCGCGCACCGTGCCGAGCATGAACGCGAGCTTTCCGCCGAGCGCTTTGGACGACGCGTTGACGATTTCGTCGACGAGACCGCCGACGCCGAAGCTCGCGATGTTCAGAAAGTGGCGCACAGCAAAGCTGCCGTCGTGCGCGCGATAGCGGAGCCGCCCGACGTCGATGGCGCGCGGCGTCGCGTCGCGCAGGCGCCTCGCGGCTTCCGCGATGTCGCCGCCCAGGCCGACGGTCCTGCGAAAATCGCCGCCGGTGCCGTACGGCAAGAGCCCGAGCGCAGCTTCGGGCCGGATGGGCTGGCCTCCGGCCTCGCCTCCGGCCTGGTCGTCGAAGAAGCCGTCGGTCACCTCGGAGAAGGTGCCGTCGCCGCCCAGCGCGACGACCAAGTCGCAGCCGCCGCGCAGCGCTTCACGCGCGAGCGCCGTCGCATGCCGCGGCGCCTCCGTGCGCCGGATCTCGACCTCGCCGAGCGCCTCGCGCAGCAC
>JBBTFH010000243.1:0-2171 GCA_038041915.1 Myxococcota bacterium
GTCGACGACATGCGCGTCTTCTACCGCATCGACGCCGAGGCGCGCGTCGTGATCACCGTGCTGGGCATCAAGGACCGCAACCGCCTCTTGGTCGGGGGCAAGGAGTTCAAGCTATGAAGGTCGCCCCGTTGTTCGAGGTCAAGAACCGCTTGAGCCAGTACGTGACCGACGCGCGGCGGGCGCCCGTCATCATCACGCGGAAGGGCCGGCCGTGCGCGGCGCTGGTTTCGCTCGAGGACACCGATCTCGAGGTGTTCCTGCTCGGGCACCATCCCGGGTTCCTGGCCCTGCTCGACCGCTCGGCGGCCCGGGCGCGGGCCGCAGGCGTGACTCCCCTGGCCGATGTCGAGCGGCTGGTCGCCCGCGAGTCGGGTGCGCGGGCCGGGCGGGCACGCCGCCGGCGTCGTGCTTAGGAAACGATCAGCGGAAGCGTGGGCGACATGCCCCGCAGTGTATAGAATGCCGCGCAATGAAAGTCGGCCTCGTAGGGCTTCCCGGTTCCGGCAAGACCACCATCTTCTCCGCCCTCACCGGCCTGACGGTCGAGACCGGCCCCGGCGGGCGCGTGAAGACCAACCTCGGCGTGGTGAAGGTGCCTGACCCGCGCATCGATCGGCTGGTCGCGCTGTGCAAGCCGAAGAAGATCACGCCGACGGAGCTCGCGATCGCCGACGTGGCGGGCGAGGGCAAGCCGCACCAGGGCTACTTCGACGCCTCGCGCACGGCGGCGATGCGCGAGATGGACGTGCTCGCGCAGATCGTACATGGCTTCCCCGACGCCGCCGGCGCGCCGCCCGATCCCGCCGCCGAGATCCGCACGTTCGCGACCGAGGTGAACCTGCAAGACCTCATGCTGGTCGAGCGCCGGATCGAGCGGCTCAAGAAGGAGAAGGGGCCGCCGCGCGAGGGCGCCGCGCTCGAGAAGATCAAGGCCGCGCTCGAGGCCGACCGCCCGGTGCGCCTCGCCGGCCTTCCGCCCGACGAACTGCTGCTCTTCCAGGGCTTCCGCTTCCTCTCGGAGAAGCCGCTGCTGGTCGTGCTCAACGTCGACGAGTCGGGCGCCGGGCGCGAGACGCCCGCCGCCGTGATCGAGGCCGCTCGCGCCTTCGACGCGCCGGTCGTCGTGCTGTCGGGGAAGATCGAGCAGGAAATAGCCGAGCTTCCTGACGCCGAGCGCGTCGAGTTCCTGAAATCGCTCGGCCTGACGGAGCCGGCCGCGCACCGATTCATCCGCGCCGCGTTCGACGCCGCGCGCCTGCACTGCTTCTTCACCGTCGGAGAGGACGAGGTGCGCGCCTGGGCGATCCCGCGCGGTGCCACGGCCGTGCGCGCCGCCGGCAAAATCCACAGCGACCTCGAGCGCGGCTTCATCCGCGGCGAGGTGATCGCGTACGAGGACTTCGACGCGCTCGGCTCCGAGGCGCGGGCGCGCGACGCCGGCAAGCTGCGTGCCGAAGGCCGCGACTACGTCATGCGCGACGGCGACATCATGCACGTCCGCTTCACGCCGGCGTAGAAAGTCGCTGAGAGCCACACATCGTGCACGTCCGCTTCACGCCGGCCTGATGGCAGCTCCCAGACCACCGTCCGGCATCACCACGCACGCCTTCTTCTCCGCGTGGCTGCCCGCCGAGGCCGCGCGCCTCGGGCTGCTCGCGTCGGGTCCCGAGATGCACGCGCGCGTGATCCTCGACGGCGAAGGCGGCGGCGCGTGGGATTTACGGCTACGCGACGGACGGATCGACGTCGGTGTGCCCGGCGCCGGCGAGGCGCAGGTGACCATGCGCCAGAGTGTCGAGGACTGGCGCGCGCTGCTCTTCTCCGAGGACGGCGGCGCCGGCCTCGCCCCGGCGGGCGCCGCGCCGACCGACCTGCTGATGATCGATCCGACGTCGCGGCAGATGCTCCGCACCGTGCGCGGCGCGGTCGAGTTTCGCATCGCCAACTTCCGCGGCCGCACCTGGCGGCTACTCGCGAAGCTCGGCGAGCAGCCGATGCCCGAGCAGCCCGACGCGACCATCACCGTCGATGCCGAGACCTACGCCGCGATGGCCGCGCGCACGCTCACGCCGCCCGAGGCCTATTTCGGCGGCAAGATCGTGATCGGCGGCGACGCCGGCCTCGCGATGCAGCTCGGCATGGCGATGCTCCCGCGCTTCGGCGCGTAGCGC
>JBBTFH010000244.1:0-2863 GCA_038041915.1 Myxococcota bacterium
TCCGCTACGTCCATGCCGGCGGCACGCCCGCAGGCGTCGAGGGCGACCCGGCGATTGCCGGCGACTCGCCCGGCCCGGAGGAGCGGCCGATGGAACTGCTCGTGGGCGGGATTTTCCGTATACGAGGCGGCCTGGCGTTCGAAGCGGGAGGCGGACCCGGCATCACGACCGGCTACGGAACGCCCGAGTGGCGCGTGCTCCTCGGCGTGCGGATGAGCCGCCTGACGACGGACTATGACCGCGACACTCTGCTCGACGCCGACGACCTTTGCTTCGCGGACGCCGAAGATCGCGACGGCTTCGAGGACGGAGACGGGTGCCCTGATCCGGACAACGACCGCGATGGGCTCGCCGACCTCGTCGACAAATGCCCGAACACGGCCGAGGATCACGACGGGCTGGCGGACGACGACGGCTGCCCGGAGGAGGACTTCGACCGCGACGGCCTGGCCGATGCGAAGGACAAGTGCCCGGACAAGGCCGAGGACCGCGACGGCTTCGAGGACGAGGACGGTTGCCCCGAGCCCGACAACGACGAGGATGGCATCGCCGACGCGGTCGACAAGTGTCCGCTGATGCCGGAGGTCCTGAACGGCTACGAGGACGAGGACGGCTGCCCCGACATGGGGCGCGCCGTGCTGACGGCGACCAAGATCGAGCTGACGGGGCGCGTCATGTTCGACTTCAAGAAAGCGCGAATCATGCAAGAGAGCTACCCGCTGTTGCACGACGTGGCGCAGATTCTCATCCAGCACCCGGAGCTCAAGAAGATCCGCATCGAAGGGCATGCCGACGACGTCGGCACGGCCGACTACAACTTGAAGCTCAGCAGGAACCGCGCGGCGGCGGTACGCGACTATCTGGTCGACGTCGAGGGCGTCGACCCCTCGCGCATGGAGGCCGATGGCTACGGCGCGTCGCGGCCGCTCGACCAGAGCGACACCGACGAGGCTCGCGCCAAGAATCGGCGCGTGGAGTTCGTGATTGTGAAACAGGGAACATGAGGAAGTCGGAACCCATACACACTGCATTGCTGCTGGCGTTGGCGCTCGGGTGCTCTGGGCAGGCGCCGCCGCCCAAGACCGCGCCGAAACTCGCGCCCGCCGCCCTGCCGGCGCCCGCGAAGGGGCCGGCGTCCGCCGCGCCGGTCAAGCCGCGGACGCTGTACGAGCGTCTCGGCGGCGAGGTCGGGATCGCGGCGCTGTCGGAGAAACTGATCGAAGCGATGAAGGGCGACGCCGAGCTCGGGAAGAACGTCGCCGTGAGCGCTGCGCTGGAGCGGGGAGACACCGTCAGGCTCAAGAAGCTCACGAAGGAGTTTCTCTGCTGGGCGTCGGGCGGCCCGCAGAAGTACTCGGGGCGGGCGCTCGGCGAGGCGCACGCGCCGCTTCGCATCAGCCAGCGCGATTGGGAGCTGTCGCTCGCGCACCTGCGCGCGACGCTCGACGCGCTCGGCGTAGGCGGGAAGGAGCGCGCCGAGTTGCTCGCGTTGTTCGAGCACACGAGGGGCGAAATAGTCCAGACGCTCTACGACCGGATGGGCGGCGAGCGCGGCGTGAACGCGCTCGCCGGCGATCTGGTCGACGCGCTCGCCAAGGACCGCAAGCTCCGCAAGAACAAGACCGTGAAGGCCGCCTTCCATGAGGCCGACCCGTGGATGCTCAGGCGCCTCGTCGCCGACACCATCGGCCAGTCGACCGGCGGCCCACAGAAGTACGAAGGGCCGCCGCTCGCCGAGGCGCTCGCAACGGTCGGCTTCGGCGACGCCGAGTGGGACATCGCGACGCAGATCCTCGCGTCGGTCCTGCACAAGCACGACGTTCCGCCGGTCGAACGCGACGAGCTCCTGCGGCTCGCGATGACGACGAAGGCGGAGCTGGCGCGGGATCTGGCGCGACCGAAGGCCGAGCCGGCGCCGGAGTAAGAGCCGGCTATCGCGTCGCCACGATCAGCCGGTGTGGGCTGGGCGGCGGCAGGTCCTGCGCGCGCACGTCGCGGAATCCGACCTGTGTCAGCCAGCGGTGGTGATCCTCGACTTCGTGCGCGCCGCCGTGCTCGCTCGTGAGCAGCATGTTGAGCGCGAAGAGCGTCACGAACGGCGGTCCGCAGCGGTTGGCGTCGAGCATCATGTCGCACAGGTAGAGCACGCCGCCCGGCTCCAGCGCCGCGTACGCGCGCCGGACCAGCGCGTGGCAGCTCGCGTCGTCCTCGCGGTGGAGCAGTCCGGAAATAAGCATCGCGTCGTAGGGGCCGCCGAGGCTTTCGCGCAGCACGTCGCACGGACGCAGCGTCACGCGGTCCGTCGCGCCCATCGTCGCCACGAACTCTCTCGCTGCGTCGACGATTGGCGCGAGGTCGAGCACGGTCGCGCGCAGGCCCGGAGTCTTCGCGACCAGCAGCGCCGCCAGCGTCCCGGGGCCGCCGGCCACGTCGGCGAGGTGCCGGCGCCCCGCGAGGTCGACTGCCGCGACGATCGCACGGCCCGCGCCGAGCGCCCGCTCGTGCATGGCGTGCACGAACCGCCGCGTCGCCTCCGCGTCGCCACCGAGGTAGCGCGCCGCCGGGACGACCGGGCGGCCGGTGCGCACGGCCTCGCCGAGCCGCGCCCACGCGGGGAAGACATCCGTCGCGTAGCGCAGCGCACCGCCCACGTAGCCGGGGCGTCCCGGCACGAGGAACGCGGCCGCCTCCTGGGCGTTGGCGAAAAAATCGCCATCGGCGCGGAGCAGCCCGGCGGCCACCATCGCGCGCGCCAGCATCGCGACGCCGCGTGCATCGGCGCCCATCCGATGCGCGAGCTCGTCGGCGGTGGCCGGGCCGTCGCCCAGCGCGGCGAAGAGGCCCAGGTCGTTGGCCGCGAGCA
>JBBTFH010000244.1:2963-12386 GCA_038041915.1 Myxococcota bacterium
CCTCGAGCCGCCTCTTGCTCATGTCGACGCAAACCTTGCCGACGCGCACGAGGCCCTCGCCGAGCTTTTCCACCGCCGCTGGCTCGACCGGCACGCCGCGCACCGAGTCCGGCACCAAAGGCCCGACGACCGGCGGATCCGCCGGTCGCTTGCACGCGACGAAGAGGATGGCGAAAGCCGCGATGCTACGGCGGCTCATAGCGCAGCACGAGCCCCTCCGTCAGCACGGCTTCATCGCACGAGTACTCGATGAACTGGCCGGACAGGCCCTGGATGCCGGTCGTCGCCGAGGCGCCGCCGTCGTTGGTGTCGCCGAACGTCGTATCGACGTAGCAGACCTCGATCACGTTCGTGGTCTCGTGCAGGACGACGCGCACGTCGACCTCCTCGGGCGAGGACGGGAAGTGCGCCACGCGCCACTGCACCTCGAACGTGCGGCTCGGCGCGGAGCCGCTCGTCGCGTAACGCACCGTGCTGCCGGTCTGTGGTGGGTACAGGTCGTCCCAGAAGGCGTAGATGGTGTTCGCCTCCACCGGCAGGCAGCTATTGGCGAAGCTCGACGTCAGCGTCGGGAAGCCGAGGACGCCGTTCGAGCTGACCGCGGCGGTCGTTTGCGCCGTGCCGTAGTAGAGAAAGGAGAAGCCGATCGCGACGGTCTCCGACGTATCGTCGCCGAGCGACAGCGCGGTCCCGGTCGCGGCGATGTCCGGGCACGGCACGAGCGTCGTTGGCTGCTCGCAGCCGACGTAGCCGTAGACGTCGGAGCCGAACTCGATGCAGTCGCGCTCGTCGTCGTCGGCGGCGTAGTCGCAGCCCGGATCGTCGGGGTAGTCGGTCGCCTCGTCCTTGTCGTCGTCCTCCCCGTTCGCGCACTCGGCCGGCGTGGCGGGGTCGAGCTCGTCCTCGTCCTCGGGGCTCGCGCAGCCGGGCTCGTCGGGGAAGTCGGTGAAGCCGTCCGAGTCGTCGTCCATGTCGTTGTCGCAGCAGATGCCGCAGTCCTCGGGGCACGCCGCGCAGGTCTCGCCTTCCCCGCACTCGTCGTCGCCGCAGCAGTCGCCGCAATCCCCGGGACAGGTCGCGCAGGTCTCGCCTTCCCCGCACTCGCCGTCGCCGCAGCAGTCGTGGCAATCCTCGGGGCAGTTCGCGCAGGACTCGCCTCCCCCGCAGTCACCGTTGCCGCAGCAGTCGCCGCAGTCCTGGCGGCAGGTCCTGCAGGTCTCGGTTCCCGCGCACGCGCCGTCGCCGCAGCAATCGCCGCAGTCCTGGCTGCAGGTCGCGCAGGTCTCGCCTCCCCCGCACTCGCCGTCGCCGCACGTTTCGTCCTCGGCTTCGCTCTCGGCGCCTTCGTCGTCGTCGTGGCGGGTAGCCGACGCGCAGCCGGCGAGGCCGATGGCGAAAGCCAGGACGGAGTTGCTCAAGGGCGGCATTCTAAGCGGCCAGCAGCCGCAGCAGCAAGTCGAAGACGTCCGTCGCCTCGAAGCGCGAGCGCTCCTCGGCGCGCTCGGTGCAAACCAGCACCGGCCCGTCGCGCGGATCGTCCGGCAGGCGCCCGTGCGAGCCGCGCACCAGATCGGCGCGCAGCGGGATGACGTCCATGAGGTAGCGGAAGCCGAGCGCCTTCTGCGCGAGTCGGAGCGCCACGCGCGCCCGGACGAGCGGCCGGTCCGGGTCGAGGAACAACTCGACGGGGTCGTAGCCGGGCTTGCGGTGGATATCGACGGTGCGCGCGAAATCGGGCGCGCGCGCGTCGTCGAGCCAGTAATAGTACGTGAACCATGCGCCGGGCTCCGCCACGGCGACGAGATCGCCGGCGCGCGGGTGGTCGAGGCCCACGCGGCGCTTGCCGTCCGCGTCGAGCACCTCGCCCACGCCCGGCGTTTCGCGCAAGAGCGCCGCGACGGCCCCGGCGTCGGCGGCCTCGCGCAGGTAGACCTGCGCGACCTGATGGTCGGCGACGGCGAAGGCGCGCGAGGCGCCCGCGTCGAGCAACTCGCCGACGGCCGTGTTGGTGACGGCGAGGAGGCCCGCTTCGCGCAAGACGCGGTTCAGGTGTACGGGCCTGGTGACCTTTGCGATGCCGTACTCGGAGAGCACGACGATGGCGGCGCCGCCGCCCAGCGCCGCGTCGGCGAGGGCGCCCGCGACCTGGTCGATCTCGGAAAGCGCGCGCGCGGCCTCGGGACCGTCGGGGCCGAAGCGCTGCAGATCGTAGTCGAGGTGCGGCAGGTACACGAGCGTGAGGTCGGGCCGGTGCTTCGCGAGCAGGTGCCGGGCAGCGTCGGCGATCCAGCGCGACGAGGCCAGCCCTGCCGCCGGACCCCAGAAGCGCGCGAACGGGAACGGGCCGAGCGCCTCCTCGATCTCATGACGCAGCGATGGCGGCTGCGTGTAGACGCCAAAAATCTTCCGGCCGTCGGCCGGGTACGTCGGCCGCGGCGTGATTGTGAAGTCGGCCGTCGAATACATGTTGAACCACCAGAAGAGCTTCGCGACGCGCAGATCGGGCCGCGCGCGCCGCGCGACATCCCAGACCTTGGGCGCGTCGATGAGCCGGTTCGACTGCCGCCACAGCAGCACCTCCGACAGGTCGCGGAAGTACCAGCCGTTGCCCACGATGCCGTGCTCCCGCGGAAGGCGGCCCGTGAGCAGCGTCGCCTGTACCGAGCAGGTGACGGCGGGCAGCACCGTGCCGAGCTCCGCCGCGAAGCCTTCCTGCGCGAGGCGGCGCAGGTGCGTCGTGCGCGCCAGCAGGCGCGGCGTCAGGCCCACGACGTCGAGGACGACCAGCGGTTTCATGCGCCGAGCGCCGCGCGCGCCCACCGGATCTCGGCGGCAATTCCTTGAGCGAGCGCCTCGTCGCCCCGCGGGCGGTCGGCCGGCGGCAGCACGGTCCAGGTGTAGGTCTCGACCTCGAAGTGCGTGGGGCCCGCAACAGCGAGTCGCGCGAGCAGCCGCCGCAGGGCCTCGCGCGTGGTTCCGAGCGGCGGCGCCGCATCGCGATGGATCGGCACGTGGAAGTGGACGCGCCACGGCGCGTCGCGCGGCAGGCGGGCGAGCGCCTCGGGCAGATCCAGCGCAGCGTCGCCGCGCGCCGTGCGGACCTGGTGGAGAAAGCGCGGTTCGTCGAAGGCGGCGAGCGCGTCGCGTGCCGTCGCGTCCGAGGGATTCCGCACCTCGATGGCAGCGGAGATCTGCACCTTGCCGAGCGGCGCGTCGGCGGGAAGGCCGTCATCGATCTCGAACGCGACGGCGGCGTGGCACGCGTCGTAGCAGAGCGCGAGGCGGCGGTGATCGCGCAGGAAGGCCGCGGCCTCCGCGATCGATTCGAGCGCGCATCCCGGCTCGGGTTCAAGGCAAACCGTCACGCCGCGGCCGCTGCGCTGCGCGAGCTCGTCGAGGCGCTGCGCCAGGGTTCGCAGCGTGCGCGCGCAGGCCGCGACGTCCACGCCGCGCCGGCCGAGCGGAAGCGTGGAGATGGTGGGCTCGCCGTCGCACAGTTCGATCGCGATGTGCGCGAGATCCAGCGTGTAGGCGAGCCGCGCCGGATCCGTCCAGTCGGGGCAAAACACGCTCTCCTTCACGCGCTCGGCGTGAAAGTCGCCGAAAGGGAATCCGTTCAGCGTGAACACGTAGAGGCCGTGCGCCTCCAGCCGCTCGCGCAGGCGCGCCACGCCGCCCGGCGAAGAGCGCAGCGCGCGCGCCGCGCCGCTCGGCAGCCACAGGCCGAGGCCCAGCCGCGGGACACCCAGCAGCGCGCGCACGCGCGCCGCCACGGGCACCGGATCGCCCGCGTGAACATTGGTCGAGTAGCCGAGGTGGACCTCGCGTCCGGCGAGCCCGAGCCGCACGCGCCGGAGTCTACCGCCAAGCGAGCAGCAGGTGCGCCACGCGCTGGCGCCACTCGTCGGCCACCGGCCAAGTCAGCGCCCCGATGCCGGAAACGGCGCGAGGAGCCGGCGAACGGCGGTACTCGCGTGACGGCGAATGTTTTCTTCCAACTCGTCCCAGCGGTCCACGTCGCGTCCGAATGCAAGCGCACGGACCACGTCGGCGAACGCGATGGGCCCGCGCTCGAATTCGGTGAAGAACGTGGCGTGGACGGTGCTGAGGGCGGCGCGATGCCGCGACGTGAGCGATGCCTCGCGTAGGACGTCGCCGGCAGCGCCGCGCGAGACGGCGTCGCGCAACGCCAGGGCGGCGATGTCGGCCAGATCGCGCCCTTCGAAGCGCTCGGACCATGCGACGGCCTTCTCGAGAACCAACGTGGCCGGGCCGGCGACCCGGAGCGAGTCGATCTCGGACGCGTCGCCGGGCAGCAGCTCGACGGCCAGGACGCTGGAGTCCGCCTGCGGGGCCGGCAGGAGAATATCAACGACGACCCCCCCGCGGGCAAAGCGCGCCGGTTGCTTGATCACAGCAAATCCGCGCCGCATCAGGATTCCAGCGGTGACTCGAAACTCGCCGGGCACGACGAGATCGATGTCGCCCGTCGGTCTCACGACGGTGGCGAGGTGAGCCGGGTCGTCGATCGCCGGCCAAGCGTCCTCCGCGGGCGGCACGGCGCGCAGGGCTGCGGCCAGCCCACCGACCAGCACGGGGTCCAAGCCGGCGTCGCAAAGAGTCGCCACCACGCGTTGCGCCTCGGCTTGCAGGCCGTCGGGAGTCCAGGTCACGTCGAGCGCTCCGTCCAGACCGACTCGGCGGCGGTGAAGGCTCTGTCCACTCCGGTCGACGCCAGGTCGAGGAAGGTGACGACTCGGTTGGTGGCGGGCAAGGCACGAACCGTTCGTGGCCAGCGAAACACGCCGCTCTCAGGCGAATCCCACACCACCAAGTGGGCCATGGTGCCGGCGACTTCGGAGGCGCCGAGGCCGACGATCGCGGCCAGGGCCGGCTGGTCGACATAAACCATCGTCGGGCCGCCGACCGTGGCTTCCGGTCCCTCGACCGCCGACGGACCGGCGAGCACGCAGAATCCCAGCTTGCGGGCCGCCGACAACGCCTTCTCGACAGTGGTCCCCGCGGGCAGTGAGAAGCCACGCCCGGCGCGGGGCACGCCGATTCGCGCGCGCCAAGCCGGAAGGAGATCGTCGCGGAGCAGTTCGGCATCGCGCGGTCGCGACGCGCCGCGGACGCGCAGCAGGTAGCCGCGTCGACCGAGCTCCCGCAGGACCCGATGGATCGCCGAGGGTGCGTGCTCCGTTTCCAGCGCGAGATCTCGCTCCGTCCAGCGCCGATCGGGCGCCAGGAGCAGCGCGACGCAGACGTCGAAACCCACGCCTCGAAAGGGATTCGCCCCCGGCGGACGCCCGCGCTTTGAGCGCGGGAGGCGCGGCACGACGGACAAGTCCCCGAGGAGGCGTTCGAGCGCTCCCGGCTCGTGCGCGCCCGACCGTCGGTGAGATTCGATGATCTCCGCCCCGCGCGCCCGCCGCTCGATCGGCGAAAGGTCGGCGAGCCACGACGCGACGCATCCGAGCGCATCGCCGCCCGCGATGTCCGCGCCGGCGTCCGCGAGGGCGAGCGACACGACGCGCTCGCGGGGTCGCTCCATGCGGCGCGCTGATACGAGCGCACGCACGTCGGTGGCGTTGCGTCCCTCGATGAGGATCGCGGGAAGTCGCTGTCGCAGCCAGTCGGCCAAGGCCTTGGCGGACGCACTTCCGTCGGTGATGAACGCAACCCGGGGCTTCACGGCAGGCGCTCGGAGGCGCGGCGCTCGAAGGCTTCGGCGGTGGAACCGAAGGCTTGCAGCCAGCCGCTGGACCGCAGGGCCTCCGCAAGCGTGCGGACGCGAACGCCCTCGTCGGTGCGATCCAGCGCTCGGACCTCCTTCTCGGCGTCCAGTCGCGCGACCAGCGCCGGAGAATGCGTCGTCACGATCACGGTCATCTTGGCCGACAGCGAGCGAAGGAGATCCACGAGGGCGGACAGCGCGCCGGGATGGACGCCGCCGTCCGGTTCTTCGAGCAGCAGCACGGCCGGGGGCGTCTCGTGAACGTACAGCGCCGCCAGCAGGAGCATCTGGCGCGTGCCCGCCGAGATCTCGTCGACGCGCAGAGGTTCGGCAACGCCCCGCTCGCGAATCTCGATCTCGGGCGTCCCTCCCGTGACGACGACGCGGACGATCTCGCTGACGTTCGGCACCAACTCGGCGAGTACTTCTCCCATCGTCTTGATGCGCTGCGGGTCGTTCGCGATCGGCTCGAACACCTGGTCGATCCGCAGCGCTCGCCGCGTGCGCTGCGATCTCGCGCGGCGCAGGTAGAAGGCGGAGTCGTCGCGGCCCAGCACGATGGAATCGCGATCGAGCAGCACGACGCGCGAGAGGGCCGCGCCCAAGTCAGCGGCGAGTGGAAACTGATCCGGATTCCTTCGCGCCATGGGAATCGCGAGTGTGTCGGCCGACAGGTAGCGGCGTTCGATGGCGCCATCGGCGCCGCTGAGGCTCGCCAGGCCACGCCGCGTTTCGACGAGCGTCTGCTCCTGGGCCGCTTCGCCGACGGTCAGCGCCTCTCGGTCGACCACGAAGTCGGTTCCCAACGGGCCGACGCGCATCTCGTAGCGCCCCGAAAGCGAGCGCTGATTCGGATAGCTCGCGTTGAAATCGCAACCGAGCTCCAGTGCGCCGTCACTCCCGCGCGTCCGCAAGCGACCGAAGCCGCCCTCGCTCGTGATCGCGTCTCGCAGGCTCAGCTCCGCGGCCGTGGCGATGAACGCCACCGCGTCGAGCACCGTGCTCTTCCCGACGCTGTTGGGGCCCACGAGCACCGTCAACGGCGCCAACTCCAGGTCGAGGCTTCGCAGGACCCGAAAATTGCGAACGCGCAGCGCGGCGACGCGAAACTCGAACGGCAAGCGCCGCGTCCCCGCCAGCCTCTCAGTTTGGTCTTTGTTGCGATAGGCGTACGCAAAGTTCTCCAACACGGCCGCCTCGAGCGTCGGGTGCCGCCAGTTCCACTCGGATGGACGCAGCGTGGAGCAGTCGTCGCCGGGAAAATGAAGGTAGAGGTCCTTCGCGTAGTCGTGGAGGCGTTGAGCTTCCGCCGGTTCGACGAACAGCCCGCTCGGGACGGAGACGGGATTCCCCTCCGGCGTGTAGCTTTCGGCCGCGAAGCGAACGAGCCGGTCGAGCACCTCAAGATCAGCGCTCGCCTCCGGAAGATAGAGCAACCCAAGGACCGTGGGACGCACCGCCTGGCCCCCGTCCATGAAGGTTAGGAGATGGAGGCTGTCCACCATTTCATGGATCGTCCCACCGGGCAGGCGCAGCTCGAACTCAAGCGAACGCGGCGACGGGAATGCCCCCCGGTCCCTACCCGCAAGATAGGCCGATCGCAGGACGGTCGCGTGCACATGTTCGATCTCCGGCCACGGTCGTATACTATAGTAATTATTATTATTACTCATGATCCTCTCAATAATATACGACAGTCTAATATCAAAAGCAATATTAAAAGCTCTGCTATAATATAGACTTATATTATACTAGAGCAACACTAAAGCTCGGCCGAACTCGCTGCGTGGGGCCCGCGTGAACGAGCCGGGCGAGCA
This sequence comes from Myxococcota bacterium, assembly GCA_038041915.1. GTDB lineage: Bacteria > Myxococcota_A > Polyangia > JBBTFH01 > JBBTFH01 > JBBTFH01. The sequence continues at coordinate 10,518 of JBBTFH010000244.1, forward strand.
ACTGCCGTTTGCAACGTTGAGGTTGACCCTCCACTTGGCGCGTGGTCTTCTCATCTCATCGCTGAACTTCAACCCAGGAGGCACGGGCGGGGCAATCACTTGGGGCGCGAGCCACATGCTTACGTCCGTGGCGAGCAATCTGGCTGAGACGCAGCGCGAGGCCAACATCCGGCACATGGGCCATCATCGCTTCGGAACGTGTCAACGAAAATGAGACAGTCGGGCGGCGCATTTAGTGACTTTTCTCCTCGCTCTGCGCCTTGGGCGAGGATGGCTTGTTGATCCAGACCTCCTTGGGGGCCTCGCCGGCGGTGGGCGGGCGCCCGACGAAGCGCTCGGGGTGCGCGGCGTAGGCGGCGTCGAGGACGCGCTGCCTCGCGGCGAGCACGGCAGGGGCGCGGCCGAAGTGGACGTCGGCGGGCGTGAGCAGGCCGAGCGCGTCGTGCCGGTGCTCGTCGTTGTACCAGGGGAAGAAGTCGCGGCAGTAGGCGAGCGCGTGGGGCAGGCCGCCGAAGCGCCCCGGGAAGCCGGGCCGGTACTTGAGCGTCTTGAACTGCGCCTCGGAAAACGGGTTATCGTCGGAGACGTGCGGTCGCGAGTGGGTCTTGGTGACGCCCAGGTCGGCCAGGGTCTGCGCGAAGGTCTTGGCGCGCATCGGCGCGCCGCGATCCTGGTGCAGCGTGAGCGTGCCCGGCACGACGTCGTGCTTGGCGCAGGTCTCGGCGATGAGGCGCCGGGCGTGCGCGGCGTTCTCACGGTCGGCGACCATCCAGCCCACGACGTAGCGGCTGAAGATGTCGAGCACGACGTACAGGTAGAAGTACGTCCACTTGACCGGGCCGAGCAGCTTCGTGATGTCCCACGACCAGACCTGGTTGGGTCCGGTCGCGAGCAGCTCGGGCTTCGTGTACTCGGGGTGCACGAGCTGGTCACGTCGCTCGCGGACTTCGCCGGCGGCGGAGAGCACGCGGTACATGGTCCGGACCGAGCACAGGTACTGGCCGCGCTCGTCGAGGAGCTTGGCGTAGACGGCCGCCGGAGCCAGGTCCACGTGGGGCTCATCGTTGAGCGTGGTGAGCACGCGCGCCCGCTCGTCGGGCGAGAGCGCGCGCGCCGGCGCGGGCCGCGGCGGTCGCACGGGCCGCGAGCGCTGGCGCCGGTAGTACGTGGCGCGCGCCACGCCGAGCGCCGCGCACGTGGGCGCCACGCCGTGCCGGGCGGCGTTCTCGGTGACGAGCTGCATCAGCGGGTCCCCTTCTTCCGCCACGGCGGGATCGGCAAGCCCTTCGCCTGGGCCTCGGACAGCTCCTCCTCCGACGGAATCTCCTCGCCCAGCAGCTCCGCGAGTTTTTTTTGGACAGCGACCAGCCCCTCGGCGCGCTCCGCGCGGGCCGTCGCCCGCCGCAGCTCGCGCTCGAGCCGCGCGACGTCGTCGGCCAGCGGGTTCTTCGGCGCCGGCTTCCGCCCACGCCGCTTGGGCGCGAGGCCGGCGAGTTCGCCCGCGTCGCGCTGGTGGCGCCAGGTCACCAGGTGCGAGGAGTACAGCCCGTGCCGGCGGAGCACCGCGCCGATCCCGCCGGTCTCCGCGGCCGCGTCCGCCTCCGCGAGCACCTGCCGCTTGAACTCGGCCGTGAACACCCGGCGCCTCGCCGTGGCCGGCACCTCCGGGTCCGGCGCCGGGGCCGCTGCGGGCGGCGGCGGGACCACGGCCTCCGGCGGCGGCATCACCGTCGGCTCCTCCGCGACCTTCATCACGTGCAACGAGACCCTCCCGTTCGATTTCTCAGGCTTGCGCATCCATGACAGCCTTCTCGCCCTCTACACTAATTTCCAAGGGGCCGACTGTCTCACGCACGTTGGCACAGAGGG
>JBBTFH010000245.1:0-5657 GCA_038041915.1 Myxococcota bacterium
GTCTATTCGTGGAAATGCCGCCCGGTGGGGTGAGATCCGCTCACGGCGGCGAAGGCGGATAGTGCGCGACGAAGACGTCGCTGGCGCCTGACGACGTGATGGTTCGCGGGACGTCGGTGTCGGCGAAGAACGTCGCTTCGTCGGAGAACGACCCGGCGACCAGCGCGCCGCCCGCGTCGAGGGCGGCGATGTCGTACCCGATCGCGCCCCCGGGCCCCCCGGCGCCAAGGACCGACGCGAGCACGCCGTCGGCGTCGTAGGCGGCGACAAAGACGTCCATTCCACCATCGGAATCGAGCGTCGTCTCCGCGGCGGCGGCGCCGAAGACCGCGATCGCGCTGAACCCACCCGTGACGAGGAAACCGTCCTTTCGCGCGACGATTCCGCTTGCGAAGTCGTCCTCGATACCGCCGGCGCGGATGGCCCACGCGAGCGCGCCGGCGCTGGTGTAGCGGGCCATGAACGCATCGGTCCCGCCGCGCACGGCGAGCGCGGACTCGCCGGGATCGCCCTCGCCGAAGACGGCTACGCCCCCGAAGCTGCCAGCGACCAGCGCGCCGCCGTCCGAGGTCGCCGCCACGCCGCGGCCGAAGTCGTCCTCGGCGCCGCCGGCGCGGACCGCCCAGGCGAGCGCGCCCGTCGAATCGAGGCGGGCGAGGAAGACTTCGCTCAGGCCATCGGACGTGAGGGAGGTCGCCGCGTCCCCGTCCCCAAACACGGCCGTCTCCGAGAAGACCCCGGTGACGAGCACGCCGCCGTCGGCCGACATCGCGACGTCGAAGGCGAGGTCGTGAAAAGGCCCGCCGGCGCGCACCGCCCACGCGAGCGCGCCCGACGGATCGTAGGCGGCGACGAAGACGTCGCCGTCGCCGGACGACTCGAAGCTCGTGTCGGTCGCCTCACCCGCACCGAAGCGCGCGGCGCCGCCGAAGCCGCCAACGATGACCACGCGTCCCTCGCCGTCGGCGGCGAGGTTGTTGGCTGGTTCCTCGGCGCCGCTTCCGCTGCTGCGCGCCACCCAGGCGAACGCGCCCGTGGGCTCGAACCGCGCGACGAAAGCGTCGAATTCGCCCTCGGAGACGATCGTGGTCGCTCTGGACCCGGCGCCGAATGTCGCCACGCCGCCGAACATGCCCGAGACGAGCACGCCGCCGTCTCCCGCGATGGCCACGCCGGTTGCCCAATCGTTGAACGATCCGCCGGCGCCGACGGCCCATTCGAGGACGCCGGTCGGCGCATAGCGCGCGACGAACGCGTCGTCGCCTCCGAGCGACACCAGCGTCGTTTCCCGGGCCTCGCCGGCGCCGAACGTCGCCACGTCCTGGAAGCGTCCGACGACGATCGCGCCTCCGTCGGGCAGCGCGGCGATCGCGTGGGCGGCGTCAAATCCGGCTCCTCCTGCGCTCTCCACCCAAGGGCACGTCTCGTCGATGGCGCCGTCGCAGTCGTCGTCCTCGGCGTTGCAGGACTCGCCGGCGGGCGCGATGCCGCCGAGGCACGCGCCCCACGCGCCTCCTTCGCACCGTTGCGATCCAGGCGCGCAGGCGCCGACATCGATGCCGCAGGGCCGCGGCGCGTCCTCGTCGTCGCAGCGCGCAGCCTCGGCGTCGCCGCCGAGCGCGCCGCCGTCGCCGGCGACCTCGGGTTGGGGCGAGCTACGGCCACCGCACCCGATCGCCGCCAGCAGCGCGAAACATCGCATTTGCCGCGCAGTATCGACGAAGCGCACGACGTGGAGCAAGAAGGCTACGTCGCGCCGCGGCCGGCGACGGGCAGGCCGGCGTCGAGCCACGCGATCATGCCGCCGCGCAGGTTCAGCGCATGCCGGAAGCCCAGGCCGGTGAGTAGCGCCGCGGCCGTGGCCGAGCGCGAGCCCGAGCGGCAGACGGCGACGATGGTCGCGTCGGGCGCGAGATTTTCCCCGGCGCGCGCGGGCAGCTCCCTCAGCGGGATGTGGCGCGAACCTTTGATGTGCCCGAGCTCGCCCGTGCGCTCTTCGGTCTCGCGCACGTCGAGCACGACGACGGCTTCGCCGGAGGCGAGCGCCGCCGCAAGCTCGGGCGCGGCGCGCTCACGCACGGCGGCGAGGCGCGCGGTCTCGGGGAACGCGAAGCCCTCGGGATCGAGAGCGCTCGAGTTGGCTTGCAGCGCCTCCTGGATGTTCGTCGGAAGCGGCAGGTTCAGGCCGCGCATCAATGCGGCGTAGGCGGCGCGGTCGGTCACGCGCAGGCGCGGGTTCTCGCGCCGCTCCTCGCCGATGGTCGATTGCTCGCGGCCGCGGTAGTCGTGGCCCGGCCAGACGATCGTGGCATCGGGAAGCGCGAGCACCTTGTCGTGCAGCGAGTCGAACTGCGCCTCGGGATCGCCGCCGAGATCGGTGCGGCCCGTGCCGCGGATCAGCAGCGTGTCCCCGGTGAACACATGTCCGTCCGCGACAACGCAGACGGCGTCGGGCGTGTGGCCGGGCGTGTGGAGCACGCGCAGGCGCGTCTCGCCCAGCATCAGCACGTCGCCGTCCTCGACGTGGCGCGCGACCGCCGGCGAAGGGGCGAGGCGGTGCATCACGAGCGTGGCGCCGCACAGGTCGGCGAGCGCGCGGGCGCCGCTGCGGTGGTCGGCGTGCGTGTGCGTGTCGATCGCGAAGCGGAGCCTAAGGCCGCGGTACGCGAGCAGCGCCAGGGCGCGATCGATCCGCTCGTGGAGCGGGTCTATGGCCGCCGCTTCGCGCGAGCCCTCGTCCCAGACCAGGTACGTCTTGCACGGGCCGCCGCCATACTCGAGGACGGGAGGAATCACGGGCCGAGACTTTAGGTCCGGCGCGCCGCCCGTGACAAGCGGCGGAGCGTACGTTATGCGTGACGCATGGGCAGCGTGAAGGATCGCGTCGCCGTCGTCGGCGCGGCGTGCACGAAGTTCGGCGATCGCACCGACGCGTCCTACGAGGCGCTGGTGGTCGAAGCGGCGAAAGCGGCGCTCGCCGACGCGGGCGTCGGCCCCGATCGCATCGACGCGTGCTGGCTGGGCACCTACTCGCCGGGCGCGCAGTCGGGAAAATCGGGCACGTCGCTGGCCGATCCGCTGCGCCTCTACGGCAAGCCCATTTCGCGCGTCGAGAACTATTGCGCGACCGGCACGGACGCGGTGCGCCAGGCGGTGTTCGCGCTCGCCTCGGGCGTCTACGACGTCGCGCTCGTGGTCGGCGCCGAGAAGATGAAGGACCGGCCGGTGCGTGGCATCCCGCTCGAAGGGCGCCACCCGATCCTCGGCCGCGGCGCCACGGCGCCCGGCCAGTTCGCCCTCGCCGCCAACCGCTACATGCACACGTTCGGCGTCGGGCGCGAGACGCTCGCGAAGGTCGCCGTGAAGAACCACGCGAACGGCGCCAAGAACCCGCTCGCGCACATGCAGGTCGAGGTGACCGAGGAGCAGGTGCTTTCCGCGCCGATCGTCGCGTGGCCGTTCGGCCTGTACGACTGCTGCCCGACCACCGACGGAGCGGCGGCGGTCGTGCTCGCGCGCGCCGAGATCGCGGACTCGCTCAAGCAAGGCGCGCCGCGCGTCAAGGGCGTCGGCCTGGCCGTCACGTCCGGGCGCCCGTTTAACGATCCGGGCTTCGCGTACCTCGGCTTCCCGGCGACGCAGCAGGCCGCCGCGCAGGCCTACGCGATGGCGGGCGTGCAGAATCCGGTGCGCGAGATCGATTTCGCCGAGGTGCACGACTGCTTCACCTGGACCGAGCTCACCAACTACGAGGATCTCGGTTTTTGCGAAAAGGGCCGCGGGCGGCACCTGATCGAGGAGGGGCGCACGCGCATCGGCGGCGACAAGCCGGTCAACCCGTCGGGCGGCCTGAAGTCGTTCGGCCACCCGATCGGCGCGTCGGGCGTCCGCATGGTCTACGAGGTGGCGCAGCAGTTGCGCGGCGAGGCCGGTCCGCGTCAGGTCGCGAACGCGCGCCTGGGGCTCGCGCACAACGTCGGCGGGCCCGGCGCGGTGAGCTGCGTGATCGTGCTGGGCGCCGCATAGCCCTCGACCGCGGAAGCCGCAGCTACTGGCTACAGCGTGTCGGGTAATTCGACCGCGTCACCGGGCCCTGCGCCGCCTCTACCCCAAACCGGATGTGGGCGCATGTGGTTGTGCGCGCGCACACCTACATTGTGGGAGAGACGGGCCGGGGGTGTTCGTGCGGCCCCGGCGTCGCCTGCGCGCCGCTCACCGGCTGACCTTCGCCCCCGTCGCCAGCCCCGACGTCCTCAGCTGCTTCATCGACGGCGAAGATCCGTCGCGGCCGCCAGATCCGGCCTGCGATCTCCGCTCGCGACGCGGTCACGCACCCGATCGTCGGCTCCTGCGGATCTCGGGGCCGGCGGGTGGCAGGCCGGAAACGGCGGCCCGGGCGAGCTGGGGGAGAGCGGGTTCGCGCTCGGCCAGGTCGTCGTCGATCAAGCGGTGAGCGCGTCGCACCGGCGACTCGACGATGCGGCGGCGGACGAGGAAGCGCAGGATGCGGGCGCGGACGATCTGCAGGATGTCCGCGGTGGCGGTCGTGTCGAACCTCTCCACGGGGCAGAAGCGGGGCGTGCCCGCGGCATCGGCGACAAAGACGCCGTCGAGCAAGATGGCGTGGACATGGGGATTCAACTTCAGGTCGCCGGAGCTTCTCTGAACGACCGCCACGGCTCCCCGCTGGCCGGCAGGCGCGCCACCGTCGCGGATGCGGCGGCGGTACCAGCCGAGGACCGAGTCGACGAACAGGCGGCAGACGGCGCCCAGCAGAGGCCCGTCGAACGCGAGCCGCGCGACGTGGACGGGCGCTGTCTCTCGCCCGGTCGGGGCCTACGAACCGCGCGGGAGATCGGTCCAGCGAAACCCGCGGAGGTCCGCGCGCACCTGGTCGTCGATCTGCGCCATCCGCTGGCGGATTGCGTCCCTAATCGCGTCGAGGCCAGCCGGCGGCGACAGGTGAGGGCGGATGTCGCCGATGCCACGCCACGTGCCATCGACGTGCGTGTACCCTACGAGGAAGGTCTTCTGGCGAGCCCAAAGACACACGATACCCTCGCCCTTGTACCGGATCCAGACGTGATCGATCTTTACGCTCGGGCACACCCACTCGCGCCGCTCCGCGTCGTCGGAAGGCGCACCGGCGCCGGTGTTGTCGAGGAACAACCCGGCGAAGGAGCGGTACAAAGCCTGCAGGTCGGGCGGTTGGAGCCCGCGTACATGGTCCTCCACGGTGAGCGGGCGCGAATTGCGCTGCGCGGGGGCACCGCTCGACTCCTCGGTCCCCTGGGGAATCCCGGCCTTCCGAAACGGGAAGCTACCCGGATCGAGGCGGAACTCGACAAGACGGACGTCCTTCTCTTCGGCACGACGGTGTGCGGCCGCATCGAACCCCTCGGCGATCACGACGCCCAGCAACTCGGTCGGGTGGTAGCCGAGCGCTTCGGTCAGTGCCGCCCGTGCTTCCTTGCTGGAGACATACGTCCAGATCTGCCCCACAGCGCCCTCTCCGGCGGTGCCCTGTTTGACCTCAACGAGCACCAGACGCCGGTCGAATGCGCCAACAATGTCGATGCGCCCGCCGGGGAACGAGTACTCGATGGTGACGAATGGCGACTCGCCCCTGCTCCAAGGCAGGCCGAGTGTCTCCGAGA
>JBBTFH010000246.1:0-7295 GCA_038041915.1 Myxococcota bacterium
CCCGCCGATTTTCATCACTCCCCGACACGCGCGTGTGCCATTCACGTCAGAGATATGGCACAAACTGGCACACTGACCGACGACGACCGACGATATCCGACGACTTTCACGCGGCACGGTGGTTGCTTTGTCGTGACCTCGAAAGGGAGGCCACGATGAAGCTTCTACGTTTGTCGATGATGGTCGGAATCGCGCTGTGGGCCGGCGGCTGCGGCGGCGGAGGGTCGGAGTCCAGCCTGGAGGCCGCGGGCTCGGAAGGCGAGGGTGAAGACCCCGGCGTGGAAGGCGAGGCGGAAGCCGAAGCCGAGGCCGAGGCCGAAGGCGAGGGCGAGGCGGAAGCCGAGTCCGAGGGCGGCAGCAGCGTCGGCTTCGCCGGCGCGCAGGACTTCGGCCTGTTCCGCGCGATCGTCGAGGACGGCGGCATTCCCGCGCCGAGCACGCTCGATTCCGCCGGCTTCTTCGCCGAGCACTGGCTCGAGATGCCCCCGCCCGAGTGCGGCGGCAACCTGTGCCTTCACGGCATGCTCGGCGTCGCCGCCAACATGATGAACGGCGCCAACTGCACACTCTTGCGCCTGGGCCTCAACACGCCGATCGAGACCGCCGACATCCCCGAGACGCCGAAGAACCTGGTCGTCGTGCTCGACCGCAGCGGCTCGATGAACGACGCGGGCAAGATCGAGTACGCGCGCGAGGGCCTCAAGCTCCTGGTCGACGCGCTCGACCCCGACGATCGCCTCGGCCTGGTGCTCTACAGCACCGGCGCGGAGCTCGTGCGCGCCATCGAGCCGGTCGACGATCCCGAGGCGGTCAAGGCGCTGATCGACGGCATCCTCGCCAGCGGCACGACCAACGTCTACGACGGCCTCGACCTCGGCTTCCAGACGCTCGCCGACGTCGCCGACCTCGAGCACCAGAACCGCGTGATCTTCGTCAGCGACGGCCTGCCCACGGCGGGCGAGACGTCGACCGAGGCGATCCTCGAGATGGCGTTCGACTGGGCAGCCGAGGGCCTCGCGCTGACCACCGTCGGCGTCGGCACCGATTTCGGCATCGACCTCATGCGCTCGCTCGCCGAGTACGGCAGCGGCAACTTCTACTTCGTCGACGACGCGCCCGCGCTCGAGGAGGTCTTTGTCGACGAGCTCGATTACTTCACGCAGGCGATCGCCACCGACGTGTCGATCTTCGTCGAGAATGGCGAATCGTATTTCGCGGCCGAGACCTTCGGCACGCACCTGTGGGAGCCCTACGGCGACGGCGGCGTGAAGATCCGCCTGCCGAGCCTGTTCATCGCGCGTCGCGAGTCGGACGACAGCGGCGCCACCGGCCGGCGCGGCGGCGGCGGCACGCTGCTGGTCGAGATGCTGCCGCTCGCCGGCGAGGCCGAGGATCCGGGAAGCGTCGCCGCCGTGAGCATGGACTTTCGCTACGCCGGCGAGGAGGCGCTGCAGACGCAGGAGCTCGAGGTGCGCTACGAGCAGCCGCCCGGCACGTCGCTGCCCGACGGCGCGTGGACGGAAATCGCCGAGAGCTCGCTCGACATGCGCAAGGCGTTCGTGATGCTCAACATCTTCGCCGCGCTGCGGCGTGCCAGCGAAGCGGCGGCGTGGGGCGGCGACGTGACGACCGCCTACGGCATCCTCCAGCAGATCGAGCCGGGCGTGGACGACTGGCTCGACGCGTATCCCGACGACGACATCGACGCCGACCACGAGCTGATCTTGAAGTTGATGATCAACCTGCTCGAAGCCGGCGCCGGCGACCCCGGCCCCGTCGAGGAGGATCCGTGGGAGGAGGATTGATGATGCGCGCGCTGATCATCGCGTCGTGTCCGGTTTCGGACGCGGGCGCCCGATCCCTGACAGCCCGTCACGCGTGATTCCGCGCAACTGCGCGCCGGCACGTCCGATGCACCACCGGGCGGCATGCGACACACGAAATCACTGCTGGTGGGCTTTGCTTCGTCCCTTCTCGCGGGCGGTTGCGGCGGCGGCCTCAACCACGACATGCACATCGACTTCGACTCGGGGCCGTGGCCCGCCACGATAGAGGTGGAGGGAAGAGCCCTCGACTTCGTAACCGGCGAGCCGCTTGTGGGCGCCGACGTGCGCTTGGGCCTGGCGGCTTACGGCAGCGAGCCTGTCTTCGACGCCGAGGCGTCGCTCGACGCGACGACGACGGATGCGGACGGTCGCTTCGCCCTGGCCGCCGACACCGAGGTCGGTCTCCCTTCGATCGCGGCCGTGTACGTGGAGGGCGATGCGCGCGTGCTCTCCGCGAACGATCGGCGCCTCTCGTGCGTGCCCGGAGGCTGCGATTTCGGCGATGAGGGAATGACGGACGACGAGCGCGTCTGCGCATGCACCGCCTCCGTCGACGTCTTCTCGCTGCGCGACGAGACGATCGAGACCTGGTCCGTCCTGGTCGGCGCGCAGGTCGAGGAGAGCGTCGCCGACGGCCGCCTCGTCGTGGCCCGCTATCTCGACGAGGACGGCGCCGGCGTCGAGGGCGTCGCGCCGGGCATTCTTCCCGACTGCTCGGGGGGCGGCGCCACGTGTGCCGCCCCGCCGTGGTCGTACTGCATCGCCGGCGCCGAGGCGCCCGCCGGCACGTGTCTGGTTTCGCTCCCCCAGGCCGAGGCGATGGCGTTCCTCGGCGGAACGCACACCGGCAGCATCGTCGAGACCCTCGGCGTCGCGGGAGTGAAGGACGGAGTGTTCTTCGAGGAGCTGGAGGTCGCGCCGGACGAATCGCTGGAGCGGAACTGACGCGACCGCCGGGCTCGCGCTCCCCTTCGGCGTCTTGGCGCGGTTCGACGCCGTCGAGCTTTGCACTCGACGCCGTTCTGACCTACCGTTCCCGCCGCTGGCCATGCAGTTTCCCGAGTACCGCGCGCGGCGGATGCGCCGAACGGAGGGCCTGAGAAGGCTCTGCCGCGAGACGCAGCTCCTTTCCGACAACCTGGTCTTTCCGCTGTTCGTGAAGGACGGCAAGAACGTCGACGAGCCGATATCGTCGATGCCGGGGCAGCGCCGACTCTCGGTCGACAATCTCGCCGCCGAGGCCAAGGAAATAGCGTCGCTCGGCATCCCGGCCGTCATCCTCTTCGGCATCCCGGCGCGCAAAGACGAGCTCGGCACGGAGGCGATTAGACCCGACGGCGTGGTGCCGCGCGCGGTTCGCGCGATCAAACAGGCCGCGCCCGATCTGGTCGTCATCACCGACGTCTGCGTCGATGAGTACACGACCCACGGCCACTGCGGCGTGGTCAAGAACGGCGAGGTCGACAACGACGCGACGCTCGAAATCCTCGGCGAGATGGCGCTCGCGCACGCGCGCGCCGGCGCGGACATCGTCGCGCCGTCGGACATGATGGACGGCCGCGTCGGCTTCATCCGCGAGGCGCTCGACGAGCAGGGTTTCGAGCGCACGGCGATCATGAGCTACGCCGTCAAGTACGCGTCGGCCTTCTACGGGCCGTTTCGCGAGGCGGCCGACTCGGCGCCCAAGTTCGGCGACCGGCGCGGCTACCAGATGGACCCGGCCAACCTGCGCGAGGCGTTGCGCGAGGTCACGCTCGACGTCGAGGAGTGCGCCGACATCGTCATGGTCAAGCCGGCGCTCGCGTACCTCGACGTCATCCGGCAGGTGCGCGACGAGTTCGACCTGCCGGTGGCCGCGTACAACGTCTCGGGCGAGTACGCGATGCTCAAGGCCGCCGCCGAAAAGGGTTGGATCGACGGCGAGCGGGCGATGCTGGAGACGCTGACGGGAATCCGCCGAGCGGGCGCCGACATCATCCTCACGTATCACGCGAAGGAAGCCGCGCGGCTGCTGCGGCGTTAAATGGGGGCTCGCATGTCGATGATGCAAAGGCTCGTGTGCGCAACGCTTCTTCTTGCCGCTTGCGGCGACGACCCGCGCGACCAAGAGCGGGACCTCGACCTCGGCGCGCACGTAGACTCGGGCTTGGCTACCGACGGCGGTGGCGACGCGGCCCTCGACGCGCCTGCTGCCCCCGACGGGGCTTTCGACGCGGGTTCGCCGCCCGACGCCGAGCCCGACGGCGGTCCGCCCGAGTGCGACGACGGCATCGACAACGACGGCGACGACAACGTCGATCTCGACGACGAGGCCTGCTCCGATCCGGGCGATCCCGACGAGTCCAACGATTGCTCGGGCCTCGCCTTCGAGTTCCTCGAGGGAGCGGCGGTGAGCGGCACGGTCACGAGCGGCGCCGGCTATGCCTCGGGCACCTGCGCGCCGGCGACCGCGAACGAGCGCGTGTTCGCGTTCGATCTCGAGCAGGATGCCGCGCTGACGCTCTCGACCGATCTCGCCGGCACCGACCACGACACCGCGATTTACCTGCGCGAGCGCTGCCTGATCTCGACCGAGGTCGCCTGCGCCAACACGGTGGGCACCGGCGAGACCGTGACGACCGAGACGCTTCCGGCCGGGCGCTACTTCATCTTCGTCGACGGCGGCGCGGGGGGACAGAATGGCGACTTCGAGCTCACCGTTCGCGTCCTGATCGCGGAGGGCGGCGAGTGCGAGCCTGGGAACGAGGTCTTCGTCTGCGGCGACGGGCTGGTCTGCAGCGACGACGGCGCGTGCGTGGACGCGGCCTGCAGCGACGGCGAGGACGACGACGACGACGGTCTGGTCGATCTCGCCGAGGATCCGGGCTGCGGCAGCGCGTCGGACGACGATGAGAACGATCCCGACACCGCGCCCGCCTGCGCTAACGACGAGGACGACGACGCCGACGGCGACGTCGATTTCCCGAGCGATCCCGGCTGCGCCTTCCCGGGCGACGACGACGAGGAGGATCAGTGCATCGCCGGCGTTCCGCTCCTCCACCTCGAGGAGGCGAGCGTGTCGGGCAATACCAGCGGCGCCACCGACGAGTTTTCCGGCACCTGCCTCGCGGGCGTGCCGAGCGGTCCTGAGCGCGTCTACGCGCTCGACGTCCCGGGCGAGGCGGACGTGACGCTGAGTATCGGCCACGTGGCGACGGGCTCGGGCGCGACCGTCTACGTGCGCACCGACTGCCCCGGCGCCGGCAGCGAGATCGGCTGCTCGACCTACTGGGGCGAGGGGTCGGGCGGCGGCGCGCTGGCCTTCGATGACCTCGATCCTGGCCGCTACTTCGTGTTCGTCGACAACTACTACGCGTCCTCGACGACCTACACGCTGACGGTCGCGGGCACGCTCGCGCCGGGAAGCTCGTGTACGCCCGCCGATCCGATCTTCGTCTGCGGAGGCGACACCGCGTGCGAGGTGCCGGAAGGGGGCGACGAGACGATCTGCACGCCGCTCGCCTGCTCCGACGGCGTCGACAATGACGGCGACGACGCGCTCGACGCCGCGGACGTCGGCTGCGTCGGCGCGTTCGACCCCGACGAGGCCGACACGGGCGAGGAGACCGCCTGCTCGAACGGCGAGGACGACGACGGCGATGGCGAGGAGGATTTTGGCGAAGACGAGGGTTGCGAGGCCGCCGGCGACGACTCCGAGGTCGACGAGTGCGGCGCCGACGTGCCGGTGGTCGCGATCCTCTCGTCCATCGTGTCGGGCGAGACGGTCTCGCCGGGGACCTTCACCGGGACCGGAGCCTGCGCGGTGGACTCCAGCGCAGGAGAGCGCATCTTCGCGCTCGACGTGCCCGGCACGGCCGACGTCACGCTCACGGTCAACTCGACCTCGACCAGCTTCCCGATGCTCTACGTGCGCTCGGCGTGCACCACGCTGGCGAGCCAGATCGCCTGCGACGGTTCTCCACCAGCGACCGTGACGCTCGCCGACGCCGCCGCCGGCCGCTACTACGTCTTCGTCGACGGGTGGTACGGCACCGAGGGCGAGTTCACGCTTTCGACCAGCGGCACGCTCGCGCAGGGCGAGCCGTGTGCGCTCGGCGATCCGATCTTCTCGTGCGCGGAGGGCACCGACTGCGTCGAGCCGCTCGCGGGTGTCGGCTTCCAGTGCGCGCCCGAGGCCTGCGCCGACGGCTTCGACAACGATCTCGACTCTGATACCGACATGGCCGACCTCGGCTGCGCCGACTTCCTCGACGACGACGAGACCGACCCCGACATCGCGCCCGAGTGCTCGAACGGCGACGACGACGACGCGGACGGCGAAACCGATTTCCCGAACGATCCGGGCTGCCTCGGGCCCGGTGACGTCGACGAGTCCGACGAGTGCGGCGCCGGCGTCTCGGTCGAGAACGTCACCGCGACCGGCGAGGAGAGCGGCGTGACCTTCGGTGACGCGCTCTACGGCCCGACCTGCTTCTCGTCGGGCAGCTCGCCCGAGGATATCTTCGTGCTCGACGTGCCGGCGCGCTCCGAGCTCTACGTCTCGACGGCGGAGAGCGGGACGGAGTTCAACACGGGCCTCTACCTGCGCACGCTCTGCACCGACTCGGCGACCGAGGTTGAGTGCGCCAACCCGGCCTCGACGGCGACCGGCGATCGCGTTGTCTGGCACGATGTCGCCCCCGGCCGCTACTTCCTCTTCGTCGACGGCGTCGGCGGCGGCGTGGGCGCGTACGGGCTTCGTGTGCGCGGCCTGCGCCAGAGCGGCGAGCCGTGCGCTCCCGACGACCTCGTGTTTCCGTGCGGCGGCGGGCTCGTCTGCGACACTGTTTGCCGACCGACCGCCTGCGCGAACGCGATCGACGACGACGACGACGGCGCGACCGACTTCACCCAGGACGACGGCTGCGGCGGCCCGCTCGACGACGACGAGAGCGATGCCGTGGAGGGCGAGTGCGCCGACGGGGGCGATGGCGACGGCGACGGTCTGATCGACGACGCCGATCCAGGCTGCGAGGGGCCCGGCGATCCCGCCGAGGGACCGGACTGCGGCGTGGGCCTCTTCGTGAAGGACATCACCGCGACCGGGCAGGTGGACGGCACGACCTCGGGATCGTCGTCGAACTTCAACGGCACCGGCTCGTGCTCACTCGGCGGGGCGGCGCCCGAGCGCGTGTTCCTCTATCACGTCGCCGAGACGTCCGATCTCGTCGTCAGCAGCGAGGGCAGCGCGTACAACGCGGCGATCTACGTGCGCGCGAGCTGCCTCGATCCTGCGAGCCAGATGGGCTGCGCCGATACGCCGGGCGCCGGCAGCGACCTGCTCTTCCTCGACGATGTCGAGCCCGGCGAGTACTTCGTCGTGCTCGACGGCGTGTCGGGCGCCTCGGGCGCCTTCAACCTCACCGTCACGCGGCTGCCCCGGTAGCCTCGATGGAGGCCCGCCCGCGCTGGCGCATCTGGTTTCACCGG
>JBBTFH010000247.1:0-2816 GCA_038041915.1 Myxococcota bacterium
GCCCCCGGCGCGCCCGGCGCCGCGCCCGCCGCCGGAACCGCGCCCGCCGCCGCTTCGGCCGCCGTCGCCGCCGCCGCCGTCGCCTCGACCTCCGTCTTCTCTTCCTTCGGCGCCACGACCGACGCGATGGCCTCGCGCAGGTCGGCGAGCGGACGCACGCCCTCGCCGAACTTCACGTCGGAGACGTGCACCGCCTGGCCGACGAGCAGGCTCGACACGTCGACCTCGAACTTCGCCGGAATGCTCGTGGGTCGGCACGCGACGCGCAAGCTGTGGAAGGCTTGGTGCAGGATGCCGCCGAGCTTCACGCCCTCCGGCTTGCCGGTGAGCGCGACCGGAACGGTGACGCGCACCTCCGTGCCCTCGTCGACGACCATGAAGTCGGCGTGCAGGAGAAGGCCGCTCAGCGGGTGCTTCTGGACATCGCGCAGCAGCACCTTGCGGGTGGTGCCGTCGCCCAGGCTCACTTCGATGAGCGTGTTCTGGCCCCGCGAAGGATCGAGCGCCTCGGCCAGCGCGTCGGGATCGACGGTGATGGTGAAGGGCTTTGTTCCGCGGCCATAGCAGACGCCCGGCACGACTCCGCGGGCGCGCGCACGCCGCGCCGGACCCTTGCCCGTCTGGGTGCGCAATTCGACGCTGAGCTTTCCGATTTCCGGCATCGTTTCTTTCCTCACTCCTTGGGACACTAGATGAACAGCGACGAGATCGAGTCGCCGTGGTGGATACGCTTGATCGCCTCGGCAAGGAGCCGCCCGACCGAGAGCTGCTGGATCTTGCTGCACGCCCGCGCGTCGGCCGACAGCGGGATCGAGTTGGTGACGATGACCTCTTCGAGCGCCGACTCCTGGATGCGCTGCACCGCCGGCCCCGAGAGGACCGCATGAGAGGCCGCCGCGAACACGCGCCGCGCGCCGGCTTTGGAAAGAGCGCGAGCCGCCTCGGTGAGCGTGCCGGCGGTGTCGATCATGTCGTCGACTATTACGCAGTCGCGACCCTCGACCTCGCCGACGATGTTCATCACCTCGCTGACGTTGGGCCGCTCGCGCCGCTTGTCGATGATCGCGAGGCTGGCGTCCATGCGCTTGGCGTAGGCGCGCGCGCGCTCGACGCCGCCGGCGTCGGGAGAAACGATGACCGCGTCGTTGCCGAACTTCGTGCGCATGTAGTCGAGCATCACCGGCAGCGCGAAGAGGTGATCGACCGGGATGTCGAAGAAGCCCTGGATCTGGCCGGCGTGCAGATCCATCGACAGGATGCGGTCGACGCCCGCCGCGGTGATGAGGTCGGCGACCAGCTTGGCCGAGATGGGCGTGCGCGGCTTGACCTTGCGATCCTGCCGCGCGTAGCCGAAGTACGGAATCACCGCGATGATGCTGCCCGCCGACGCGCGCTTGAGCGCATCGATCATGATGAGCAACTCGATCAGGTTGTTGTTGACCGGCGGGCAGGTCGGCTGCACCACGAAGCAGTTCACGCCGCGGACGTTCTCTCCGATCTCGATGTAGATCTCACCGTCGGAGAAGGTGGTCACCTGCGCGGCGCCGGGCGCGACCTCGACCGCGCGGCAGATCTCCTCCGTCAGCTCGCGGTTCGCGTTGCCCGAGAAGATGGTGAGCGCCTTGACCACTTGATCCCTGCCTTTGGCTATCCGTTCAACCGTTGGGGCGGGAGGATTCGAACCTCCGATCGGGGATTCAAAGACCCCTGACTTGCCACTTGTCGACGCCCCACGAAGGGCCCTTTGCCCATGGGCCCCGAAGGCCCAGCAAGCGGGGCTATATAGAGGAGTCCGCCGGCCGGGTCAAGCGCGAAAGCCCACGAACGGCAAGGACTTGGAACTCGTCCGCGGGCAGCACCTCGCGCAGCCGGACGGCCGCCGCCTCGGCCTCGGCCAGCGTGGCGAACAGGCCGAAGGTCGCGGGGCCCTTGCCGGTGACGGTGGCGGCGCGGGCTCCGGCGCCGCGCAATGCGGCCAGCGCCCTACCGACCAGGCCGACGCGCTCGCCCGCGACCTCCTCGAAGTCGTTCATGACGTGGGCGGCGAGGCGGTCGAGCGACCGATCGAAGATCGGCGGCAGCGGCGGCGGCTCGGCGTGCTGGGGGCGGCCGAGCGCGCGGTACATGGTCCCCGTTTCGAGCGCGCGGCCGACCGGCAGGCAGAGGACGAGCGAGAAGTCGGGCAGGTCGTCGACCGGCTGGAGGTCGGTCCCGACACCGGTCGCCCAGGCCGGGCCGCCGAAGAGGAAGAACGGCACGTCCGCGCCCAGGCGCCGAGCGACGTCGAGCCGGTGTCCCGCGCCGAGCGCGCGCAGCACGGCCGCCGCGTCGCTCGATCCGCCGCCGAGGCCCGCGCCGGCGGGAATGCGCTTGTCGATCGCGAGCTCGGCCTGCACGCCGAGATCCTCGGCCGCGCGCACCGCGAGGTTGTCGGCGAGCGCGACGCCCGGGCAGTCGCACGCGACCGGCCCAGGCCGCGGCCGAACGCGCACGAGGTCGCACAGGTCGATCGCCACCATGAGCGACGCGATGTCGTGAAATCCGTCCGCCCGCCGCCCGAGCACCTGCAGCACCAGGTTCACCTTCGCCGGCGCGGCGAGGAAGTAGGTCGGCACGGCCGTGGGCTACGGCCGCTGGTCCAGCCGTGCCAGCAGCGCCGACAGAGCGGGCTCGGTCGTCATTCCGAGGACAATCTAGCACACGCGTGTCCGGCGGCGGTGTGCGAGGTCCGACCGGCGACACGCCCCGTCCCGCCGCGATGTCGGATAAGGTGCGATACTTGATCGATCAATCACAAGGGGGGTCGATCGCGCCGC
>JBBTFH010000248.1:0-4752 GCA_038041915.1 Myxococcota bacterium
GATGATGCCTCGCGGATCGCGGGGAATGCGCGGAATGCGGGGACCGCGAGGGGTTCAAAGGACCCGACCGTAGTTGATCGCTGACGGCGGCTGGGTCGACGGGCGGCGCGGCGTGTCGAGACGGGGGCGCGAGGGACGGACACGCGACCGCGGCCGGCGGGGGACCGCGGGCAGACGCGGAGACTGAAGACGCAAAGGTCAGCGTTTCGAGCGGTCGCGCGCGAGGCCGAGGCGATCCATCTCCGCCATCACCTGCTTGAGATCCTCCCACGCCGGCTTCTTCATGTTCGGGCTGCGGAGAAGAAACGCGGGATGGAACGTCGGCATGAGCTTGACGCCCTGGTAGACGTGGAAGCGCCCGCGCAGGGCCGTGATGCCGGTCCTGGTGCGCAGCAGCGTCTGCACGGCCACGCCGCCGAGGCCGATGATCAGGCGCGGGGAGATGGCGTCGATCTGACGGCGCAGGAACGGCTCGCACGCGGCGACCTCGTCCGGCTCGGGCGCGCGATTCTCGGGCGGGCGGCACTTGATGATGTTCGCGATGTAGACCTGCTCGCGCGAAAGCCCCATCGCCTCGATCATCTTCGTCAGCAAGTGTCCCGCGCGGCCGACGAACGGCTCGCCCTGCTCGTCCTCGTCGCGGCCCGGCGCCTCGCCGATGAACATGATCTCGGCGTCGGGGGCGCCGACACCGAACACGATGTTCTTACGCCCGGTGCAGAGCTTGCAACGCGTGCACTCGCCAAGATCCTCGCGCACGACGCGCAGGCCTTCGGGAGTGCCCTTGCGGCCGGCCCAGGACGGCGCCTCGGCGACGGCGGCTTCGGCCTCGGCGAGCGGCGTCGGCGCGGCGGCGACGACCTTGCGCTGCGTAGGGCGTGCCGGCGCGCCCGAAGGACCGCGCCTCGCCTCGACCTCGAGGCGCGTGCGGAGCGCGGAGACCAGAGCGCGTAGCTCCTCGCGAGCGTGGGTTGGCAGCTCTCCTCGAGGTTGGGTTGAACCCATCGGAGCGGCGCACTATATACTGCTGCGTGTTGACGCCGTCATCCCGCCTCTTCTGGAGCGTCGTCGCCGCCGTCGGAATCATGTGGCCCGAGCCCGCGTATGCCTGGGGCCCGGCGGCGCACCTCGACTTCGGGCTGCAGATGCTGCGCGGCACGTTCGTGATCGCGCCGATCGTGCGAACGCTCATCGCGCGGCACGCGACCGACTACCTCTATGGCTGCATCGCGGCCGACATCGTCGTCGGGAAGAACCGCGCGCAGTACGTCGACCACTGCCACAACTGGCAGAACGGCTTGCGGCTGCTCGACGCGGCGCGCACCGATGCGCGGCGCGCCCTGGCGTGGGGCTTCCTCTCGCACCTCGGCGCCGACATCGTCGCGCACAACTACTTCGTGCCGTTCAAGACGGTCGAGAGCTACCGGGGGCGCGCGACGCGCCACGCCTACTGGGAGCTGCGCTTCGACCGCGTCGCGCACGACAACGAGCGCGTGTGGGACACCTTCTCGACGATGAAGCTTGGCCGCTATCGCGATCACGACGGTTTCCTCCAGGACAGCCTGCCCGGCCGCACGAGCCGACTCTTCTCCTTCCGCATGTCGCGCCGCGTCTTCATCTCGGCGATGACCGTCATGCGGCTCGAGCGGTGGCGCGCGACCATGCGCCACCTCGCCAGCCGCTCGCGGCTCCACCTGCACGCCGCCGAGGTCAGCGAGTGCAACGGCCTGGCCGTGCGCGCGATCGAGTCGCTGCTGCGCGAGGGCGAGCATTCCCGCACGGTGACCGCCGATCCGGTCGGACGCGACAGCCTGCTCGCGGCCAAGCGGCTGCGCGCGACGCTGAGGACGTTGAGGAGCGCCGGACGGCTGGACGAAGCGCGCTGGACGGAGGCGCTGCCGGTGCTGCGCAGGTGCTTCCACGACAGCATCTACGCGCCGCTCGAGCTGCCCGACGTTGCGGAGCTGGTCGCGCGCGCGTAGCGCTCACGCCTGACTCGCTCAGCGAGGGCGCGTGGCCGGTCGCCGCAGCAGCGGCACGACGCGATCGAGCACCTGGTGCGCGATCTCGAGCTTCGGCGCGCGGGCGAGATCCTCGCTGCCGTCGGGTCCGACGATGCGCACGCGGTTGGTGTCGGAGTCGAAGCCGCTGCCGGCCTCGCCGATGTCGTTGGCGACGAGCAAATCGCAGCCCTTGGCGCGGAGCTTCGCCCCGAGAGAGCGCGCCGCCGGCGCCCATTCGGCCGCGAAGCCGACCAGGACGGGCGTCGCCGCCCGCGCCGCCCGCCGCTCCCGACCGAGCGTGGCCAGGATATCGTCGGTGCGCACGAGGCGCAGCGTGAGCGCTTCGCCCGCCTTCTCCTTGCGGATCTTTCCCGCCACCGCTTTCTCGGGCCGGTAGTCGGCGACGGCGGCGACCATGACCACGGCGCTCGCCGCGGTCGCCCGCTCGAGCACCGCGACCTTCATCTGCGCGGCGGTGCGGACGTCGACGCGCTCGACCCCGAGCGGGGTCTCGAGCGCGGTCGGGCCCGCGACCAGCGTGACGTCGGCGCCGCGGGCGCGGGCGGCGCGCGCGACGGCGAAGCCCATCTTGCCGCTCGAACGATTCGTCAGCGCGCGAACCGCGTCTACAGGCTCGCAGGTCGGCCCCGCCGTGATCAGGAACCGCTCGCCGGCGAGGTCCTGCTTGGCGAGGCAGCCCTCGATCGCCTCGAGCACGGTCGCGGGCCCGACCATGCGGCCGGCGCCGGTGTAGCCGCAGGCGAGCTCGCCGTCGGCCGGCCCGACAACGCGCGCGCTCTCGGTGTCGACGAGGCGGCGGAGATTGGCCTGCGTGAGCGGGTGCTCCCACATGTGGACGTTCATCGCCGGCGCGAGCAGCAGCGGCGCGCGCGTGGCGAGATGGATGGTCGTGAGCAGATCGTTGGCGAGCCCGTGCGCGAAGCGCGCGATCACGTCGGCGGTGGCCGGCGCGACGACGAGCAGCTCGGCTTCGTCGGCGAGGCGGATGTGGCCAATCTTCGATTCCTGGTCGAGATCGAACAGGCTGGTGGCGACGGGATTGCCCGAGAGCGTCTGCAGCGTCAGCTCGGTGACGAACTGCCGCGCCGACTCGGTGAGGACGACGTTCACGCGCGCGCCCTCGCGCACGAGCAGCCGCACCAGCTCGGCGCCCTTGTACGCCGCGATCCCTCCCGAGATCCCGAGGACGATTCGGCGATCCTGCAGCAGAGGCGGCACGCGCGCAGCATAGCGCAAACCGCCCGCTATACTGCGCGCGATGGGCGCATTACGCCGCTTCGCGCCGCTGCTGGCGCTCGGGGCCGCGGCGCTCGCCGTCTATTGGCCGGTCCTCGCCGGACAGAGCTACGCGCTGCGTGACTTTCTCATGTGGTCGATCGGATCGCGGGCGGTCACGCGCGACGCTCTGCTCGAAGGACACTTGGCGTTATGGAACCCGTACATCGGGCTGGGCATGCCGCACGTGGCCAACCCGCTGAACGGCGTTTTCTACCCCTTCCACCTGCTGCTCGCGCTTGCGCCGACCGTCACCGCCGTCAACCTGCTCTTCCTGGTGCACGTCGCCGCGACCGGGGCCGGCGGCTATGCGCTGGGCCGAGTCCTCGGCGCCGGACGTGCCGGCGCGCTCGGCGCGGCGCTCACGACGATGCTGTGCGGCGTCACGAGCAGCGGATGGGCGAGCGGCATCGGCGTTGTCACCTCGGCGTGGCTGCCGTGGTGCGCAGCGGCCGCGGTTCGTCTCGGCGGCGCACCGGCGGGCCTGGGCGGTCGTCGCGTGGTCGCGCTTGCGGTCCCGCTCGCGCTCTCGGGCCTCGCCGGCGATCCGTTCGCGCTGATTCGCGCCTCCGCGCTCGCGCTCCCGCTGACGCTGGGCGGCGCGCCGCGTGGACGGCGCCGATGGGCGGTGGTTTCCTGCGTGGGCGCCTGCGCGCTCGGCGTCGTGCTGGCCTCGGCCGCGCTGGCGCCCGCCTTCGCGCTCCTGGGTCAAAGCGAACGTCAGGGAGGGCTCTCCCTCGCCGCCTCGGAGCTCTGGTCGCTCCACCCCGTTCGCCTCCTCGAGACCATCGCGCCGGGCCTTCTCGGCGACGCGACGGATCCGATGACCTTCGTCGGGGAGCGCTGGGCCGGCGCGCCGAACCGTGGCCCGATCGGCTGGGCGTACTCGGTCTATCTTGGCTTCGGCGTCGTGGCGTTGGCGCCGCTCGCGCTCGGCGGCCCCGGGAAGGCGAAAGCACCGGCCTTGCGCCTCTCGCTGATCGTGGCCGCGCTCGTGGGCGTGCTCCTCGCGCTCGGACGGCACACGCCGATCCACGGGCTGGCCCGGACGCTCGTGCCGCCGCTGGCGTACTTTCGTTATCCCGAGAAATACATGGATATCGTGGCCGTCGCGCTCGCGGGCCTCGTCGCCCTCGGCATCGATCGAGCGCTTGCGGCTCCGCGGCGAGCGTGGCGCGCGAGCGTTTGGGCCGGCGCGGGCTACCTGGGGGCAGCCGCGATCGCGCGCGCCGCCGATGCGCCCGAAACGTTCGCGGTCGCGCTTTGCCACGGCGCGGCGGCCTGCGCGGCGTGCGCGCTCGCGCTCGTCTGGGCGCGGCGCCGACCCGTGGCCGGCGCCGTCGCGCTGAGCGCGGTGGTCGCGCTGGATCTCGCGCTGGCGGCGCTCCCGCAGTTGCGCTGGGTACCGGCGCGATCCCTGGAAGAGGCCGTCCTGCCCATCGCTCGGGGACAG
>JBBTFH010000249.1:0-5014 GCA_038041915.1 Myxococcota bacterium
CTGCTCGTCTACGCGCACAACGCGGCCGCTCCCCTGCACCGGGAGGCCCGGGGAGTGGGGGGCGCGCTCACGACCGACACGCACCTCGCGGCGCTGGCCATCGAGCACCAGTGCGAACTTCACTCGAACGACGCCGACTTCCACCGGTTCCCGGGCCTGCGGTGGCGAAATCCGCTCGCCGCACGGCCGCCGGCGCGGCGCCGGTGAGGTCGCGTCGGGCGCCGCTATCCCAGCCAGTCGGGGACTTGCTCGCCGCGCAGGCAGTCGTCGATGGTCTCGCGGCTGCGCACGACCGCGTAGCGGGCGCCGTCCACCAACACCTCGGCGGCGCGCGGACGCGTGTTGTAGTTCGACGACATGGCAAAACCGTACGCGCCCGCCGACATCACGCACAGCAGATCGCCGACCGACGGCTCGGGCATCTCGCGGTCGCGCGCCAGGAAGTCGCCGCTCTCGCAGATCGGGCCGACGAGATCCGCGACGATGCGTGGGGCGGCGCCGCGACGCGCCGGCCAGATCTCGTGATAGGCGTCGTAGAGCGACGGGCGGAGCAGATCGTTCATCGCGGCGTCGACCACGACGAAGCGCTTCACCTCGCCCTGCTTGAGCAGGAGTACGCGCGCGAGCAGCACGCCCGCGTTGCCGACTATGACGCGGCCCGGTTCGCACACGACCGTGAGGTCGAGCCCGGCGAAAGGCGCGAGCGCCTGGTCGATCATCGCGCCATACGCGGCGGGGCTCGGCGGCACGTCCTCCTCGCGGTACGGAATGCCGAGGCCGCCGCCGATGTCGAGCGTGCGAATCGCGGCGCCCTCGGCGCGCAGCTCGCGCGCGAGCGACGCCACCTTCGCGATCGAGTCGCGGAACGGCTCGAGGTTGGTCAGCTGCGAGCCGATGTGGCAGTCGATGCCGTGCACCTCGAGGTGCGCGCGCGCGGCGGCGAAGCGGTACTCGTCACGCGCGGCGCTCGCCGGCACGCCGAACTTCGACTTTCGCAGCCCGGTCGCGATGTACGGGTGCGTCCGCGGATCGACGTCGGGGTTGATGCGAATCGCGATCGGCGCGCGCACGCCCAGGCGCGCCGCCACGCGGTCGACCTGCTCGAGCTCGGCGTGGCTCTCGACGTTGAGGCAGAGGATCCGGGCGCGCAGGGCCGCCTCGATCTCGCTTTCCTGCTTGCCCACGCCGGAGAAGACGATCATCGAAGGGTCGATGCCGACGCGCAGCGCCCGCGCAAGCTCGCCGCCCGACACCACGTCGGCGCCGGCGCCCAGCCGCGCGAGCGTCCGCAGCACGGCGAGGTTCGAGTTGGCTTTCACCGAGTAGCAGACGACGTGCGGGCGGCGCCCCAGCGCTTCGTGAAAGACGCGGTAGTGCCGCTCCAGCGTCGCGCGGCTGTAGACGTAGCAGGGCGTGCCGACCTCGCGCGCGATCCGCTCGAGCGGAACCTCCTCGCAGTGAAGCGCGTCGTCTCGGTAGTCGAAGTGGTGCAACGCTCAGGGCGCCTTCGTCTCGGACTCGACGCGCGCGAGCTCCGCGAGCACGCGCGCGCGCGCGGGACCGCCGACGAGATCGCGCCGCTCGACCGCGGCCGCCGGGTCGAGCGCGGCGCGCAGGTCGCCGGGAAGTTCCGGCAAGCAGCGCAGCGCCACGCCGCGCTCCGCCGCCGCGCGCACCCACGCGCCGACCTGCGAGTGCGCGTCGCGGAACGCCGCGCCCTTCTCGACCAGCCGCTCGGCGAGGTCGGTGGCGAGCAGCCCGTCGTCGGAGGCAGCCGCGCGCAGCCGCTCTTCGTCGAAGGTAAGGCCCGCGACCAGGCCCGTCGTCGCCTCGAGCGCGAGCGCGACCGTCTCGACGGCGTCGTAGAGCGGCTCCTGCGTCTCCTGCAGGTCCTTGTTGTAGGCGAGCGGCAAGCCCTTGAGCACGACCAGCAGCGTCACGAGGTCGCCCGCGACACGACCGGCCTTGGCGCGCACGAGCTCGGCGACGTCCGGATTGACCTTCTGCGGCATCAGGCTCGATCCCGAGCAGTAGGCCTCGGGCGGCCGCGCGAAGCCGAACTCCGCGGTCGACCAGAGGACGATCTCCTCGCCGAGGCGCGACAGGTGCGACGCCGTGATCGCGCAGGCGTAGACCAGGTCGCACGCGAAGTCGCGATCACCGACGGCGTCGAGGCTGTTGCGCGTCACGCCGCCGCCAAAACCGAGAGCGCGCGCCGTCGCGTCGCGGTCGATTGGGAGCGAGGTCGACGCCAGCGCGCCGGCGCCGAGCGGCGAAACGTCGGCGGCAACCGACGCGGCGCGCAGGCGCGTGATGTCTCGCCCGAGCGCCTCGGCGTGGGCCAGCAGGTGGTGCGCGAGGCGCACCGGCTGCGCCCGCTGCAGGTGCGTGTAGCCCGGCGCGAGCACGTCGATGGTCGCGCGTGCCTGCTTCGCTATCGCGCCGCGCAGCGCCTGCGCGAGACGGACCAGCCGGCCCGCGGCGTCCCGTGACCACAGCCGCAGGTCGGTCGCGACCTGGTCGTTGCGGCTGCGCCCGGTCTGAAGCTTGCGCGCCGCGTCGCCGCAGAGCTCGACCAGCCGCGCCTCGACGTGCATGTGCACGTCCTCGAGCTCGTCGCGCCAGACCAGCGCGCCGGCGGCGATCTCGCGCGCCACCTGCTCGAGACCCGCGACCAATTGCGAAGCCTCATCGGCGCCGACCAGGCCGCGCGCCGCGAGCATGCGCACGTGCGCCTGGCTCTGCGCGACGTCGAAGCGCGCCAGCCGCCGGTCGAAGCGGTGCGACGCGTTCAGCTCCGCGGCGATCTTTGCCAGACCTTCCGTGAATCGCCCGCCACGAATGGGTTGATCGGACACGTGCGACCGTCAGCTACAAATGCCCGAGCTTGCGTTGCTTGACCTTGATGTAGTCCTCGTTGTGCGCGTTCGGCGCCGGCCGCAGCGGCTCGCGCCGCACCACCTTCACGCCGTTGCGCTCGAGGTCCGCAATCTTGCGTGGGTTGTTGGTGTAGAGCACGACCGAGCGCACGCCCAGGCAGCGCAGCATCGCCGCGGCGTCGTCGTAGTCGCGCAGGTCGTCGCCGAAGCCGAGGTGGCGGTTGGCCTCGACGGTGTCCATGCCTTGTTCCTGCAGCGCGTAGGCCTTGATCTTGTTGCCCAGGCCGATGCCGCGGCCTTCCTGCCGCAGGTAGAGCACGGCGCCGGCGTCCCGCTCACCGATCAGACGCAGCGCCATCTCGAGTTGGTCGCGACAGTCGCAGCGCAACGAGCCGAGCACGTCGCCGGTCAGGCACTCGGAGTGGATGCGCACCGGAAGCCCCTCGCGGCCGGTGACGTCGCCCCGAACGATCGCGACGTGCTCGAACTCCAGGCCGGGCTGCATCAGCCCGTCCGTCGGGACGAGCGCGCGCTGGAACGCGACGATCTGGAAGTCTCCCGCGCGCGTCGGGAGGCTCGCCCGCGCCAGAACTCGAATCACGAGCGCACGCCTCACGCCACGCGGGCGCGGCGCTTTTGTTCCTTCGCTTCGTCGACGAAGCGAAGCGCGGAGTCGAACCCGGCCCTGAGCGCCTCGACGACCAGCGCCAGCAGCGCCTCGGCCCCGTCGTCGTCCTCCTCGTCCTGCGCGCCGGGAGGCAGCCGCAGCGACTCGTAGTAGCGTTGCCGGTCGATCGCGTGGATGATCGCCGGCGGATAGCCGTCGCGCAGCAGCATCAGGTTCATGATCAGCCGCGCGATCTTTCCCGAGTTCTTCGACCAGGGAAAGATCTGCATGAGCCGCAGGTGCACCTTGGTCGCGCGGCGCACCGGTTGCTCGATGCGCGCCTCGTCGCCGGCGACCCAGTCGATCAGGCGGCGCATCTTGTAGGAGATCTTGTCGGGCGACGCGATCTCGTGGAAGTACTGCCGGTGAATCGGGTGATCCTTGCGGTACTTCCCCTCCGTGGCCTCCAGGTCCGGCATCAAGACCTCGTGGATCTTCTTGAGCGTCTCGAGCGTGATCGCCGCCTTGCGCTTGGCCGACATTTCGCGCACCAGGGCGATGGCGTCGCGGTGGTTGCGAATGTCGTCGTAGGCCGGGATCAGCGTCGAGTCGCTGATGATGCGCGCGTCGGTCGCCGCCTTGAGCTCCCCGAAGGTGAGCACCAACCCTTCGAGCGCGTTGTCGTGGTAAATCCACGAGATGTCGAGCTTGGCCTCGAGCGCGCCCCGCACGCCCGCCGGCGCTTTCCCGAGCCTTTCGACCACTTCCTGGGCCCGCGCGTCTATCTCCGCAAGTGTCATCGGGATTCCTCCGCACGGGTCGATTACAGTGGGCGCGTATCCCTGTCAAGCAAATCGACTGCAACCAACCGGATCAACAAGAGAAAGCGAGGCGCTCCAATGATCGTCGCCGACGACGTATCCCGATACCTCGAAGGCTTGGCGCCGGCGCGCGACGCGGTCCTCGAAGAGATGGAGGAGCGCGCGCGGGCCGAGCGCTTTCCTATAATCGGGCCGCTGGTCGGAGCGCTGTGCGAGCTCTGCGCCCGGGCGATAGGCGCGCGGCGGGTCTTCGAGATGGGCTCGGGCTTCGGCTACTCGACCGTGTGGTTCGCGCGAGCGGTCGGCGACGGCGGCGAGGTCGTGCACACCGACGGCAGCGAGACGCGCAGCTCCGAGGCGCGCGGCTACCTCGCGCGGGCCGGGCTTTGCGCGCGCGTGCGCTTCCTCGTCGGCGACGCGCGCGCGCTTTTGCGCCGCGAGAGCGGGCCCTTCGACCTGATCTTCTGCGACATCGACAAGGAGGGCTACCCCGAGGCGCTCGAGCTTGCGCGCCCTCGGCTGCGCTCCGGCGGGCTTCTCATCACGGACAACACGCTGTGGCACGGGCGCGTCGCGCGCGAGGACGACGACGCGACCACGCGCGCCGTGCGCGCGTACAACCGCGCGGCGTTCGAGGCGGAGGATCTGATGTCGGTGATCGTGCCGCTGCGCGATGGCGTCGGCGTGCACCTCAAGCGATGAGCCGC
>JBBTFH010000250.1:0-8763 GCA_038041915.1 Myxococcota bacterium
TCCTTCCAGAAGGTGCTCGCCAAGATCGAGCAGAACATCAAGGCCGCCGCATGAGTGGCGGCATGGAGCAGAACTTGCGGGGATCGGTACTCAGCGGCACGCCGCGCGCAGCGTTTCGATCGATGGCAGCGTTGCTTCGGGCCTCGCGACGGGCGTGTTCCGGGCCTTCGCGAGCAGCCGCTCGCGGCGTTCGGCGGAGGACGGGTGCGTCGAGAGCCAGGCGGCGGGCGCGTCGGGCAGCTTTCCGAGGAACTCGCCGAGCGCGCGCGGATCGACACCGGCGCGCGCGCATAGATCGAGTCCGAAGTCGTCGGCCTCGCGCTCGTCGTCGCGCTCGAACTTGAGCGCGCGCAAGCGCGCCGCGCCGCCGGCGAGCGTCGAGGCGACGTCGCCCTCGCCTCCGAGCACCAGCGCCATCGCCACCGAGAGAGCGGCCTGCCGCGCGAGGCGGCGCATGCCGTGGCGCAGCACGGCGTGGCCGACCTCGTGGCCGAGCACGCCGGCGACCTCCTCGGTGCGCTTGGCTTCGCCCAGCAGCCCGCGCAGCACGAACAGGTCGCCGCCGGGCAGCGCGAAGGCGTTGACCTCGGCGCCGCGCAGCGCGTACACGCGCACGTCGCGGAACTCGGCCGGCAAGTGCGGCCTGAACCGATCGACGATTGCGCGCAGCGGCGCGTCGTCTTTGCAGCGTTCTTCACCGGCGAGCATGCTCTCGGCCGCCTGCCGCCCGACGGCGCGATCGACCGACACCGGCAGCGCGGCCGCGGCACGCACGGCGAGAGTGCGAATCGCGGCGAGGCCGCCCCACACCGCCAGCGCGAGCACGACAGCAAAGGCCGCGAGCTCGAAGGCGACGCGCCGCCGGCTGTGCCCGAAGCCCTGCGTCATCGCCGGCGTGCCCGCGATCGGCGGCGCGCAGTCGCCGCGGCGGCGAGGATCGCCAGCGCCGCGACACCGGACGCGTCGCGGTCGCGCGGGATGCCGGCGACGCGGCAGCCGCAGCCTTCGTCGCCGGCGGACGCATCGGCATCCGTGCCGCCGTCGCCGGTGACGCCGACCGGCGCGACCGGCACGACTACCGTCGGTCGCACGTTCAACCGATCGGCCAGCGCCGCCGCGTCCTTGACGCCGCCGTCGACGATCCAGAAGACCCACGTCGCGCCCGCCTCCGGAGCGAGCGTCGCGTCGAGGAACCGCACCACGCCCGAGCCTTGCTGGAAACGCGCCGCGACGTGCACGGCGTCGGTCTGCGCGACCAGCCAGACGTCCTCGTCGAGACCGACCACGCCGTCGGCGATGGGCAGCGCGATGCGTCCCTCCTGCAACACAAAGGCGCTGCCGGGGAAGAAGCGCGGACCGTCTTCGCTCAGGCCGGGCGTGAGGTAAAAACCGTCAAGCGGCAGCGGGAACGCCACCTCCAGGAGCCGCTGCCCGCCGTCGGGCGCGGACGCGGCGAGCGTCACGCGCGTCACGCGCCGCGCGTCGCCCGTGCCAACCGACTCCCAGGTGGTCGTCACTTCGCGCCCCGGCGCCGAAACGGCAAAGCCTTCTTCCGGCGCGAAGCGCGGCTCCGCGGGCGCCGCGTCCTCGACCGGTGGCGCCTTGGCCGCCGTCACCTCGCCGCTCAACGTGTCGACCACCAGCCAGCGTCCCGTCGGACGGGGTGAGGCACCCGGCTCGCCCACGCCGGGCGCGACCTTCGCGATTAGCGCGTCGGCGCAGGCGCTCGCGGCTTCTCCGTGCGCGAGCCCGTACTCGACCTCGCCGGCGAACGGATTGATGCCGGTCGCGTCGGTGACCTGGCCGAGCAGCGCGTCACGCCAGCAGGCTTCGAGCGCGTCGGCGTACTCGCCGGCCTCGATCGTGCCGGCTGCTTCCGCGTGGGCCACCACCGTCTCGGCCGCGACGATGCGGTGGCGTGCGCGGACGTTTCCGGTCAAGACGGCGTTGTCGCGCTCGTCTCCGTAGATGGCGTCGAACAGCCCCGAGTCGCCCATCCAGCGCGCCATCGAATCGGTGCTGCCCGGCTGCCACGTGCCGTCGAGGATCGGCGGCAGCGGCGGTCGCTCGAGCCCGGCGTCCTTCACCCACGCAACGTACTCGGCGATGCGCGCGATGCGAAAGCCTTGCGCCTCCGCCGCGAGAAGCTCGCTTTCGTACCGAGCCACCGATTCGGCCGAGGCGCGGAATTCGGGACCGACGTATGGGTTCAGCCCCTGCGTCGCCAGCAGCTCGCCGTCGTCGAAGAAGCTCCACACGACCTCGACGTCGGCGGTCGCGACGCCGCGCGAACCGAGCAGAACGTCGAGCCCGTCGAGCTCGTAGAGCGGCGCGGCGTCGACGATATCGGCGTGCTGCCACGAGAACAGGTTCTTGGGCAGGACGAGAACGTCGCGTCCGTGCGCGCCGGCGAATGCGGCCATCCCGAGACCGAACTGGCCCTCCTGGCAGAAGACCACCGGCGACGGGACGAGCCCCGCGCGCGCCCACGACGCGTCCAGCAGCGCGTGAGATTTTTCCATGTCGAGCCGCGGATAGGCGAGGAAGAGCTGATCCGACCAGTGGAAGCTGACGATCTCCGCCTGCCCTGCGTCGACCAGCCGCCGAAGCTTTTCCAACACCTCGGGGTGCCGCTCGATCATCACGTCGACCATCAGGCCCTGCAGCTCGAGCGTCACGCCCCACGTCGGGTGCGCGAGGAAGAGATCGAGCACCGGCTCGAAGCTCTCGACGACGATCAGATCCTGCACCGCCTCGTCGTCGAGATCGAACCCGGGCGCGTCGCCCTCGCCCGACGGGAAGCCCCGCAGGCCGCCGGCGACGTACTGGACGTTGAAGTGGAACATCGAGAGCGAGAAGCGCTCGGGCTCGGCCCAGGCCGTGGAGGAGACGGCGAGCGCCAGCAGCAGCGAAAGCGTGCGGTCGGGTTGCGGATGCATGGACAGACGATTAGCATGCCGCCGCTCGATGCAGCACCAGATCGCCCACGGCCCCTCGTTCGCGCTGCTGAAAGCCAAGCTCGCGCCCGGCGAGACGCTCACCGCCGAGGCCGGCTCGATGGTCACGCGCTCCGCCTCCGTCGCCATGCGCGTACGGCTCGCCGCGCCGCGCCGCGCGGGCATTCTCGGCGCGCTCGTCGCGCTGCTGATCGCGCTCGTGCGGCGCTTCGTCGGCGGCGAGACTTTTTTCGTCAACGAGTTCTCGTCGGCGACGGGCGGCGAGGTCTCGCTCGCGCCGTCGCTCTCGGGCGCGATTGTCCACCGGCGCCTCACCGGCGACCGGCTGCTGCTCCAGGCCGGCGCCTTCCTGGCGTCGACCGGCGAGGTCGACATCCGCCTGCGCTGGGGCGGCCTGCGCACCCTGATCGCGCGCGAAGGCCTGTTCCTGCTCGAGGCGAGCGGCACCGGCGATCTCTTCTTCACCAGCTACGGCGGGATCGAGCCGGTGGAAGTGCGCGGCTCGTACATCGTCGATACCGGCCACATGGTCGCCTTCGAGGGCCAGCTCGACTTCCGCGTCCGCTCGGCCGGCGGCGGCGCGCTCGGCCTGCTCGCGTCAGGCGAGGGCCTGGTCTGCGAGTTTTCGGGCAACGGCACCGTCTTCATCCAGTCACGCAACCTGCGCGCCCTCGCGAGCTGGCTGACGCCTTATCTGCCATGAACACGGAGATCCTCTACCGCCCCGGCCAGAGCCTCGCGCGCGTCACGCTCGCCGCCGGCGAGGCCATCGTCGCCGAGAGCGGCGCGATGGTCGGCATGTCGACCCACGTGGCGATCCACACCTCGGCGCGCGGCGGCCTGCTCGCGGGCGCGCAGCGCTGGCTCGGCGGCGAGTCGTTCTTCGTGAACACGTTCACCGCGCAGGGCGCTCCGGGCGAGCTGCTGCTGGCGCCGCGCGTGTGCGGCGACATGACGATCCTCGACGTCGGCGACGGCGCGAGCTGGCACTTGCAATCATCGGCCTTCGTCGCCGCCGCGCCCGACGTACACATCGAGACCGGGCTCGGCGGCTTCCGCACCTTCTTCGCCGGTGAAGGCCTGTTCGTGCTGCGCGCGAGCGGCCGGGGACCGCTCCTTTGCGGCGCGTTCGGCGCGCTCGAGCGCATCGACGTCGATGGCAAGACCATCATCGACACCGGCCACCTGGTCGCGTGGGACGCGACGCTCGAGTGGCGCGTGACCACCGCGACCTCCGGCCTGCTCGCGTCGTTCTTCTCCGGCGAGGGCCTCGTGTGCGAGTTCACCGGCCGCGGGACGGTGTGGATCCAGACGCGCAACCCCGCCGAATACGGCCCGGCCGTCGCGCGCCTGCTGCCGCCGAGGGAGCAATGAAACACTCACTGCTCCAGCGCCCCGACTTCGGCATGGTGCGCGTCGAGTTCGAGAGCGTGGGCGAGACCATCGTCGCCGAGGCGGGCGCAATGGTGGCGCGCGACACCGGCATCGCGATGAAGACGTCGATGCGCGGCGGACTGCTCGCCGCGGCGCAGCGCTCGCTGCTCGGTGGCGAGTCGCTGTTCATGAACACGTTCTCGTCGACCGCGCCGGGCCAGACGATCTACTTCGCGGCCGCGCCCGAGGGCGACATCGTGCACCGCCGCGTCGCCAAGGGCGAGACGCTCTACGCACAGTCGGGCAGTTTCCTCTGTGCCGGCCCCGGCGTCATCCTCGACACCAAGTGGCAGGGCATGCGCGGCTTTTTCTCGGGCGAAGGCCTCTTCCTACTGCGCGTCACGGGCGAGGGCGACCTCTTCCTCGCCAGCTACGGCGGCATCCACGAAATAGACGTTGCGCGCGGCTACGTCTGCGACACCGGCCACGTGGTCGCGTTCACCGACGGCCTTGACTACCGCGTGCGCCCCGTCGCGGGCCTCAAGGGTCTGTTCTTCTCGGGCGAGGGCCTGGTCTGCGAGTTTTCCGGCCGCGGCCAGCTCCTCGTTCAGACCCGCAACCCGTCCACGCTCGCGATGTTCCTGCACCCCTTCCGCCGCGTCCGCCCGCGCCAGTAGCCGCGCGCCCGCTCCGCTCGTCCCGCGCGTCCCAGGCCCGGGAAAACTGGCTTAACGGCTGGACATGATGCGTGTTTCTCATGGAGTGGTGCCACATCGCACGACACGCTTCCGACGGTACGAGAGCGGCGCCTGCTGAACCTGGCGCGCGACCGACGGCGCGCGGAGCTTCACGGGCAACCTCCTCCGGGTGCGCGACGGGCGCGGCTCCGCTGGCTGCGCGACCGCCCGGCCCTGCAGGGGCACTTTCTTGGCGTTCGCCGAGGTCCGTCGGCTACTCTTGGTCGGCCTTGGCAACGCGAATCGGCACGGCCCTTCTGGCCCTCTCTTGCAGTGCGGGCCCGGTAGGTTTCGCACGCCCTCCGGTCGCCTCGCCCCCTCCGACCACCTTCCGGCCGGGCGCCCCGGCCTCCCGCGCCACCCCAGCGCCCACTCCGCGGGCGGCTCCCCCGGTCGAGCGTTCGCCGGCGGTTCTGAGCCTGCCGTCCGGGGCGCTCGACGGGCTGCTTCGGCTCGGACCTGGCGGGAGGTCTCGACCGCTTGTTGCGGTGCAATACGGCGACTCCCACACCACGGCCGGCTCGATGGCGTCGGAGCTGGCGAGGTTGTTCGCGGAAGACGGCCTGGTGGCCCCAGGTTTCGTCGCCCCTGGTCACCCCGAGAACTGGGGCGCCGAGGCCGTGGCCATCGGTCGGTGGACCCGAGAGAATTGGCTCCGCCCCGGCGCGCGGGGGCCGTTCGGTCCCCTGGGCGTCGCTCACCGCACGACACGAGACGGCGCGCGGATTCGGCTGGCGCTGCCTCGCCGGCCCGAGCCCCGCGGCGTGCGCGTGGGCGTGCTCTACGAGAAGAAGACGGGCCACCGCGGATTTCGTCTCGAAACCGCCGGTCGAGTATGGGTCGAGGTTTCGCCACCGCCGTCTCCGACAGCGCCCGAGTTGAGGCTGGTCGAGGTCGACATGCCGGACGACGCGGAGACACTTGAGCTTGTGACCCACTGTCGCCGGTGTCCGCGGAACGCCGAGCTCCGCTTCTTCGGGTTCCTCGTTCGCTACGAGAACGCCGCGGTGGAGTGGGACGCCCTTGGTGTCGTCGGCACCAGCATCTTCCATCCCTCGCAGCGCAGCGACGCCATGCTCGATGCCTACCTCGGGCTACGCAAGCCGGACCTGATCGCCGTCTGGTTTGGGTCGAACAGCGCGGAGTCGGACGACCTGGACGTCGAGCGCTACGGCGCGCGCTACAGGGCCCTGCTCGATCGTCTCCGCGCAGCCGCCCCCGATGCCGCCTGCCTCGTGATCGGCCTGCCCGACCTCGACGCGCGTCCTTCGGGCTGCTTCCTTTCGCCTGCCGAATCGCGCGCTTCAAGGAAGGCCCGGAAGCGGGCCAAGGATCGTGCGCTCCTGCGCCTCAACCTCCCGGCGCGAGCCTGCGATCCCGACGCCCTGGTCAAGTCCGGTCGGAACGGACAGCCAATCTACCCAGTTGCCAGCGTCCGCACCGCCGAGCAATGGGACGCCTATAAGGAAGCGTGTGCCTGCCGCACGGTCCCGCTCGTCCCGGAGCTCGACCGCGTGTCACGCGAGGCCGCTCACGCGGCCGGGTGCGCGTACTTCAGCACTTGGGAATTCATGGGCGGCGAAAGCTCGATGCAGCGCTTCGCCTGCCAGGAGCCGAGGCTGGGGGCCTACGACCTCGTGCATCTGACGCACGAAGGCTATCAAGCGATCGCCCGCTCCATCCACTCGGCCGTCCAGCAGCTAGGCGCGGGCACGCCAGCCGTGATCGCGGGCTCGGACGCGGCAGGAGGGGAGGCGCGAAGCGAGACCGGTCCCGAGACCGGCAAGTAGCCCCATCCATTCATCATGGCCCACCCTCGGGCGGCTGACCAGGGGCTGCCTTGCCTGCCGGTCCCTCGCTCCAACGGAAGCAGGCCGCGCGACGCCTCGGCTTGTCGCCGGCCCAGGTCGCGACGAGGGTGAGGACGGCCGCGCGAATGAAACGGGCGTGCGGCTCCATGCCGGTCATCGGCGGCATCATCGGGTCGCACGGGATGCCGATATAGTTAGCGCTAAGCCAGTTAATGCTATATTTATGATCCACCATGCCCCGCAAGAACCTCACTCCATCGAGCGCCCCGGCCGCGGTCGCCGACCTCGCCCGGCAGCTTGGCGGCAATGTCGCGGTCGCGCGCCGACGCCGCCGGCTCCGACAACTGGACCTCGCGACGAAGGCGGGGATCACGCGCGCGACGCTGGGCCGCATCGAGGCCGGCGCGCTCGGGACCGCGCTCGGCGCCTACCTCGCGACGTTGTGGGCGCTCGGACTGGAGGGCGACGTCGCGCGCCTGGCGAGTCCCGAGGCTGACTCCGAGGGCGTGGCCCTCGCGGCGGCCCGGTTGGGCCGTCGCGTCCGACCGGTGCGTCAACTGAGCGATGACTTCTAGGCGCTGCTACGTCTACCTGCAGTTGCCCGGATCGATGGAGGTCGTCACGTGCGGGCAGTACGAGCGCGAGCCGGCGGCGGCCGCCGGCGCCGTGGGCCGGTTCATCTACCGGCGCAGGTATCGCGCGCGACCCGACGCGGTGGCGCTCGATCCCATCGGACTGCCGCTGACGGATCGCGTCGTCGAGACCGCTGGGCTCGGCGGCATCCACGGTGCGTTGCGGGACGCCACCCCGGACGCGTGGGGGCGCCACGTCATCGAGCGAGCCCTCGGCCGCACCGACCTCGACGAGATGGACTACCTGCTCAACGCTCCCGAGGATCGCTTCGGCGCCCTGAGCTTCGGGCTGGGGAAGGAGCCGCCGCCGCCGGTTCGGCGGTTCAACCGAATTGTCCAGTTGGCCCAGCTCCGGGAGGCCGCGGCTCGCCTGGAAGCGGGCGAGAGCCCCGCGACGTTTCCCGAGCACCTGCGCATGCTCGTGGCGCCCGGCACGTCGCTCGGCGGCGCCCGGCCGAAGAGCGTCGTCGAGGACGACCAGGGACTGTGGCTCGCCAAGTTCCCGGCTCGGGCGGACCGCTGGAACAACGCCGTCGTCGAGGCGGCGATGCTCGCGCTCGCGCGCCGCGCGGACATCCGGACGCCGCCGACCCGCCTCGAGCCGCTGGGTGACGAAACCGTGCTGCTGCTCGGGCGCTTCGATCGCGACAAGACCGAAGCCGGGTACCTTCGTCATCGCGTCCTGAGCGGTCTCTCGGTGCTGGGCGCGGGCGAGGCCGTGACCGATCGGCAGCGCTGGTCGTACCTGCTCCTCTCCGACGAGATCCAGCGCCGCTCCGAGCGACCCGTGGATGACAAGGCGGAGCTCTACCGGCGCATGGTCTTCAACGCGCTCATCTCGAACGACGACGACCACCCGCGCAACCATGCCCTCGTGGCGCGGGGCGTCGGGTGGCGTCTCGCGCCCGCGTATGACCTCGGACCGCATCCATCGACCAGCCAGCAGCGCGAGCTCGCACTTGTCGCTGGCCTCCATGGCCGCGCCGCTCGCCGCGGCAACCTGCTGTCGGCCGCGCCGCGCTTCGGCCTCGACCCCACCGCCGCCACCGCCATCGTCGACGGGCTCAAGGCGACCGTGGCGGCCCACTGGGAATCCGAGGTCCGCCGTCTCGGCGGTACCACCGCGGACTGCGACGCCATCCGCTCGGCCTTCGCCTACGCCGGCTTCGACCACCCGGAGCCACACTCGAGCGTGCCGAAGTAACGCGTCTCGACGTTGAGGACGCGTTCCTGCTCGGCGCGCTTCGCGTTG
>JBBTFH010000251.1:0-5687 GCA_038041915.1 Myxococcota bacterium
GTCACGATGTCGATGATGGACTTTCAGCCGGGGCCGTCGGACGACGCCGAGGTGGCCGCCGCGAACCAGCGCGCCGCGGCCGCGACCACCTACGTCTTCAACACCTACCAGCCCGACGCGATCGTCGGCGGAACCTTCGACGACGACCTCGACGGCGAATCCGACGAGGATCACCCCGAGTGGACCGGCAAGCTCGACTTCCTCGGTTTCCAGTACTACGCGCGCGTCTTCGTCGCCGATTTCCCCGTGCTCGCGCCGCTCGACATCCTCCCCTGCTTCGCCGAGCTCGATGACGCATTCCCGGGGCTGATCAAGCAGGTCGGCTGCCCCGAGCCGGCGGCAGAGGACGTCACGCAGACCGGGCTCGCGCACTACCCCCCCGGCATCGCCGCGGTCGGACGCGCCCTGGCTGACCGCTACCCCGGGCTCGACCTCGTCGTCACCGAGAACGGCATCGCCACCACCAGCGGTCGCCGCCGCGCGCAGAGCGTCGTGCGCCACCTGGCCGCGCTCGCGCCGCTCGTCGAGGAGGGCGTGCCGCTGCGCGGCTACTACCACTGGTCGCTGCTCGACAACTTCGAGTGGGCGCTCGGCTACCGCCCGCGCTTCGGCCTCTACGACGTCGACTTCGCCACGCAGGCGCGCACGCTCAACGAAGGCGGCGCGGTGTTCGGCGTGATCGCCGCGACGGGCGGCATCTCACAGGACTTCCTCGACGACTACGCGAGCGGTCCGATGGCGCCCAAGGACAGCGACGAGTAATCGATTCCAGTCGACTGGAATGATTTTCAGGCCGGCGTAATCATTACGGGTTTCGCAGGCGATCCCGTTTGTCACACCCCTGGGCGCGGTGACGATCGTGCACACCGGACCTCGGCACTCCGAAGGTCAGGCAGGCGAGCGCGACCAGCAGCGTCGCCGCCGCACCGGTGCGGCGGGACGGGCGACGACCAAGGTCGCACCCGCACGACGAGTCGCCGTCACCCGCACCGTCCGGCCTTGCCGTCGGCCCGCCGCCCGCCGCGCCGTCCGGCACGTCGGCTTCCGCTTCGGATTCGGACTCGGACTCGGACTCGGCGCCCAGGTCGGCGCCGCACCGGTTGGTGCCGGGCCGGCAGACTTGGAACGGGCCGTCCCGGGAGCAACCCGATCCGGGCTCACAGTCGCAGTCGTCCCGGCAGCCGCAATAGCCGCCCGATCCCGAGCGGCACACGGCGCCGTTCGGGTTGGCCGTGCAGTCGGCGTTGGCCTCGCACGTGCAGAAGCCGGCCCCCTCGTCGCACGCGGGTCCCAGCGCGTCCGGATTGGCCGCGCAGTCGGGCTCGTCGGCACACTCCGCGCACGCCGGCTCATCGTCGTCGCCCAGCACGCACGCGTTCCACGCGGGCAGCCAATCGTGACACTCGACCGCGGTGGCGCAGCCGACGCAGTAGCCGTCGACGCAGCCCAGCAAGGGGCGGCCGTTGGCGCCGAAGGCCCAGAAGCAGTCGTCCGATGTCGTGCAGAGGCCGCCTGCCGACGACGCCGGCGCGTCGCCGGCCGCATCGACCGCGCTCCCGTCGCTCGCGCCGCCGTCCGCGGGCCGCGCGTCGAGCCCGCCGCCGTCCTGGGCTCGCGCGACCGCCGCGAGGAGACACGCGGCCGACCGCGCCCAAGTCCGCGCCACAATCGACGGAGGACGCAGCACGCGGCGATTCTATCTCAAGCGCGCGTCCCGCCAAAATTCCGTCCGGTCGTGCGCCGGGTGTATGCTTCCGGCCGTGCGGGCACGAGCGCGGATCATCGCTGCAGGCGTGGCCGCCCTGTCCTGCGCGCCTCCCCCCGATGTCGCCGATCCTGAAGCGGAGCCAGGCTTGGACGCGGATGCCGGCTCCCCACCGGACGGCTCATCCGCGGATGCCAATACGCCGCCGGGCACGAGCTGGGATGTGCTCGTGCGCTCGCGAACCAGCGCCGCCGAGCCCGACGTCGCCGTCGGGCCGGACGGCGAGTCGTACGTGGCCTGGATTCACGACGGCATTGAAGCCGCGGTGGTGGGCGCCGACGGCACGATTCTCGCCGAGCCGGACCGCGTGCAGGCGCCGCTCGGGCTGAACTGGTTGTTCGACCCGACCCTGTGCGTCACGCCCGACGGCGTCGCATTGCTGGCGGCCTCATGTGTTGACTATGACGCGGACAGCGAGCGCGATGGGCACATCTGCGTCGCGCGATCGGCCGGTGGGGGCCCCTTCGACGCGTTCGAGATCGTCGATCCGGAGCTGCCGCCGGTGACCGGCGGCCGGTTCTACGATCGGCCGTGGATCGCCTGCGGGCCCGACGGCACCGTGGCCCTCGTGTGGAGTCGCGTCGAGCATGAAGTGAAGGTGAAGTGGGAGGCGGATGGGAAGGCCTGGCTCCGACGCATGAGCGAGCTGACCGTCTCCGACGATGGCGAGTCCTGGCGGACCCCCGTGACCATCGCAAACTGGGCCAGCTTGGCCAACCTCGCCGTGGCGTCGCGCAGTCGGATCTTCGTCACGATGGGCAGGGCCCTGTACTTGGTCGACGCGTCCGTCTGGCCGCCTCAATGGGGGCCCGCGCTTGCCCCGGTCTACATGGACCGACCCAGCATCGCCCTGTCCGGAGACGTCATCTACGCCCAGGACTGGTACGGCGACTACACGGTGTCGGTGGATGGAGGCCTCCGTTTCTCCAGCCAGGCGGGCCTGGGCGTGCTCGGCGACGGCCCCAACGTGGCGTTGGCCGACGTCGCGTCGGGGGCAGATGGTTCCTTCCGCGTCGCGTGGTTCCAGGGCTGGTGGACCGGCGTGCGCTGGCCGTCCTGGCGCGTGCACCTGGCCACGTGGAACGTCCAGGCCGGCTGGTCACCCACAATTGCGTGGCCCGAAGAGCCGATGATGGGCACGACCGAGGACGAAGACGTCGATCGCGGCCGGTGGCTCGGCCACTACATCGGCGTCGCCGTCGGTCCCGAGGGCGACGCCCGCGTCGTCTGGCCCGACGCCCGCGACGGCCCCGTCGCCATCCGCCTCTCCCGCTACGGCACGCCCGAACGCGAAGCCGAAGCCGGCCCGTAACACCGTGACCCATCCGCGGGCGCGAGGGGATCGATCTGCAAGACCCTACGGATCGATCGTGATCACGCCGGGCACGTAGAGGTCGCGTGGCCCGGCGTGGAAGCTGCCGTAGAGCGTGCGCGCGTAGAAGCGGTAGTAGCCGGGAGCGAGCCCGTCGATGGTCGCTTCCGAGTTCGGCTCGACGCGGCCCACGACCGCACCGTCGGCGAGCGCGAACAGCCGCCACGACGTGCGGTTGCGCACGCGCAAGGGTCCCGGCGCCTCGGCGGGGACGCGCAAGGCTCGCAGGCGCGCGAGCAGCGCGCGATCGGTGAGGCGGGGCGGAAGCGGCGCGACGGCGGCTGTCGAGCCGGCAAGCGCGAAGCTGCTTCGTGGGACGCTGCGCCGATCGATCGCCACGACTTCGCCTTCGAGCACCGGCGTCGCGCTGGCGGCGAGCCGCTCGCTGCGGACGGCGACGCGCCAGCGCAACGGCAGCCCGCGAGCGGCGTCCGGGCGGTGCAGCGCCCGCCGCGCCCCGTCTGCGAGAAACGTCAACCCGACCAGATCCATCACCAGGCGCGCCTGGGCGGCCTCGGCGGGCGCGAGATTCGCGAACCACACCTGGAACACCGCCTGAGCGGCCGTCTCCACCGCTTCGCCGCGTGCGCGCAAGACGAACTCCTGCCGCCGCAGCGGTCGACCGAGCGCCTCTCCGTCCGCGACTGGAGCGCGCGTCTCGAGCACGGTGTCGCGCGGGTGCTCGTCGCCGCCTCCCTCGAGCAGTCGATGTGCCAGGCGCGGCGCCAGCGGTCCCCCGCCGTCGCCGTGAATCGCGGCGGCGGCGCCCTCGTCGAGCACGATGCGCGACGCGCCGCTGCGCAGGCTCACGCGCGCGCCCGCGAGCAGCCACTCCTGCTCGTCGAGCGGAGCGCGTCGCAACTGCTCGAGCGCGACGCGGGCGTCGTCCCCAAGCGCGGCTTCGCCACCCGCCTCGGGCGTCGCGTCGCGCAGCACCACGCGCATGGCCAGCGCAGCGACCGGCTCGCCTCCCGCGAACGCGTCGGCGGCGTCAGGCCCCCGCGGAGCCGCCGACGGGGCGCCGACTTCCTCCTCCTCGCCGCAGCCGCACGCCCCCAGCGCGAGCGTGCCCATGAGCAGGTGAACGTGCAATTCGCGTAGCGGGCTCATCGTGCTTCCTGGGCGAGCCAGCGTAGGCGCGCCCGAAGCGGCGTCAAGGCGGAAAGGCGGCGACGGCGCGCTTTGTTTGACGACAACCAGCGGCCGGGCTTGTATGGGGGCGTGCGTGCCGCCGGCTTCGCGCTTCCTGCCTTCCTCGCGCTTGGCTGCGCCGCCCTGCGCCAGGAGGAGACGGACGTCGCGGGTGGCGCCGAGAGCGAGTCCGAGGGCGAAGGCGAGGCCGAGGCCGAGTCCGAGAGCGAGAGCGAGAGCGAGTCCGAAAGCGAGAGCGAATCCGAAAGCGAGTCCGGGTGCCAGCCCCAGCGAGAGTGCATCGAGGGGGGAAGCTCTCCATGCGATCCCGTCTGCCAGACCGGCTGCGCGGCATCCGAAGAGTGCGTGTGGCGTGCCCCGGCCTTCCTCGATTGCGTGGCGCTCGTCGACGGCTTCGACGCCTGCGAGCTCGGGTGCAGCCCCGTGATCGACGACTGCGACCCGGGCTCGCTGTGCCGGGAAGACGAGGGGCAGCACGGATGCCACCGCTACTGCTGGGCCGACGACGACTGCGCGCCCGGACAGATCTGCACTCTGTTCGATCCGTCCGACGTGCCGGACATTGGGCTTTGCTTCGACGCCGACGAATGCGATCCGATCTCGGGCGGCGGCTGCCCTCGGAGCGGCGACGGCTGCTACATGGTCACGCTGATCGATTGCCATTTCGCCGCCCCGCAATGCCTGCCCGCCGGCCCTGGCGCCGACGGCGCCGCGTGCGACTCGGACGCCGACTGCGCGCCCTCTTTCACCTGCGTGACCGATTCCCCGCGAGTGTGCCGTCGAGCCTGCGTGCCGAATCCCGACGCCCCCGAGCCGTGCGTCGAGCCGGGCGGCTCGGGCCTGTGCCACACGGTCGGCGGGATCTGCGACGCCGGCACCTTCGCGTTCATCGGCTACGGCGCCTGCTTCTGATGATAGAGAGGTACTATCACCGTCACGGCAGCGCGGGAGATGGCCGCGCCCTTTTGATCAGGAGGGAGCCGATGCGCACAGGTCTCGAATCGTCGGGGTTGGCTCGCACCGCGAGCGGCAGGTTCTCGCGGGTCGGCGCTCTGTTGGCCGCGCTCGCCGGGTGCGCCCCGCCGGGGGCTGGCGACACGGGTGAGCCGCCGCCGCAAAGCGCGGCGGTTGCTGCCGCGACCGCGGCCGCGACTTCCGGCACGAACGCCGCGGGGACCGTGCATCGCCTCGCGCCACCCATCGAGCCGGCGCCCGACGGTAGCCCGGCGCCCTTCGTGATGCGCGCCCACGGCGGGCGCGTGACGGCGTTCTTCACCGACGAGGGCTTCGCACTCGCGCTGCTCGCGCCGCCCGGGCCGGATGGGCAGCGGCCCTCGGCGGCCGGATCCCAAAGCCGGGTGATGAAGCGGCTCCCGTGCGCCGCCGAGAAGAGGACGT
>JBBTFH010000251.1:5697-6548 GCA_038041915.1 Myxococcota bacterium
CCGCGCCCGTCGCCGACCCGCCTCGCCAGGGATGGGGCCTGCACTTCACCCTCGCCGGGGCGCGCCACGTCGCGCCGCGGGCGGAAGCGATGCGACCGGACCGCGTCAACTACTTCATCGGCAACGACCCCGCTCGCTGGCGGACAGAGCTGCCGACGTACGGGCGCCTGGTGTGGGAGGGCGTCTACGCGGGCATCGACTTCGTGGTCGAGTCGCGGCCCGAGGGCCTGACGTACCGGTTCGAGCTCACGCCGGGCGCCGACGCGAATGCCATCCGCGTGCGCTGGGAGGGTGCGACGGCCGTGCGGGCGGTTCACGGCGGCGCGGCGCTGCGGATCGAGACGGGGCTCGGTGCGCTTGGCGAGTCGGGACTTCGTTGCGTCGAGCCGCGGGCTCGCCCGGGGCTCGACGACGAGCGGAGCGTCGCGTGCCGCTACGCTCTCGCCGGGGCGCGGGAGGTCGGGTTCGCGCTCGGCGCGCGTGACGGCGAAAGGCCGCTGGTGATCGACCCGGTGATCGACTGGTCCTCGTACCTCGGCGGGGCGGGCGAAGATCAGGGCTACGGCATCGCGGTCGACGCGGGCGGGGACGCGTACCTGACCGGCTACACCTACTCCACCGACTTCCCGACCACCGGCGGCTTCGACACGACGCTCGCCGGCTCGGACACGTTCGTGACCAA
This sequence comes from Myxococcota bacterium, assembly GCA_038041915.1. Lineage (GTDB taxonomy): Bacteria > Myxococcota_A > Polyangia > JBBTFH01 > JBBTFH01 > JBBTFH01. Next base: position 6,380 of record JBBTFH010000251.1, read on the forward strand.
GGTGAACGTGGCCGGAGCGAGCATCGCGTGGTCGTCGTACCTCGGCGGCGCGGGCAGCGACTCCGGCCGCGGCATCGCGGTCGACGGCGGCGGGAACGCGTTCGTGACCGGCCAGACCTCCTCCGCCGACTTCCCCACCACCGGCGGCTTCGACACGACGCTCGGCGGC
>JBBTFH010000252.1:0-1591 GCA_038041915.1 Myxococcota bacterium
GCAGAACCACGAGAAGGGTCGCCTTTCGCAACATCGGGCGGCGACCATAATATATTGGGGTGTCCATGCCAACACGGAAGTCGGTACGTCCCGCGGCGTGCCGCGCGACCGACCGTTTACCGACGTGCAGCTCCGCATCGGGCGGTGCATCCGGGCGGCGCGCGGGCGAGCCGGGCTGACGCAGCAGAAGGCCGCCGAGCGCACGGGCACGATCCCCTACAAGTACTGGCAGGAAATCGAGGGTGGTCGCACGAATCCCGAGGTCGAGACGCTCTGCCGGATCGCGGTCGCGCTCGAGACCAGCTTCTGGGACATGCTCTTGTCCGAAGCGTCCGGTCTCGCGAGGAAGGCGGCCGAAGATGCGAGCGACTATGCCCCACGCTTCGCGAAGAAGCGGCGCCGCGGCGCCTGAATGCGGAGTCGGGCTGCACGCCCGGGCTTGAAACGCCGAGGGCTGAGCGTTTCTGTTCCGACTACTCTGGTGTGCTCAATCCAGCGGGTCGAAGACCTCGTCGGCGAACTTCTGCTTGCGCGTCTCGTGGACCTCGCGGACGTAGCGGATCAGGTTGTCGACGTAGGCGTCGAACGGCGGGCAGGCGATCTCGCTGCCGGCGAGCAGATCGAGCGTCCCGCGCGAGTTGTAGAAGACCTGATGGTCGAGGGATTCGAGGAACGCCAGCGGCGCTCGCCCGAGGCGCTCGAGCCCGGGAATCTTGAGCAACGCGCGCGCGAGGCGCACGGGGAAGGCGCCGTGGCGGGGAAGCTGGCGCTCGGCGTGCTTGGCGACGAGATCGTACAGGTGGCAGCCGCCGAGCGGGCACGGATCGACGAGGTGGAAGGTGCGTGAGGCCGCGCGATCGTCGCGCGCGAGCAGATGCGCGGCGTCGATCACGTAGTCGATGGGCACGACGTGCAGCGGCGCGCTGCCGCGCCCCGGCAGCGGCAGTCGAATGCGCACGGGCGAGGCCACGATCAGCACCATCAGGTAGTACGGCCCGTCGAAGCGATCGATCTCGCCGGTCTTCGAATCGCCGACGATGATCCCCGGGCGCACGACGGTGATCGGCAGGCGCCCCATGCGGCCGCGCACGAGCCGCTCGGCCTCGTACTTGGTCTCCTCGTAGGGGTTGCGGAAGCGCTGCCCGAGCTCGAGCTCGTCCTCCATCACCACGCCGCGCCTGTCGCCCGACACGTGGCAGGTGCTGAAGTGAAGCAGGCGGCGCAGCCCCTTGGCCTCTTCGGCCAGCTCGAGGACGTTGCGCGTGCCGCCGACGTTGACCTGCTCGATCGCGCGACGCTCCGCGCCAAGGTAATAGATCGACGCGAGGTGGTAGACGCGCGTCACCTCCTCGGTCAGGCGCCGGTACTCGTCGCCGGCCAGGCCGAGGTGCATGTGCGTCACGTCGCCGATGAGGAGATCGAGGCGGCGGCGGCGCGCCGGGCCCATCCCCTCGCGGAAGCCCGCCGCGTCGGCGGCGAATTTCTCGCGGGCGAGCATCACGACGCGCGTCTTGGGCTCCGCCTCGAGCAGCTTGCGGATCATCCGCCGCGCGGTGAACGCCGGAAAGCCGGTGACGAACGCGACCTCCGC
>JBBTFH010000253.1:0-5901 GCA_038041915.1 Myxococcota bacterium
GCCGACCCGCTCTCGGTCGCGATCCTCCGCGGCGACTTCGTGCCCGGCGACGCGATCGTCGCCGCCCCGGAAGGGGACGCGCTCGCCTTCCGCCACGAGGCGGTCGCGGCCGCCGCCGCGGCGCGGAACTAGACGCCGTGTTGCGTCATCTGCTACGTGCTTGCGCGACGCCCGGACGTCATAAGGAGTCTTGGAACCCATGAGCCGAAAGCCATCGATGATCCTGCCGGTGCTGCCGCTGCGAAACCTCGTCCTCTTCCCGGGCGTCGTCATGCCGGTCGACGTCGGTCGGGCGCGCTCGCTGCAACTCATCGAGGAGATCACCAAGGGTCGCGCCCAGGGCGCGCGTCTCGCCGTCGGCACGCAGCGCGATCCGGACGTCGACGAGCCGTCGGCGGAGGAGATCCATCCCGTGGGCGTCGTCGCCGAGATCGTCAAGGTCGTGCGCGTGGCCGAGATGCGGCTCACGGTCGTCCTGCGCGGGCTGGAGCGCGTCCGCTTCGAGGGCTTCAACGAGGGCGAGAAGTTCCCGCGCGTGACGTGTCTTCCGGTCGAGGAGAGCCTCGGCTCGGGCGTCGAGGTGCAGGGCCTCGCGATGGCCGTGCGCGACGCCGCCAAGCAGCTCATCTCGCTCGCGCCCGACATCCCCGACGAGGCCGCGCGCATCGTCGACCAGGCGCAGGACCCTGCGCGCCTCGGCGACGTCGCTGCCTCGTACCTCGACATCACCGTCGACGAGAAGCTCGAGCTCCTCGGCGAGTCGGACGTGGGCAAGCGCCTGCAGAGGGTGCTGCAGCACCTGCGCCACCGCTCCGAGGTCTACAAGGTCAAGGAGAAGATCGACTCGCAGGTGCGCGCGGAGTTCACGCGCCACCAGCGCGAGGCGGTGCTCAGGCAGAAGCTCAAGGCGCTGCAGGAGGACCTCGGCGAGGGTGAGGAGGGCGACGACCTGGGCGAGTTCGAGGAGAAGATCGTCAAGGCGCAGATGACGCCCGAGGTGGAGAAACAGGCGCGCAAGCAGCTCGAGCGGCTGCGCCAGATGCCCGCGCAGTCGGCCGAGTACACGGTCACGCGCACCTACCTCGAGTGGCTCGTCGAGCTGCCGTGGTCGAAGCTCACCGAGGATCACCTCGATCTAGGCGCCGCGCGTCGCATCCTCGACGAGGATCACTACGACCTCGAGAAGGTGAAGAAGCGCATCCTCGAGTACCTCGCGGTGCGCAAGCTCAAGCCCGACAAGAAGGGCCCGATCCTCTGCCTCGCTGGCCCGCCCGGAGTCGGCAAGACGTCGCTCGGCAAGTCGATCGCGCGCGCGCTCGGCCGCCAGTTCGTGCGCATCTCGCTCGGCGGCGTGCGCGACGAGGCCGAGGTGCGCGGGCACCGCCGCACGTACATCGGCGCCTTGCCCGGCCGCATCATCCAGGGCATGCGCAAGGCCGGCGTGCGCAACCCGGTCTTCATCCTCGACGAGCTCGACAAGCTCGGCCACGACTGGACGGGCGATCCGGCGGCGGCGCTGCTCGAGGCGCTGGACCCCGAACAGAACAACCAGTTCTCCGATCACTATGTCGAAGTGCCGTTCGACCTGTCGCAGGTGATGTTCATCGGCACCGCCAATCAGATCGAGCCGATTCCGCCGGCCCTCAAGGACCGCCTGGAGATCCTCGAGATCCCCGGTTACACGCGTAACGAGAAGCTCAAGATCGCGCGCGATCACCTCGTGCCCAAGCAGCTCAAGGAGCATGGCCTCGACGACAAGGGGATGAGCCTCACCGACGCGGCGCTCTACGAGGTCATCGATCGCTACACGCGCGAGGCCGGCGTACGCAACATGGAGCGCGAGCTCGCGTCGCTCTGCCGCGCGGTCGCGGTCGTCGTCGCCGAGGGCGGCACGCCCAAGTGGAACGTCGACGTGGGCGATCTCGCCGGACCGCTCGGTCCGGTGAAGTTCTGGCCGGAGATGGCCGAACGCACCGAGGTTCCGGGTGTCACGACGGGCCTCGCGTGGACCGAGTCGGGCGGCGACATCCTGTTCATCGAGGCGACGACGATGCCCGGCAAGTCGCAGTTCATCCTCACCGGGCACCTCGGCGACGTGATGCAGGAGAGCGCGCAGGCCGCGCTCACCTACGTGCGCGCGCGCTCGGAGCGCTTCGGCATCGAGCCGAGCTTCTTCGAGAAGTCCGACATCCACGTGCACGTGCCTTCGGGCGCGATCCCAAAGGACGGCCCCTCGGCGGGCGTGGCGATCGCGACCGCGCTGGTGTCGCTGCTCTCGGGGCGCCGTGTGCGCAGCGACGTCGCGATGACCGGCGAGATCACGCTGCGCGGAAACGTGCTGCCCATCGGCGGCGTCAAGGAGAAGACGCTCGCCGCGCACCGTGCCGGCATCAAGCGCGTGTTCCTGCCCGCCCAGAACGCCAAGGACCTGGTCGACGTTCCGAAAGAGATCCTCGACGCGATGACGATCACGCTGGTCAAGCGCGTCGAGGAGGTCATCGACGCCGTGCTCGAGCCCGCCTCCGCCGCCACGCCTCCGCGCCGCCCGACCGAGCCGGCCTCCCAGCCGCCGGCGACGGCGTAGGCCCTACCGCGCCGGGCGCGCCGGCAGCAGGCCGAATCCCGCGTCCGCGAAGTGACGGTCGAACGTGAGCGCCCGCGTTACGCCACGCTCCCGCATGACGATGAACGAGAGCGCGTCGCACAGCGAGAGCTTGGGGTCGGCGTCGCGCAGGAACTCGCGCCACGCGGCGTCCATCTGCTCGCGGGACGCGCGGACGATCTCGACGGCGCGGCTGCGAAGCAGCGCGTCACCCGCCGAACGCGACACCGCCCAGCCGCCGCGACGGCGCAGCAGCGTGACCGTCTCGGCGAGGACGAGGTCGGTGGTCAGGATCGCTTCGCGCGACTGCGCAAGCGACCGCCATGCCGCCGCGGCTTCGGCGTGGTGATCGTCGGAGGCGTGGAAGGCTGCGACGATGCCCGAGGTGTCGGCGAAGACCACGTATCCTCCTCGTCATAGACGACACGGTCGATCGCGTCGTTGAGTTCCTCGCCCGGCAGGGTGATCGGAGCAAGGTCGAAAGCCCCGATGAGCTCGAGGATCGGGTCGCCCGTCCAATCGACGCGGCGCTCAGTCTTGCCGGACGCCAGATACTGGGTGAGCGCCTCGCGCACCACCGAGGCGAGCGAAACGTCGTGCCGCCGCGCCCACTCGATCGTTTCGCGGTGCTGCTCGGCCGAGAGGTAGATCTGCGTGCGCTTCTCCGTGCGACCCGTGTGAGACATGCTGTAACAGTATGATGTATATCACCGGGCGTCAAGCTCCGCGGTCCGCGGCTCAGACTTCGCGGAAGAGGTACGGGCGCAGCGCCTGGAGGCGCTCCTCGTAGCTCTCCGGGTCGATGAACCACAGCGTCGCGGCGACCGACGAGAGGATCGCGTTGCCGTCCTGCGGCGTGAAGCAGAAGCCGAGCACCTCGTGATCGCCGCGCGTCGTGACGGTCGGCACGCTCACTACCGTCTGCGAGAGGATGCGGCCGTAGTAGCCGTGGTCGCGGCCGAAGCTGAAGACGACCGTAGCGGAGGTCTTCTCGGTGAGGGCGATGCGCGGGTTGTCGGCGAAGCGCTGGATCGCGCCCGCGCGCGTGACAGGAGCGCGGAGCGCCAGATCGAACCAGATCGTGTGCATGTACTGCGTCGGCACCTTCATGGCGCTCGAGTAGATGTTGAGATCGTGGCCGAGCGTCTTGAACAGGTGCGCCGCGTCGCGGCCCTGGTGCGTGCCGAACTCTTCGTCGTCGTGCGGCGAGACCTTCGGCGCCGGGATGTAGTCCTTCTCCTGCGAGATGTCGTTCGCGCGGCGCATGCAGACGAAGCGCGCACTCTCGAGATCGAAGCCGCCGTCGTGATTCTCCGCGAGCGTCTTCACCACGACGGCGAGGTTGTGCGTGTTGCACGAGACGACCTGCAGGAAGCGATCCTGGCCGTGCGCGAGCGCCGAGTCGTTGATGCCGCGCGCGTACATCTTGCCGAAGCCGAACTCACTGCCCTGCGCAATGAAGCCGATGGGCCCGCTCACGGTGCCGTAGACCTGCTTGTTCTCGTTCCCCGCCGGGGTGCAGTCGATGACGACGGTGGCGCGCTCGATCGCCTCGCGCGCCTCGAAGGCGGGCTTGTGGCCGAGCTTCTCGAAGTCCGCGCGCGAGTCCCCGTCGACGGCGAGCTTCGCGCCGCGCCGCACCAGGCTCTCGACCTTGGGGCGCTCGTGCTTGAGCGGCGTGCGCTTGTGGAACGTGACCTCGTCGAGGCCGAAGTCCTTGGAGTGATCGGCGAGCAGGCCGATCAGAGGCTCGCCGATGGTCCCGGTTCCGACGACGTGCACGATGCGTGGCATGAATCCTCCCTCGTCTTCAGGTTAACAGGCGAGTACGAGCGTTCAAACGGCCAGGCTGCCTCAGCCCGTCCGACGGGACGTATTGTCGCGCAGGAAGCGCAGCGTCCGCTGCCAGGCGTCCTGGGCGGCCGCGGAGTCGTGGACCTCGGGCCGCGTGTCGTTGAAGAAGGCGTGGTCGACGTTCGGGTAGACGTGCAGTTCGAAACGTCCGCCGACGGCGCGCACGCGCGCCGCGAGATCGCGGCCATCGGCGGGCGTCACGAAGGCGTCCTTCTCGGCGAAGATGCCCAGCACGGGCGTGCCATTTCGCGCCAGCGCGGCCAAGTCGGGGCGCACCTTCGGGTGGATGCCGTAGAAGTCGACGCACGCGCCAATCTCGGCGCTCTCGCAGGCGGCGAAGAGCGCGAGCTGGCCGCCCATGCAGAAACCGATCACGCCGGCCTTCGCGGTCGCGCTCGCCGGATCGCGCGTGACGCGCTGGGCGGCGGCCCGCAGATCGCGCGACGCGCGCGCGATCTCCAGCGCCATCATGAGGCGCCCCGCATCGTCGGGCCCGCTCGCGCGCTCGCCGTGATAGAGGTCGGGCGCGAGCGCGACGAAGCCCTCGCGCGCGAAGCGATCACACACGTCCTCGATGTGCGGCGTGAGCCCCCACCATTCCTGGAGGACGATGACGGCCGGCCCTTGCCCCTCGACGGGCGCGGCGAGGTAGCCGCCGCACGTTCCGCCGTCGACGGGGAAGTCAATGTGTCGTCCCTGCATCGGGGCCACGCTACTAACCCGAACCACCGCCCGCGATCAAGCGCGAGACCTGGGCGGGCGCGTGGCAGAGATAATCGGGGGCCGCCGCGCGCAGCGTCGATTCCTCGCCATAACCCCACGAGACCGCGCACACCGTGACGCCGGCGGCGCGCGCGGTCGCGATATCGGCCAGGCTGTCACCCACGAGGAGCGTCTCGCCGCGCTCGACCCGCGCCCGCTCGCGCAGGACGTCGACGACGGCCGGGTCGGGCTTGCTACGCGGGACGTCGTCCGCGCCGAGAATGGCGACGAGGTGCCTTTCCAACCCGAGCCCGCGGCAGATCTCGCGTGCCCAGCCGCCAGGCTTGTTGGTTGCGACGGCGCTCTGCGCGCGCGAACTCGCGAGCATGTCGACGACGCCGGCGTAGGGGCGCGTGCGGTCGGCGAGGTGCGCGCCGTAGCGCGCGCGGAAGATCGCGAGCGCCTCGTCGAGCTCATGCCGCGCCTCGCCGATCGCGCGCTCGACCAGGCGCGTCGCGCCCTCGCCGATCATCCGCTCCACAGCCTCGTCGGTGTGCGTCGGCAGTCCGAGCTGCGCGAGCGCGAAGTTGAGCGCGTCGGCGATGTCGCCGCGCGAATCGACGAGCGTGCCGTCGAGATCGTAGACGACGAGGCGGAAGGACGGCATGCCGGCGCTCCTACGCGACGATCGACGGGCGCGTCACGTGCGCACCCGGGCGATCCGCAGCGGCTCGAGCGGCAGC
>JBBTFH010000254.1:0-9659 GCA_038041915.1 Myxococcota bacterium
GATGTCGATCCCGCGCGCCGCGATGTCGGTCGCGACGAGAAAGCGGAGCGTCCCCGTCTTCATCATGCCCATCACGCGCTCGCGATCGGCCTGCGTGAGGTCGCTGGAGATCGGCTCGGCGGGCCAGCCGTGCTTGGTGAGGAAGTCGGCTACGACGACGGTGTCGTCGCGCGTGTTGCAGAAGATCAGCGCGCCTTCGGCCTTCTCGTGCTCGAGCACTCGCAGCAGCGTCCGCGACCGCGCCGCGCCGGTGATCAGGTAGAAGCAGTGGTGGATGTCGTCCACGCTGACGTAGTCGCGGCTGAGATTCACGTGGCTAGGGTCGCGCAGGTAGCGCGAGGCGATCCGCTGGATGTCGGCCGGAAGCGTCGCCGAGAACAGCAGCGTCTGCCGCTCGCGCGGGAGCTTGTCGAGGATCGCCGTGATGTCCTCGAGGAAGCCGCGCGAGAGCATCTCGTCGCACTCGTCGAGCACGACCGCGCGCACCGCGTCGAGCTTGAGCGTTCCGCGCCGCAGGTGGTCGAGCAGGCGGCCCGGCGTGCCGACGGCGAGTTGCGCGCCGCCGCGGATCGCCTCGATCTGCGCGCCCATCGGCGCGCCGCCGTAGATCGCGACGACCTTGACGCCGATGTAGCGCCCGATGCGCGCGCACTCTTCGGCGACCTGCAGCGCCAGCTCGCGCGTTGGCGCGAGCACCAGCGCCTGCACACGCGGCTCGGAGGCGCGAATCACGCGTTCGGCCAGCGGGATACCGAAAGCCGCCGTCTTGCCGCTGCCGGTGCGCGCCTGCACCAGCACGTCGCGGCCGGCCATGATCGGCCCGATGCAGGCCGCCTGGACGTCGAAGGCTCCGGCAAAGCCCATCTCCGCGAGGGCACGCCGAATGGGCTCCGAAACGCCGAGCGTCTCGAAGGCGATCAGCGGGGCGGCGGCGCTGCTCTCGGGAGGGGTGGTCTCGATGTTGCTCATGTCGCTCATTTCGTCAGTTCCTCTTTGCCCTGCGTGCGGCGCGCGGTCGTTCGGGCGTCCGCGAGGGTCTTTCGTATGTCGTGGAGCCGGTCGAGGTAGCGGTTCTCGAACGTTTCGAGCAACGCGCCATAGGCCGTCGCCAGCTCCTCGATCTGTTCATGCGCCTCGGTGAGCAGCTCGAGCGCTCTCCTGCCGCTGCCCGATCCCGCCGACTCACCCAAGCGGCAACGCCGGCCGACCTCCGCCCAGCGATCCCGCCAGGTCTCGAGGAAGCGGAACCATTCCCGCCGCAGGTCGGTCTCCTTGTCGAGCGCGCCCATCTGCACCGCGAAGACGTGCCGGTGTAAATCCTGTACCAGGTTGTTCACGTCGTGCTCGCAGCGCAAGACCTGCGCCGGCTGGGCCGGGTCTATGGCCGGCCTCTTCAGGCGGACGGGCCGCTCGCGGACCAGCGCGGCGACGATCGACGCGGTGACCCAAACGCAGGCCCCGAACGTGTAGGTGAGATAGATCCCGAGGGAAACTCTCCTGAAGATCCTGGGCGTATCGACCGGCAAGTGCGCGGGAGGATAGTCGATGCTTCGGCGGGTGTCACGGACTCGGTAGGATGACGAACGCGCTGCCGGACTCGTCCGTGATGCCCTCGCCGCGCAGGAGCGCGGGTCCGTCGGCCCCTTCGACCTCGAAGAGGCGAACGACGGCGCCGCCGACGGGGCTGCCGTCCGCGCGCGACACGTCGACTTGGGCGACCGTCGCGGAGGGCAGCTCGAGCTCGAGATCGGAAACGTCCGACGAGACCACACGCCCCTCGAAGGTCTGGCGCGCAAAGCCGCTCTCGGCGGTGGGCTGGACCGCCAGATCGTAACCGCCCGGCTCCACCCAGAGCTCGAAGCCGCCGTCGGCGCCGGTCGTCGCCTGCGCGTTGCCGGGCGCGGTGGGCGGCGCGGATGCGTCGTCCTCGCCCGCGTTCGCTTCCAGCGCGGCGCGACGCGCCTCGACGCTGGCGCCCTCGACGGGTGCGAGCGCGCCATCCTCGGGCCGCGCGTAGACGATGCCGCCGAGCCTGGCGCGCCGGCCGAGATCCATCGTCGGGCCCAGCGTCGGGCACTCAGCAAAGTCGGCGGGCGACTCGACGAGGTAAGACAGCCCGCCCGCGCCGGCGAAGGGCGAGCCGGGCGGCGGCATCACGCCCGCCACGTAGCTGCGTGGCGCGCCGGGGGCGCCCGCTATCAGCGTCAGGCGCGCCTGGCCGGCGGGGTCGGTCGTCGTCTCGGCGCGGAAGCTCGCCACGTCGGCCTCCCAGGCGGCGGCGTCGATTGTCGCCGCGAAGACGACCCGCGCCCCGGCGACGTCGACCGGTTGGCCCGACGCATCGACGCCGCGAACGCTCACGCAGAAATCACGAGGCGCGGGCAGCGACGGCCAGGGCAACTCGCCGAGGGCGACGTCGAGAACGTCGGGCAGCGGCGCGACCTCGCGCAGGAACTCGAGCGTCGGCGCCACGGCGCCGGGCTCGGGCTCGAAGCGAAAGCGGTAGAGGCCGCGCTCGGGCGCGTACACGACGAAGCGGCCGGTCTTCGGATCGACGGTTCCAACGCTGGTTTCGCCGCCGCCTTCACGAAAGCCGCGCACGCGCAGCGGCGGAACGGTGCAAAACTCGCACACAACGCCGGTGACCTGGATGAGAGCAGCCAGCGGCGTGAGCGGGAGCGCGATCGTGCTGCTCCGCAGGACGCGAACGGTCGTCACCAGCGGCGGGTAGGTGGCATCGTTCGGCGGCAGCGGTGTCACGCGCACGGCGTACTCGACCGGGAGCAGTTGCAGCGTCGCGCTACCGTACTCGTCGGTCTCGGCGGCGACGACCACCAGCGGGCGGCCCGGAATCAGCGATGGGCGCGTCAGCAGGATCGACGACGGGATCTGCGAGCCGCCGTCGGCGACCAGGAAGCTCACACGGGCCGGCTCGGACAGCGTGAGGGCGATGCCCTGCTCGGTCTTGTCGACCGCACTCTGCGGGAACTCGGTCGCCACGACCGACAGATCGGTGGTGGGCGGCAGCACCTCGGCGGCGAGCGCGGCCTGGGGCGCCTCGCAGCCTTTCGCGCACGGGTCGGGTCCCGGTACGGAGCGGTCGGCGCCGCAACCGGCGAAGGCGAGCGCGGCGATGCAGGCGACGGATCTCACTGCTCCTCCTTCGGCGCCGGATCGCAGCGAATCGTCCAGAACGTCTGGTCCGTCTCGCCCGCGCCGGCGGGCGAGCGGAAAGGGAAGCCGCCGTCGACCGCGTCGTTGAAGTTGCCATCGGAGACGACGGCGAGGACCTCAGGCGCATTGCCGACGGAGCCGCAGATCCCCGGGATGGTGCCGCTGTAGAGCCGCACCAGCGCGTCGTTGGTGGAGGCCGCGACGCCGCTGAGCGTGGGCCCGGTGGGCGCCGCCGCATCGTAGTCGAGAAAGACTCGGACCGTCAGAAGGTCGTCGAGATCGCGGTCCTCGATGCGCATCAGGAGCTGCAGAACGTCCTGCGACTCTCGCTTGGGGTCGTCGTCGGGAGCGCCCGGTTGCTTCACCAGGATCGTCACCTCCGTCTCGGGAACAGGGCTCGTGTCGCGCAGGATGCGCGGCTGGTGGTTGTTCTCCGCCGGCTCTTCCTCGAGCGAAGGTGGGATCACGCAGTCAGCCAGAAGGACCACGACCAACAGGATGTGCAGCCGTCGTGCCCCAAATCGTTTCAACGACTTGTGACTCGTCTGGAGGGCGTGCCGCGACATTCGTGTCAGACTTCGCCCCCCGGTTCCGGCTCGCCGTTCTCGCGCTCCAAGTGGCGGAAAATCGTGCGCGGATCGACGCCGAGATCGCGCGCCGTTTTGGTTCGGTTGCCGCCGTTGCGCGCGAGCACCTCATTAATGTAGCGGCGCTGCCACTCCTCGCGCGCCTGCGTGAGCGGCAGGATGGGCGGCAGCGCTTCCTCGCTGATGCCGAGGTCGGCGGGCGAGAGCAGCGCCCTGTCGCTGAGCACGACCGCCTTCTTGAGGTGGTTCTCGAGCTGCCGGATGTTGCCCGGCCAGCCGAAGCGGCGCAGCGCGACGATGGTCGAGGGCGCGAAGCCGCGCGCCCGCGAGGCGTACTCCTCGCAGAACTTCGCCAGCAGGTAGCGCGCGAGCAGCACGATATCGTCGCCGCGCTCGCGCAGCGGCGGCAGGTGCAGGGCCACGACGTTCAGCCGGTAGAACAGATCCTCGCGGAAGCGTCCGGCCTTGATCTCGACATCGAGCTCGCGGTTGGTCGCGGCCACGACGCGGATGTCCACCGGATCGGCGCGGGTGTCGCCGACGCGCATGACCGCCTTCTCCTCGAGGGCGCGCAGGATCTTGACCTGCAGTGAAATCGGCATGTCGCCTATTTCGTCGAGAAAGAGCGTGCCGCCGCTGGCCGCATGGAAGCGCCCGGGCTTGTTGCCTATGGCGCCGGTGAAGGCGCCGCGCACGTGCCCGAACAGCTCCGACTCGAGCAGCATCTCGGGGATGGCGCCGCAGTTGATCGACACGAACGGACCCTTGCGCCGCGGCGAGCGGTTGTGGATCTCGCGCGCGATCAGCTCCTTGCCGGTCCCGGTCTCGCCGGTGATGAGCACCGAGATGTCGGTCACCGCGATCTTGTCGACCTTGCGAAAAACCTCCTGCATGGCGGCGCAGGCGCCGAGGATCTGGCCGAAACGCATCGCCTCGAGCCGTTCCTCGAGGCGCCCCTTGTCGATGGTGAGCTCCTGCACCAGCAACGCGTTGCGGATCAGCAGCGAGGCCTGGGCAGCGAACACCATCAGCACGTCGAGCGCGGTTTGATCGAAGAGGCTGGCGACGCGATCGTTGCCGACGTAGATGACGCCGAGCAGGTTGCCGCGCTCGAGCAGCGGCACGCACATGACCGAGCAGAGCTTGAGGTTGACCACCGAGAGCGAGGTCTTGAACTCCTCGTCGCGCAGCGCGTCGCTGATGATGAGCGGGGCGCGATCGCGCACGACGCGGGCGAGGATCGAGTCGGAGAGCTGCGTGATGGCCGGCGCGATGTTCTCGCGGCGGACATTGCGCGCGACCTTGATGGTCGGCTCGCCGCTCTCGAGCAGCACGAGGAAGCCCTTGTCGGCGTGGGTGACGTCGATGACGGCGTCCATCAGCGCGTCGAGGAGCGGGTCGAGCCGATAGTTCTCGAGCAGCCGCGCGGAGAAGTCGTGAAGCTGCCGGTAGGCGTCGATGACCGGCCGCTTGGCGGTTGCGCCGGCCTTTGCCAGCGGGCCGGTGTCGCCCGACGGCACAGGCAGGTCGTCGAGCAGGTGGAAGGCGAGCGCGACGTCCCCGATCTGGAGCTCGTCGCCGTGCGCCAGGCGATGCTTGCGGCGCTTCTTGCCGCGCACGATCAGATCGACTCTGTCGATAGCGGAGATCTCGAATGCCTCGCCGTCGGTGACGACGTGCGCGCAGGTCGCGGGCAGCGCGCTGCTGGGCAGCACGACGTCGTTGTCCGAGGCCGCGCCGAGCGACGTGACGCGCTTGGTGAGGCGCACCGAGCGCGCCGGCTCGCCGGGCGCGACGATCTTGAGGATGGGCATCAGCGCTCGCCTGAGGGGGCGTTTCGCGCCTCGGCGTTCGCGCCGAGATGCAGCGAGTCTTTGGGAACGCGTCGCGGCGCGCTCTGGCGTGCGGGCTCGAAGGAGAGGTTGGCGTCGATCACGCCCCACAGCGCCAGCGCGACGAACGCGGCCCCCGTCAGCACCTGCGCGCCGACGAGCGTCTCGGCCTGGTCGCGCTCGCCGGGGGCGAACGTGCCGTCGGCCCAGCGCAGGCGCACGGTCGCCGCGAACGCCACCGAGGCCGCGCCGAGCACGACCTCCGACGTCATGAAGAAGATCCCCTTGCCGGTGTGGCCGTTCTGGAACTGCCCCGCGCCGAAGGGCACGAGCGCGACCAGCCGGCTGCGTTCCGCCGAGTCGACGAGGTAGACGCTCGACTCGAGGTCGGCGACCTTGAGGCGTAGGTTCGCGAGCTCGACGCGCCGGCTCTCCTCGGCCGCGGCACGCCCGCGCTCCTGGGCGTCGAGCTGCAAGCGAACCGCGTCGAGCTTCTCGCGGAAGCGCGCCTTGAGGCGGGTGAAGAACTCGACGAACGGCGGCGGATCCACCAACGGGTCGAGCTCGGCGTCCGGCCGCTCCGAGAGCAGGGCGAGGAACTCGCGCTCGGCCTTGGCCTCGGCTTCGGGGATGCGACTTTTCTCGAAAAGATAGGCGAGACCGAGCAGCCGGCGCGCCTCGACGACGTCATCGGTCCGCAGCAGCCGCTTTTGCGGCTCGCTCTCCGCGAGCAGCGGCTCGAGCTTGTCGATGACGGTCTTGTAATCGCCGAACTGGTAATGGTTGCGGGCGCTGTCGAGTACGTCGCCGGGCGCGGCCAGCGCGCGCGCCGAAACGGCGAGCAGCGCGATCGGCACGACGGCCATGGAGAGGCGATGCATCGCCCTACCGCGCTCCTCGTGCCAGCTCAACCTTCACGGCGGGCATGGTCTTTCCCGCCTCTATGGCGACGCGCACGGCCTGCATCTCGTAGCCGCTGGCCTGCACGACCACCGGGATCTCGCTTTTCGGCTCGCGGCCGCGCAGCGGCACGTCGATGGGCTCGCCCGGGCGGTAGATGCGCCCGGCGACGATCACCTCCGCGTCGGGAGCGTTGGTCGTGAACGTGATCCGTGCGGGCTTCCACGTGAGCGGCACCGCGATGCGGGTGCGCGGGTCGCCGGCCGGGATGGCGATCTTCTCCCGCAGGCAGAGATCGTCGACGCAGTCGAGCACGAGCGTGTGCGATCCCGAGCCCACCGTGATGGTCGTGGCCGGGCTCCCGTACCAGCCGAGCGGGTGGCCGTCGAGAGTCATGCGCACGGCTCTGATCGACGGGACGATCTCGATCTCGCGTTCACCCGGGCCGGCGAAGTACGCGCCCGTGGCGCGCCGCGTGGGCGTTGTGGAGCGCGGCTCGGCCGCGGGCTCGCCTTTCGGGCTCGACGGTGAAAGCGGGGACTCGCCTCGCGAGGGCGCGGGAAGCTCCATGCGCTTGCCCCCCGACGGGCCCGGCCGCGGTCCTACCATCGCCGCGGTCGCGGGTGCTCGCGCCAATCGAGGCGCCGGCCAAAAGCGCACCGCGGCCGCGCCGGCCGCCACGATCAGCGCGAGCGCGACCGTGGCGTAAAGGACGCGCGCGCGTCGACGCCGACGCGAGAGGCGATCGAGCAGCGCGAGGATCTCCGTGTTCTTCGGGTCGCGGCAGAGCGCGCGCGAAAAGAGCGCGAGCGCGGCCGGGATCTCGCCCCGCGCCAACGCCTCGCGCCCGCTCCGCGCCAGCGCCGCGACGATGCGCGGCGTCGCCGCCGCCTGCCAGGCCTCGGGCGCCTCGACGAACGCGCGCGCCTCGGCGCCATCGACGCGTAGCTCCGCCGCCTCGAGGTACGCGCGCAGGTCCGCCATCATCGCGGTCACGTCCGGGTAGCGATCGTCGGGGCTGCGCGCGAGCGCCCGCCGGATGATCGAAGCGACGCGGTCGTCGACGCGCGGCGTGACCAGCGTCGGGTCGAGGAAGAAGCCCTCCGAGATGCGTTTGAGCACCTCGTGCGGGTTGCGGCCGCGAAACGGCAGCTCCGCCGTCGTCAACTGGTAGAGCAGTGTGCCGAGGCTGAAGACATCGGTGCGAAAATCGAGTGGCCGCCCGTCGACTTGCTCGGGGGCCATGTACGCGGGCGAGCCGAGCAGCTCCCCTGTCACCGTCAGCCGCTGCAGATCGATCATCTGCGCGATGCCGAAGTCCATCAGCTTGAGCACGCCGTCCTGCCGAATCATCACGTTCTCCGGCTTGATGTCGCGGTGGATCACGCCGACGGAGTGCGCGTGCGAGAGCGCGCGGCCCACCTCCATCACGATCGCCGCCGCGGCCTCGGGAACGGCTATGGGGTGGTCGGCGAGGAATTGCTTGAGCGTGCGGCCGCGGATGAACTCGGTGACGATGAAGTTCCCGTCGGCGCCGTTGCCCGAGTAGTCGTAGATTTCCAAAATGTTCGGGTGGTGGAGCTTGGCCACCGCGTGCGCCTCGCGCTGGAAGCGGCGAATCGACTCGTCGTCGCTCGCGAGGTGCGGGTGCAGCACCTTGACCGCCACCTCGCGTCCGAGGCTGGAGTCTATCGCTCGCCAGACGGTCGACATGCCGCCGTGCCCGACCTCCTCCATCAACTGGTAGCGGTCGAGGCCTTTCATCGGGACACCGACATGGTTGTCATGCTCGCCCGTGCTCGGTCGCGAAACGCCGACCGGCGGGGCGCAACTATAACCGGAACCGTTCTCAGGGGATAGCGATGAAGCGGCGCAGCCAGGCGCCGGCACCCTGATCCAGATTTCACGGGTCGGCAGGCCACCTCCGCCGATGTCCCCGCCGCGCGGCGTTGCGCTATCGGCAGTGCCCCTTCGACATCCGCGTGGGCATTTGAAACCGCGGCGCCCGCCCGGCGCAGGCGACGATCGCGCCTTCGCACGATTGGGCGATGATCCAGAACAACCTCGGCAACGCGTACCAGACCCTGCCCACGGGCGACCGCGGCGAGAACCTTGACCGCGCCATCGCGTGCTACGAGGCCGCGCTCACCGTCTACAGCGCCGAAGCGTGGCCAGAGCGGAACGGCCTCGTCGCCGCCAACCTCGGCGCGGTGCGGACCCGGCTCGAAAACCCCGAGGCGCCCGCGTAGACCCGCGCCCGGGCGCCGTCGTACGGGCGTGGCGACGTGGCAGAGGTCACACGAGGTGAGCGGTCAATCGTATCGCTCCTGGTGCACGCCACAGAACAAAATTGACCTGACGTCAAGATTGACTAATAATCAACCCAATGACAGGGTGGCGCAGTGAAGCGTGCCGACGTGGTTCGGCTGGTTCAGCAGGCGGTTCGCGCGCGGCGCCTGATATTCACGAGCCATGCGCTCGACGAGATGGACGCCGACGGTGAAACGCGTGAAAGCGTGGCGGCGGCGCTGCTGCGCGCGAAGTCGTTCGCGCTTCAGGACAACGGCCGGTGGCGGGTCCGCGGCGAAAGCCTGACCGTCATCGTCCACATCGAAGCGGACGCGGTTCTGGTCTGGACCGTGTACGTCGGGTGAAGCCATGCTGGAACGGTGTCCCAACTGCAAGGTCGGAAAGCTCGAACGCCGGACGGTGCGACGGGTCCGGCACGTGGCCGGCCACTCGTTCGCGGCGGAGATCCCCGCGCGAGCGTGCGCGTCCTGCGGGGAAGCCTACTTCGCGGATGCCGATGTCGGCAGCTTCGACCTGCTCGTCGCCGCGCGGCTCGCCGATGCCGGTGTCGCAAACGCCGATGCGTTGAAGTTCATGCGCAAGGCGACCGGTCTCAACGGCAAGGAGTTCGCCCAGTTGGTTCAGGTGCGGGCCGAGACGGTTTCGCGGTGGGAGCGGGACAAGCGGCCGGTCGACCGAGCGACGTATGCGCTCATCCGGCAGATGATCCTCGATCGGCGGCGGGGGAGCACGGCGACGGCGGATTACCTGCGGTCGCTGCGCAAGCCGAGGCGGCTGCCCAAGCGCGTGAAGATCGACCTGGCCGACGCGGCGTAGGTCGGGCCGGCGGACCGAAGAACGAACGGCCCGGCAGCGG
>JBBTFH010000254.1:9759-13542 GCA_038041915.1 Myxococcota bacterium
GTATGCCGACCATGGCGGAGGGGGCCTCGGAATCCCGCTCCGGTCGGTGGGTAAGTTCCGGGAGGGTATGGGTAGGGTCGCGGCCGTCCTACTCCCCGGCCGCGGCATCGGCGGGGGCGACGCGCTGGAGCTGGTAGAGACGCGCGTAGATGCCGGCGCGGGCGACCAGCTCGGCGTGCGTGCCCTGCTCGACGAGGCAGCCCTTGTGCAGGACGACGATGGCGTCGGCGCGCTCGATCGTCGAGAGACGGTGGGCGATGAGGATCGACGTGCGGCCGCGCTGGATCTCGGCGGTCCCCTGCTCGATCAGGCGCTCCGTCTCGGGGTCGACGCTCGCGGTCGCCTCGTCGAGCACGAGCACCTCGGGATCGCGGGCGAGAGCGCGCGCGAATGCGACGAGCTGGCGCTCGCCGGCCGACAGGGTGCCGCCGCGCTCGCCCACGCGATCATCGAGCGTGCGGCCCCGCCGCTCGAGTGCGCGCAGCAGGCCGACGCGCTCGGCGGCCTGCCGCAGCTTCGCCTCGGGCAGCGCCGCGTTCCACAGCGTGACGTTGTCGCGCACTGAGCCTGAGAAGAGGAACACGTCCTGCGGCACGACGACGACGCGGCGGCGCGCCTCGTCGCGCGCGATCGAGCGAAGAGGGCGGCCGCCCAGGCGGATCTCGCCGGCGGTCGGCTCGTAGAGGCGCGTGAGCAGCCGCACCAGCGTCGACTTGCCGGCACCGGTCGCACCGACGACGGCGATGGTGTGCCCGCGCGCGATCCGGAGCGACACGTCGTGCAGGACCTCTTGGCCGGGACGGTAGGCGAAACTGACGTGATCGATCTCGACGAAGGGCGCCGACGCCGTCGCTGCCGCCCCCGACGCGGCGGCCGCGGTGACGGGAGCGTCCGGCTCGTCGACGTCGAGCAGGTGGAAGATCCGCTCGCAGGAAGCCATCGCCTGCTGCATCACGGTGAACTTCGTCGACAGATCGCGGATCGGCACGAAGAAGCGGTCGAGGTACTGGATGAACGCCGTCAGCAGCCCGAACGTGAGCGCGCCCTGCACGATCTGTCCGCCGCCCCACCAGACGATCGCCGCCGTGGCCAGCGAGCCGAGCGTCTCGACCGTGGCGAAGAGCGTCGCGTCCCAGGCGATTGCGGAGTAGTTGGCGTCGCGGTGCTCGGCGTTCAGGAGGTCGAAGCGCGCGGCGGACTCGCGCTCGCGGCCGAAGAGCTGCACGACCTTCATCCCGGTGACGTGCTCCTGCAGGAAGCCGTTGATGCGCGCGATCTTTCGGCGGATCTCGCGGTACGCCCCGCGCAGCAGGCGGCGGAAGACCAACGCGGCGAGAAACAGCAGCGGCGATGAGGCCAGCGCGAAGAGCGTCAGCGTCACGTCCTGCAGCAGCATCGCGATCACGATGCCGACGAGGAGCACCACGTCGCCGACGAGCGTGACCAGGCCCGCGGTGAAGGCCTCGTTGATGGACTCGACGTCGTTGGTGAGCCGCGTCATCAGGCGGCCGACCGGCTCGCGATCGAAGAACGCCGCGCGCAGCGAGAAGACGTGGCGGTAGAGATCGCGCCGCAGGTGGTTGATCGCGCGCAGGCCGAGGTCCTGCAGCACGACCAGGTGCGCGTAGCGGACCAGGTACTCGGCGATGAGCGCGCCGAGGTAGAGCGCGCCGAGCAGGAGGAGGCCGTCCAAGCGGCGCGGCGTGACGTTTTCGTCGATTGCGCGCCGGAACAGGTAGGGCTGCACGAGGCCGAGGGTGGTGACGACGGGGAGCGTCGCGAGCGCGAGCGCGAGCAGGCGCGCGTGCGGTCGCACGTAGGCCCACAAGCGCCGCATGAGCTGCGCGTCGTAGGCGCGGCCGACTTCCTTGTCGTCGTCGTGCGCCGCGGCCGTCATAGCGCCTGAAGCTCGTCCTCAAGCGCCTGCCGGCTGTAGAGCGCCGCGTAGACCCCGCCGCGCGCCATCAGCTCGGCGTGCGTGCCCTGATCCACCACGCGCCCGTCGTCGAGCACGGCGATGCGGTCGGCTGCTTGCAACGCGGCCAGGCGGTGCGACACGACGATGGCCGTGCGCCCGCGCATGCGTGCCCGCAGGTGGCCGAGCACCTCGCGCTCCGTCTGCGCGTCGACGGAAGACAGCGAGTCGTCGAGCAGCAGGTTGGGCGGATCGGCCGCGAGCGCGCGCGCGAGCGCCGTGCGCTGGCGCTGCCCGCCCGAGAGCGTGATGCCGCGCTCGCCCACCCGCGTCTCGACGCCATCGGGGAAGGCGGCGAGGTCCGCGCCGAGACCCGCCGCGGCGAGCGCGCTGACGAGGGCGCCGTCGTCGCCACCCCCCGTCGGGTGGGCTGAGCGAGCCCCGCCCAGGCGTACGTTCTCGCGGATCGTCGTCGAGAAGAGGAAAGCCTCTTGCGGCGCGTAGCCGATCGAGCGGCGCAGGCGTGCGAGCGGCACGCGCGTGATGTCCTGGCCGCCGATGAAGACGGCGCCGGGCGGGATCTCGACCAGCCGCGGCAGGGCGTCGAGCAGGGTCGACTTGCCGGAGCCGACGCGGCCGACCAGCCCCAGCACGGTGCCCTCGGGCACGCGCAGGCTCAGGTGGTCGAGGACACGCCGGCCGTCCATTTCGATCGAGAGGTCGCGGATCTCGATGTCGCCGCGCAGCACGTCGCCGTCCTGGGCGCCTGAAGCGTCGGCGATGGTCGGTTGCTCGGCGAGGATCTCGACCAGACGCTCCCACGCGGCCAGCCCGCGCTGCCAGAAGGCGAGAATCCAGCCGATCGCCACGGTCGGCGCCGCCAGCGTCGCCAGGTAGATGCTGAAGGCGATGAGATCGCCGAGCGAGATGCGCCCGGCGATGACGGCCCAACCGCCCGCGACCAGCGCCAGCAGCGTTCCGACGCCGCCGAAAATGCCCATGAGCGGCGTCATGACGCCGCGCGCGCGGGCCAGCGCCATGCTCTTGTCAAAATACGACTCGCAGCGGCGGGCGAACGCGGCGGCGCGGCGCTCCTCAAGCGCGTAGGCCTTCACGACGCCGACGCCGGCGAGATCCTCCTGGACCTCGGCGCCGAGCGCCCCGATCTCTTCCTGCACCTCGCGGCTAAGCTGCTGGATGCGGCGTGCGTAGCGTTGCGCGATCAAGAAGAGGGCAGGGTAAGGCGCGACGGCGACCAGCGTGAGCAGCGGGTCGATCTGGACCATCAGTGGCACGGCGATCGCGTACGCGAACAGCGTGTTGACGACGTAGAGGATGCCGGGGCCGAACAGCGCGCGGACCGAGCCGAGATCGTTGGTCAGGCGCGACATGAGATCGCCCGTGCCTTGCCGCCGGTAGAAGGACGGCTGCAGCGCGAGCAGTTTCGCGAACAGCTCGTTGCGCAGCTCGTATTCGATCCCTCGCCCGATGTTGAAGATGGCGATGCGCGACGGGATGCGGATGAGGCCTTGGAGAATCGCGAGCGCGGCGATCGTGCCGCAGAGCTTCGGGAGGAGCGCGGCGCTGGCGCCGTGCACGATGGCGTCGATGGCGCGGCCGACGATCTTGGGGATGAGCTGCCCGAGCACGTTCGTCGCCAGCAGGCAGACCACGCCAAGCGCAAGCGCCCCGCGATGGGCGCGGAGCCGGCCGAGGATCGAGAGGCGCACGGCGCGGCAGTGTACTCGACACGCGCGCGCCGTCACGGCCGTCCTCCCCTCCGGTTCGCGTAGCGTCCCCACCGGTTTGCGTCGCGTCCCCACCGGTTTGCGTCGCGTCCCCACCGGTTTGCGTCGCGTCCCCACCGG
>JBBTFH010000255.1:0-12702 GCA_038041915.1 Myxococcota bacterium
GTCGGGAAGGCTCAGCGGCACCGTCTTCTGCCCGAGGATGCCGAAGAACTGCCGCTGCACCGGATCGTCCACCCACGCCCAGATCCGCATCCGATCGAGATCGGCCATGCGCGTCGCCGGCGCCGTCGAAAAGACGCGGACGGAGCCTATCGGGCCGGTGCCGGCGTCGACCAGGCCGGCGCGCGCGTACTCGCCCGCGAGCATCGGGCGCAGCGTCTCAATCGCGCGGTCGACCTCGGAAAACGAGTCGAGCAGGAGCGGCATGTGGAAGACCTGCATCGCCGGCACCGCCATCTCGAGGCCGACGGTCGTCAGCATGGCGCCCTCGAGACGGCCGAGCGTCATCTGCCTCACCATCTCGCGCTCGTCGCCCAGCACCGCGCCGGGGTAGGGCTTGAGGCGCACCGCGCCGCCCGTGCGCTGCTCGACGGCGCGCGCCGCCACGCGGAGCTCGCGCACCCACGTCGTCCCCTCGGGTGCGATCGTGCCGATGCGGACCACGATCGGCTCCGCGCCGGCCGCTTCGCGCCCACTCGCGCTCACGAGGGCGGCGGCGAGCGCGACGAGCCCGCGGAAGCGGCGCATGAAACACATGATACACGTTCGACGCGCGAGCTTCGGCGAAGTTCCGCACGTGACCTGCTTCGCGTTCCGCCGGGCCAGGTCCGCATTTTGCCGTTGCCGGTCTTCGCGGGCGCGATACTCTCCCTTTTAATGATAAGCACGCCCGCTCGATCCCTCATCCTTTTCTTCCTCGCGCTCGCCGTCGGGTGCACCCAGCCGTACTTCCGCGACGACGGCGAGGGTGAGAGCGAGGCCGAGGCCGACGTCGGCGACGCCGACGGGGACGGAATCTCCGACGACGAGGAGGGGCGCGCTAAGCGCCGCGACAGCGACGACGACGGGACTCCCGACTTCGAGGACGACGACTCCGACGCCGACGGCATCGCCGACGCCACGGAGGCCGGCGACGACGACCCTGCCACGCCCGCGGCCGACTCCGACGCGGACGGCACACCCGACTTCCTCGACAACGACTCGGATGCCAACGGCATCGGCGATGCACAAGACGGCGCGGAGGATCTCGACGGCGACGGCCTCGGCGCGTTCGCCGACGACGACGACGACGGCGACGGCATCGGCGATATCGACGAGATCGGCGGCGATCCGGCCGATCCGCTCGACGGCGACGGCGACGGCGACCCGGACTTCCAGGACACCGACGCCGACGGCGACACGATCGCCGACGCCGCCGAGTCGAGCGCGGATCAGGACGACGACGGGCTCGCCTCGTACCGCGACGTCGACTCGGACGGCGACGGCATCGACGACGCCGACGAGGCGGGCGACACCGATCTCGACACGCCGCCGGTCGACACCGACGGCGACGGGTTTGCCGACTTCCTCGACCTCGACGCCGACGGCGACGGCCTCTCGGACGCCGACGAGATCGGCGCCGGCACCGATCCGCAGGACCCGGACAGCGACGGCGACGGCGCGACCGACCTGATCGAGCAGGTCGCCGGGACCGATCCAACCGACGAGGCCGACAACCCGCAGGCGGGCGGTGACTTCATCTTCCTCGAGCCGTTCGAGGAGGCGCCCTCCCCGCCGAGCGACACGCTTCTTTTCGCGACCGAGATCGTCCGCGCCGACGTGCTCTTCCTGGTCGACACGACCGGCAGCATGGGCGAGGAGATCGGGAACCTCGTCTCGAGCTTGAGCTCGACGGTCGCTCCCGGCCTGGCCGACGTGCTGCCCGACGTCGCGCTCGGCGTCGCGCACTACGAGGATTTCCCGACCTACGTCTACGGCGGCGCCGGCGACCAGCCCTACGACCTCTTGCACCGGATGATGACCGTGTCGACCGGCGACGGCCTCGCGTCGGTCGCGGCTTCAGTCTCCGCGCTCGCGCTCGGCAACGGCTGGGACGGGCCGGAGAGCGGGTGGGAGGCGCTCTACCAGGCCGCGACCGGTGAGGGCATTTCCGCGGGAGGCGCGAGCGTGCCCGCGTTCGCGCCCGCCACCGCCTACCCCGCCGAGCCTCCCGCCGGCGAGGAGATCGGGACGCTCGGCGGCGCGGGCTTCCGCGAGGGCGCGCTGCCGATCATCGTGCAGGCGACCGACGCCGTGAGCCACAACGGCGACTACGCCACCTTCAGCGGCGCGCACACATCGACCGACGCGATCGCCGAGCTGACCGCGATCGGCGCCAGGGTGGTGGGTATCGCGAGCCAGGGCGGCTGGGGCGACGTGCGCTCCGAATTGGTCGCGACGGCGACGGTGACCGGCGCGGTCGTGTCGCCCGGGGACTTCGGCGACGCGTGCGCGGCGGGACAGTGCTGCACCGGGCTGTCAGGCGCGGGCGAGGCGCCGGCCGCGTCGGGCGACTGCCCGCTGGTCTTCACGATCACGTCGAGCGGCACGGGCCTGGGCTCGACGATCGTCAACGGCATCACGCTGCTCACGTCGTTCGCGGCGATCGACATCAGCGCCGAGCCGGTGGACGCGCCCGAGGACGGCCTTGACGCGGTCGCCGCGTTCGTCGCTTCGGTCCTCCCGACTTCGGTCGGCGACGGCTGCACCGCGGGCCTGACGATCGTGGGCGGCGCGTTCATCGACGTGCAGCCCGGCACGCCCGTCTGCTTCGAAGTCGTGCCCAGGGAGAACACCACGGTCATGCCGACCGGCGAGCCGCAGCTTTTCCGCGCGACCATCCGCGTGCTGGGCGACGGCGTCACCGAGCTCGACGCGCGCGACGTGTTCTTTCTCGTCCCCGCCGACGCCGACGCGCCGGGGTAGAGCGCCGCCTACGGGCGTTCGTGCAGCGGCAGCGGCTCGCGCAGAGCGCGCGGGACGCGCACCTGGCCGCTGGCGATCCCGCCATGGCGGTAGGTCGGCGCCAGGCCGGGCGCGAGAGCGCTCGGGGTCAGCTCCGACGACGCGAAGTGCTGAAAAAAGTCGGGGTTCTTGGCGCAGCGATCGACGAGCGTCTTTTCCAGCGCCATCGACGTGTACTGCTCGTGGCGGAGCTCGAGCGTGTTGGAGTTCAAGACGAACTCGAGGTCGCTCTTCCTGGCCCAGCGCGCGACCCCGCCTATGGCGCTCGCCGCCGGCGCGTAGGCGTCGCAGGCGATGCCGTTCTCGCTGACCGCCCAGATGCCCGAATCGGTGTTCACCACCAGCGACCAGTTGCCGACGGTGTGCCCTGGCGTGCGCACGAGCGCGACGCCGCGGCCGAGCAGGAGGTCGCCCTCGCATACGATCACGCGCTCGTCGGGGATGCCGTCGACGCCCTCGGGGATGTACCAGGGACGCTGCAGCGGGTGCAGCCCGCGGAAGATGTCGAGCTCGGGCCGCCACACGAGCAGCTTCGCGCGCGGAAACAGCGGCTGCTCGCCGCCGAGCATCGCGCGTAGGTCCTGCACGTGGAGGTGGTCGAACGCGACGTAGTCGACGTCCACGGGCGAGAGGCCGATCGCCGCGAGGTGCTCGCCAACCTTGGGGCGGCGCAGCACGCCCCGGAACAGCTTCTCGGCGATCCGCCCCGAGAGGCCGCGCCGCAGCGCTCGGAAGTACGGCGCCTCGGCGCTGCGCTCGGCATCGGTGGGGTTGAAGAGCAGCGTGCGGACCTGGCCGTCCTCACCTGCGATTTGCACGACGTTCATCCGGTTGGTCATCATCAGGAAGCCGAGCGGCGAGCTCGCGGCGCCGCCGAGACCGAACCGCGTCGGGTACGGCAGGACGGCGAGATCGAACGTCCGCACGCAGACGGCGCGCCCGCTCTCGAGCACGCGCTCGCGCAGCCGTGCCCCAGCGCCACGCACCGCGGCGAGCCGCTCGCCCGCGGAACGCTCACGCCACGCCGCGTCCATCTCTGAAAGCGGCACGACGTGCGACGGAAGCGTCGCGATGCCCGTGGGCACGCTCATTGGGGCACCCTTCGGGCGCCCCATGAGCGGCATCTCGATCCGCGGGCCCTTCGGGCCTCGCTCACTCGCTCGCTGCGCTCGCTCATGCCGACACCGCCGGGGACGGACCCGTGACCGGCGCGGGCGGACCTGCATCACCCCGTGAGGCGGAACGCGCGAGCTTCCACAGCTCGCCCAGGACCAGCGGGATCGCCGACAGCGAGAGCAGCCAGACGACGTGGCGCCCGCCCAGCGGCGCGGTCTTGAAGACGGGGTGCAGCGGCGGCACGTAGACGGCGACGAGCTGCAGGAGCAGGCCGATGAGCACGGCGAGGATCAGCGCGCGGTTCGTGCCCCACCCGAGGCGGAAGTTCGAGATCAGCGAGCTCCGGCAGTTGAACGCGTGGAACATGGGCGAGAGCGAAAGGATCGTGAACGCGCAGGTGCGGGCGAGATCGAGCGGATAGCCGGCCTCGAGCGTGCTCTTGAACGCCCACAGCGTCGCGCCGCTCATGACGACGCCGGTCAGCACCATCAGGACGTACTCGCGCCCGCCCATCAGCGGCGCGCGCGGATCGCGCGGCGGCAGACGCATCAAACCCGGCTCCGGCGGCTCGACGCCGAGCGCAAGCGCCGGCAGACCGTTGGTGATGAGGTTGATCCAGAGAATCTGAATCGGCGCGAGCGGCTGCTCCCAGCCGAGCAACCCGGCGAGGAACACGACTATCACGATGCTGGTGTTCGATGAGAGCAGGAAGAAGATGAACTTGCGGATGTTGGCGTAGATCGCGCGCCCCTGCTCGACGGCGACGACGATGGTCGCGTAGTTGTCGTCGGCGATGACCAGATCCGCCGCCTCCTTGGTGACCTCGGTGCCGGCCCGCCCCATCGCCACGCCGATCGACGCGGCCTTGACCGCCGGCGCGTCGTTGACGCCGTCGCCGGTCATCGCGCAGACGAAACCGCGCGCCTTGAGCGCGTCGACGATGCGCAGCTTGTGGGCGGCGGTCGCGCGCGCCACCACGCGCACGCGCGGCACCATCTCTTCGAGGTTCTGTTGATCGATCCCGTCGAGCACCGGTCCCGAGAGCGCGAGATCGCCCTCCTGCCAGAGCCCGATTTCGCGTGCGATCGCGAGCGCCGTCGCCGGGTGGTCGCCCGTCACCATCATCGTGTGGATGCCGGCGTCGCGCGCGTCGCGGATCGCGGAGGCGACCTCGGGGCGCGGCGGGTCCACGATTCCGACCAGCCCGACGAACGCGAGGTCGCGCTCGGGATCGTCGCCGGTGGGCGCGAGCGCGAGGCCGATGACGCGCATCGCGTCGCGTCCCCAGTCCGCCGCGACGCGCATGAGACGATCGCGATCCTCGACGGTCATCGGCCGCGGTCCGGCGCCGTCCCACAGCGCGGTCGAGCGGTTGAGCAGCACCTCCGGAGCCCCGCGCACGAGGCCGATCTCCCGGCCCTTCTCGCGCACGACGACGCTCGCCATGCGGCGCGCCGAAGTGAACGGCGCCTCGCGCACGATCTCGGGCTCGCCGACTTCGATGCCGGCGCGCGCCGCCATCAGCCGCATCGCCGCGTCAGTCGGATCGCCGACGGCGCGCAACTGGCCGTCCTCGCGCGCGAGGCGCGCCCCCGTGGCGTGGGCGGCGACGCGTAGCGCTGCGCGCTCGGCCGGCGCCGAGAGCTCGAACGCGTCGTCGCCTATTTCGCGGTCCTTTCCGTCGACATGCAGGCGCCGCACCGCCATGACGTTCTGCGTGAGCGTGCCGGTCTTGTCGGTGCAGATGATCTGCGCGCAGCCGAGGCCCTCGACGGCGGGCAGGCGGCGCACGACCGCGTGGCGCCGCGCCATGCGCTCGGTGCCGAGCGCGAGCACGATCGTCGTGATCGCGGGCAGGCCCTCGGGGATGGCCGCGACCGCGAGCGTCGCCGTCACCATGAGCAGCTCGACCCACGTCTGCGTGCCCTGGACCATGCCGGCGAAGAAGACGATCGCCGAGACCAGCAGGCACACCACGACGATCGCCTTGCCGAAGCGGTGCAGGCTCTGCTGGAGCGGCGTCTCGCTCATCTCCATCTGCGCGAGCAGCCCGGCGATCTGGCCGATCTCCGTGTGCATACCGGTGTTGACGACCAGCGCGCGCGCGCGACCGCGCGACACGTGCGTCCCCATGAACGCCATGTTGACGCGCTCGGCCAGCGGCGTGTCCTCGGGGAGCTTCGCGGAGGCGTCCTTGGCCACGGGGAACGACTCGCCGGTGAGCGCACCCTCGACGACATCGAGCTCGGCGGTCGACACCAGGAGCAGGTCGGCGGGGATCTTGTCGCCTTCTTCGAGCAGGACCAGGTCGCCGGGCACGAGCATTTGCGCCGCCATCTCGCGCACCGCGCCGCCGCGCACGACGCGCGCGGTCGGCGCGGTCATGCGGCGAAGCGCGGCCAGCGACCGCTCGGCGCGCCGCTCCTGCGACAGGCCGAGCCACGCGTTCAGGATGACGATGAGCAGGATCGCGATGGCGTCGCCGTAGCGCGCGAGCAGCGTCTCGCCGGGCTTGGCGAAGACGCCGATCAGCCCGG
Organism: Myxococcota bacterium; assembly: GCA_038041915.1. Taxonomy (GTDB): domain Bacteria; phylum Myxococcota_A; class Polyangia; order JBBTFH01; family JBBTFH01; genus JBBTFH01. Next base: position 6,495 of record JBBTFH010000255.1, read on the forward strand.
CCAGCAGCGCCATGACCAGCAGGATGAGCACGGGCGCCTCGCTGAGCTGCGCGAGGAGGCGCTGCACCAGCGACGGCGGCGGCGCTTCCACCAGCGAGTTGTCGCCGAGCTCGGCCAGCCGCCTGGCCGCGGCCTCGTCGGTGATGCCCCGCGCGAGATCCGACTCCCAGAAAGCCGCCGCCTCTTCGACGGTCTCGGCGTGCCAGCGCTTGCGCTCAGCGACGATCAACGCACGACTTTATAGCATTGGCATCGGAAAGTCGGCGGTTGTTGGCTACCGTGCTGTCGGACTCGGGACTCCTTGCGGCGTCCCTCGCGTTGACGCTAGCTTGACCGCGCCATGCCGTCCCCACGAGACATCGCACGCGACCGCCTCGCCGCTCTGCTCGCCGAATTCGAGCAGATGCGCGCGAAGGTCGGCACACGCGGACAGTCCGAGGCCACGGTTCGCACGTGGGTCGAGCGCTTCCTCGAGATCTTCGGGTGGGATCCCGCGGACCCGAGCCAAGTCGTCCAGGAGTTCCGGATCAAGGGACGCAACGCGCGCCGTATCGAGCGCGAGGGCAGCCACCACAACCAGCCCGACTACGCGCTCGTGGTCAACGGCGAAGAGAAGCTGTTCATCGACGTCAAGCGGTTCGACGTCGACATCGGGGAGGATGATCAGCCGGCGCTCCAGGTCCGGGCCTACGGCCGTGGCTGCGGCCTGCGGCTGAGCTACGCGTTCGACTTCGAGGAGCTCGCCATCTACGACTGCTCGATTCCCATCCGCGACCGCGACACGGCGTCGACTGCCCGCGTCCGGTACCTTCGGTCGAAGGACTACCTCGCGAGCTTCGACGCGCTCTGGGACTACTTCGCACGCGACGCGATCCTCGCGGGGTCGCTCGAACGCCTCCATCCCGAGGGTGAACTCCCTCGCGGCAGCCTGCCGCTCGACGAGGAGTTCGAGCAGATGCTGTCCGAGTGGCGGCTGGCGCTCGCCAAGACGATCCTCCGCTACGGCAAGACGCGCGATGCGCGCATCATCTCGGGCGCCGCGCAGCGCATCCTCGATCGGATCGTATTCCTGCGCTTCTGCGAAGAGATGGGTCTGGAGGAGTACGGCTCGCTGAACTTCATGGGCAACCACGAGGACGGCTTCTGGCCTCTGTTCATGGAGGAGCACGAGAAGCGCTATCGCCGCGTCTACGACGGCATCCTCTTCCCCAGCTCCGCGGATGCCGATCCGACGGGCGTCGAGAAGCACCTGCGTCGCTGGTGGCTCAAGGGGCGCGCGTTCCAGCAGATCACGCGATCGCTCTACAACGTGGGCTCGTATCGGTTCGAGAGCATGCCTATCGAGCTGCTCGGCGGCATCTACGAGCGGTTCCTGGGCAAGCGGCTGCGCATCGTCGGTAACGACGTCGACGACGAGTTCAAGCCCGAGTACCAGCGCACCAAGGGAGCGGTGTACACGCCGGCGTGGGTGGTCAAGCGCGTCGTCCAGCGCACGCTCGATCCGCTCGCGGCCGGGCGGGATCCGGAAAAACTTCTCGCGCTGCGGATCGTGGACCCCGCGTGCGGAAGCGCGAGCTTCCTGCTCGGCGTCTACGACTACCTCGAGCGCGCGCTCCTCGACTGGTTCGCCCTGCACCCGGACGACTCGCGGCGCCCGTCGTTCGTGCGCGACGAGCCGGCCCGGCCACGCCTGGCTCCGGCGGTGGTGCGCACGCTGATCACGGACTGTATCCACGGCGTCGACATCGACGAGCAGGCGGTCGAGGTCGCGCGGATGTCGCTGGCGCTTCGTTACCTGGAACGAACCGCCCGCGACGAGCCGGAGGAGCCGGCCGAACTGCTCAAGGGCATCGGCCGCAACATCCGGCATGGCAATTCGCTCGTCGGCCCCGAGCAAGAGGGCTTCGGCTTCGACTCGAAAAGAGCCGCGGCGCTCGTCCTTTACGACTGGCACTCGCCCACGCGAGGGTTCGGCCACGTCATGTCGGCCGGCGGCTTCGACGCCGTCGTCGGAAATCCCCCATACATTGAGGTCAAGCGATATCGCGAGTGGATGCCCGAGCTGTACGCCCACCTGAAGGAGTCCGGCGCCTACGCGACGGCCAGGGAGGGGAAGACCGACATCTCGATGCCATTCATCGAGCGTGCCGTGCAGATGCTGAGACCCGGAGGTCGGCTCGGGTACATCGTGCAGAACCGCTTCTTCAAGACCGAGTACGGCGAGAGCGCCCGCGCATGGCTGCGGACCCATCGACTGGTCGAGGAGATCGAAGACTTCCGCGACATCCAGGTGTTCGCCGGGCGCACGACGTACACGACGATCCTCGTGCTCCAGAAGGGATGCGAGGCGTTCCGCTACCGCACCTACGCCGACCGGGCGGCGGCGCAGGCCGAGAAGCCATCGGTGGACGCGCGCATCTCCATCGAGGACGTCGGACCGGGCGTGTGGAGCTTCGATCAGCCCGACCTGCTGGCGGTCCACCGCGAGCTTGGGCGACGCCACGGCCTCATAGGCCAGCACCGGGAAATCTCGATCGCCGTCGGGCTCCAGACACTCTACGGAAAAATCTATCAGCTCGAACCTGTGGATGTCCGCAAACTGACCGTCGTCGGCCGAAACGGCTTCGGCGATGAGGTCACGATCGAGCGGCGCGCGCTGCGGCCCCTGTGCAGAAACCGCGGCTTCTACCCGTTCCGTCGCGACAACGCCGACGCGTGGGTCGTGTTCCCGTACCAGGTCGACGGCGATGTCGCGCGGGAGATTCTGTGGCCGGAGTTCAAAAAAAGTTTCCCGAAAGCGGCCGCCTATCTCGACGCGCACCGCAAGCAGATCCGGGATGCCGTCGAGACGGAGAGCGGCGCGAACCGATGGCACCTGTACACGAGGCCGCAGAACCTGGCCGTTCAGGCGCGGCCGAAGGTGCTCTTCCCGAGCACGATCGAGGACACCATCGCCAGCGCCGACCTCGAAGGCGACGTCTATCAGGACAATGTCCGCATCAACTCGATGTCCGTTGCGTCGGATGCCGTGGATCTCGTCGCGGTCGCGGCCGTGCTCAACTCCAGCGTCTTCAGCGCGCTGGCCCGGCTCAAGGCCGGCCTGAGTGATTCGGGGTGGCGGCAGTTCAACCGCCAGTTCGCCGAGTTGGTCCCGTTTCCGCTCGCCGCTCTGCGAAGCGGTGATGCGTCCAAGCGCCTGCGGCACCTGGCGACGCAGATCCAGACCATGCAGGAGTCCTTTGATCCCAACGGCGGCGCCGGTGAAGGCGAGCGGCAGGCCGTGCGGTCGTCACTCGAATCGTTGTGGGCGCGGCTCGACGCGGAAGTCGAGGCGCTCTACGGTCTCTCGCCCGACGAACGCGCCGTCGTCGCGCGATACCCGCGGCGCGTGGATCGCGTGGCGTTGCTCCACCGGCAGGTCACGGAACCGGACGACAGCGAGGAGACGTAGGCCGGGGCCCGCCGCCAGCAGCCGCGCGAGCGGCGCGAGGCGCGACGCTACGCACCGCGCCGGACGTACTCGAAGTCGAAGGGCTTGCCGTTGATGCCTTTGCTCGGCGGGCCGATCCAATGGGCGAGCTTGCCGCGCTCGACCACGGGGTGCATGAGCGACGCCACATAGGCGGCGTCGGCCGCGCCCGGGAGCCATGTGTCCCGGCGGCGCGTCCACTCGTCCTTCGTGATCGCGTTGCCGTCGTCGTCGAACCACAGGCCGGCGTACAGGCCGATGTTGCGGTGGAAACGTCGGCTCGGCAGGCGCAGGCGGAATGTCACGGCGTCGCCGCCGATGCGCTCAATCGTCCGGTTCCACTTGTCGACGGCGCGCTGGCAGTCGTCGACATAGCTGTCGCGCAAGACCTCGTTCATCGCGTTTCGCAGCGCGACCTCCTCGGTGACGATCTTTCCGTCCTTTACCACCGGCATCGCGTACGCGCCTTCGAGCGCGCGGTGATCGGCGTACTGCGCCTCCTTGTAGCGTCCCTTCACGCCGGTCGCGAAGAAGTCGGCGGCATTGGACGAGATCTCGCCGCCAAAGAGATCAAGCGAAAGCGAGAACCACAGGTTCACGTACTTCTGCACGGTCGGCAGGTCGATGCCGCCCTGCGCGCGCGCGTCGCCGTTGGGATCGAGCTTGGCCAGCTCGGCGCTGCGCGCGACGATGCGGTCGACGCCGGTCTCGCCGACGAACATGTGGTGCGCCTCCTCTGTCAGCATGAACTGGCAGGTGCGCGACAGTGGATCGAAGCCGCTCTCGCTGAGCGCGAAAAGCTGATACTTGCCGTCACGGTCGGTGAACATGGTGAACATGTAGAAGTCGAGCCAGTTGACGATGGGCTGGTTGAACGCGCCGAGGATGCGCGGCCTGTCCGGATCGCCCGAGCGGCGCTGCAGCAGACCCTCGGCCTCCTCGCGCCCGTCGCGGCCGAAGTGGCTGTGCAGCAGGTAGACCATCGCCCACAGGTGACGCCCCTCCTCGACGTTGACCTGGAAGAGGTTGCGCAGGTCGTAGAGCGACGGCGCGGTCGCGCCAAGCCGCCGCTGCTGCTCGACGGAGGCGGGCTCCGTGTCGCCCTGTGTGACGATGATGCGGCGCAATGTGTTGCGCAGCTCGCCGGGCACCTCCTGCCAGACCGGCTCACCGAGGTGATCGCCGAAGGGAACGGTGCGCCCGGGCTCGGGCGGCGTGAGGAAGATGCCCCAACGGTAGTCGGGCATCTTGACCCAATCGAAATGCGCCCAACCGTCAGACTCGACGGAGATCGCCGTGCGCAGGTAGACGTCGTCGGCCTGGAAGCCCTCGGGCCCAACGTCGCGCCACCAGTCGAGGAACGCCGGTTGCCATTGTTCGAGCGCGCGCTGCAGCCGGCGATCCGACGACAGGTCGACGTTGTTGGGAATCTTGTCGCTGGTGACGACCGCGCTCATGGTTACGTTCTCCTCCAGTCGAACTGTGGCCGCTCGGGCTTGCCGTAGAGCGTCAGCGCGCCCTTCTCGCCGGTGGCGTTGCCGCGGATGAAGATCCAGTTCTGCCAGGCCGAGAGCCGGCCGAAGATCTTGGCGTCGGCGGTCTCGGGACCGGCGAATCGCAAGTTTGCCTCCATGCCGGTGAGCGCGTCGGGCGAGAGCGACGCGCGCTCCTCGATCGCGACGCGCACCTCGTCGGCAAAGTCGATGCTGTCGGCGACGATCGTGACCAGCCCGAGCTCCTCGGCGACGCGCGCGCCGACGGCCGCCTCGCTCGCGCGCGCGAGCACCTCGTCGACGCGCGCGGGCGCGTGGAGGAAGCGCACGCCCAGGCGCGTCTGGCCATGCGCCATGGGAAACGCGCCGGCGCTGAGCACGCTCGCCTGCACGCGCACCGCGCCGGCGTCGTCGGCGAGCATGTACGCGCGGTCGGCGGCGAGCGCCAGCTCGAGCAACGAACCGCAAAAGCAGCTTCCTTCGTCGACGATCGCGAAGAAGGAGCGCGCGGTCATGTCCAGGCGCCGCAGCGTCCGCGCCATCAGGAGCAGCGTCTCGCGCACGAACCAGTAGTCCTGGTGGCGCTCCATCGTCGCGTCGAGCGCGAGCACGGCGTCGGCGTCGCCGCGAGTCTTGAGCGTGACCACGCCCACCTCCTCGAACTGGAAGCGCAGCCGGAGCAGCGCGTCGTCGAGCTCGCGGAACGCGCGCAGCGGCCAGAAGCCGGCGCCGGGCGAGAGGATCTCGGCGAGCGTCTCGGGCTGTGCGCCGCCGGCCGGCGCGTGCACCGTCAGCTCGGCGGTGCGGCGCGCGCGATCGACGGCGAGCGTGACGTGGCGGTAGCGCAGCGTGTCGCCGTCGACCACCGGCGCCACCGGGTCGAGCGTGATACCCGGCCCGCGCTTGCGCAGCGTGACCGACGCCGCGAGCGCGCGCGCCCGCTCGCCGACGGCGTCGGCGAACTTCGAACGGGGCACGACCGCGTCGACCAGCCGCCAATCGACCGCGCGCTTGCCCTTGATGCCCTCGCCGAGCGTCGCGAAGACGTCGGCGTGGTCGCGCCGCACCATGCGCTTGTCGACCAGGCGCGTGAGCCCTCCGGTGCCCGGCAGAACCGCCAGCAGCGGCACCTCGGGCAGCGAGACGGCCGACGAGCCGTCGTCGACCAGCACGATCTCGTCACACGCCAGCGCCAGCTCGTAGCCGCCGCCCGCGGTGGTGCCGTTGAGCGCGGCGAGCCACTTCA
>JBBTFH010000256.1:0-12491 GCA_038041915.1 Myxococcota bacterium
ACGCGACGATTGACGCGCCGATCATGCCGACGGCGACCCGCGTAGCCACGCGCACGGCACGCACACCCGCACGATAGCACGCGACGATCGGGCCTCGTGCGCGCGGACAGGCGCGTGCGCGTTCCTGGGGCCGCCCATCCTTGACCCCGTCGGAAACGCGGGCTAGTTTCCGCGCCGATGCGAAATTCCCTCGCGGCGATGGTCGTGCTCGCCGTCTCGCTCCCCGCGCGCGCCCAGGACGAGGCCACGCTCTCCGAAGCCAAGCGCCACTTCGACGAGGGCCAGGTCCTCTACCTCGCCGGCAGGTTCGCCGAGGCCGCGGTCGAGTTCGAGCAGGCGTTCGCGAAAAAGCCCTACGCCGCCTTCCTCTTCAACGAGGCGGTCTGTCACGAAAAGTCGGGCGATCTGGAAAAAGCGCTCGATCGCTACGCGCGCTACGTCGTCTCCGATCCCAACGCCGCCGAACGGCCCGACATCGAGAAGCGCATCGACGCGCTGCGCGAGCAGCTCAAGGCGCAAAGCGCCCTTCCCGGCGCCACGGGACCGGCGGCGCCCGCGCCCGTCCTGCCCGCCGTCGAAACGCGCGGCCTGGTCGTGGTCGAGTCGAAACCCTCCGAGGCGGCCGTCTACATCGACGCCCGCGGCGCCTCGCCCGCCGGCGCCACGCCGTTCTCCACGACGCTCGACGGAAAGCACACGATCATCGTCGAGGCCAAGGGCTACGCGACCGAGCGCAAGGAAATCGCGCCCAGCCCCAACCAGATGACGTACCTCTACATCGCGCTCAGCAAGGAGCACTACCTCGGCTGGATCGAGATCGTGGCTCCCAACGTGCCGGGCGCCGACGTCTACTTCGACAGCCGCGACTCGGGCGTCGCCGGCAAGACGCCGTTCATGGGCAACCTGCGGCCCGGCAAGCACAAGGTCTGGGTCGCGCGCGAAGGCTTCGCGCTGTTCGAGAGTGAGCTCGACATCCAGCCCGGCGGCACGCACCACCTCGACGCCGTGCTCGAGCCGATCCGCTACGGCTACGTGAAGGTGCTGGGCCGCACCACGCGCGGCGCGACCGTGCTGGTCGACGAGCGGCCGGTCGATTGCCGCGGCCAGTACCCGTGCCGCGTCGAGTTGCCGCCCGGCAGCTACCGCATCGAGGTGGCAAGCGACGGGCAGAAGTCCTACGTCGAGACCGTCAACGTCGTGCGCGCGCAGGAGACCAAGATGCGGGTGCAGTTGCAGCCGGCGCCATCGCGCGTCTCGGCGTACGTCTCGCTGGGCGTCGCGGCCGCGTTCCTCGGCACCGGGACGTACTTCGGCCTGCAGTCGCGCGGCGATCGCGCGTCGCTCGGCGACGACAACGCCGATCCGGCGGCGCTCGCCAGCGACGACGACCCGCGCATCCGACGCGGCAAGATCTACGCGCTGGTCGCCGACGGGCTCTTCGCCGTCGGAGGTGTTGCCGGAATCCTCGGCGTCTACTACCTGCTGCGCGACGAGGGCCCGCCGTCGATCGGCGAGCACGAGACGCTCCCGCTGGCGCTCGCGCCGTATGCCTCGCCCGACTCGGGCGGCTTGGTCGCCCGGACAAGCTTCTAATGAAGCGCGCGCGCATCGCTACGCCGTTCGCCTTGCTCGCCGCCGGCTGCGGCTGGTCGCCGTTCGACGGCCTCGGCGATGACGCGCCGGTGCGCCGCGCCGATCACGGCGGTCGGGCGACGCTGCTGCTCGCGCTGGCCCCGCCGGATGAACAGACGAGCGCGATCTACGCGCGCCTGCTCGCCGCCGGGCCGGGCCCCGCCGTGAGCTTCATCAGCCTCGGGGCTCGCGGCGGCGCGTCCTCGACGTCGATGAGCGACGACAACACGCGGGATCTGGGCGGCGATCCGACCGGGCTGGCGGCGCTGTCGGCGGACTATTTCCTGATCGCGGCCGACGACGACGAGGAAAGCCGCGTCTCGAAGGTCGAGCTCGACACCCTGGACGCGCCCGAGGCCAACACCGGGGGCGTGCTCGAGAGCGGCATCGAGAGCTTCGCCATCGCGTCGACCGACGGCGGTTGGGCCTACGCGACCGGGAGCGAGCTGGCCTTGCCCGAGATGGAAATACCCTGCTCGATCGAGCCGGGCGACCGCCTGCCGCCGATGACCGCCACGACGATCGACGATACGCACGCGTTCTTCGCCGGGGAGTCGCGCGGCATCACGGGTCTCTTCGACACCAACGGCGAACACCAATGCGTGCAGTTCTTCGCCGGCGCGCTCGCGGGCGACGTTTCCGCGATTACGTCTCGCGGCAACCGCGTCGCCGCGATTGTCGGCGGCGAGCGGATCGTGACCTGCGCGCTCGCGATCAGCGAGGGCGAGGAGCCGACGCCGGATGCCGGCACACCGGATGCCGCGGGGGTCGACTCGGGGCTGCCGGACGCCGGGCCGCCGGACTCCGGGCTGCCGGATGCTCTCGTGCCCGATGCCGGAGTGCCGGACGCGGCGCCGACGGACGCGGCACCGACGGACGCGTCGGCGACGGACGCGGCGCCGATGGACGCGTCGGCGATGGATGCGGCGCCGGTGGACGCGTCGACGGTGGACGGGATGCAGGATGCGGCGCCCGACGCGGGAGTGCCGGACATGCTGGCGGGTGAGGGCGAATCCGAGTCCGAAGCCGAATCCGAGTCCGAAGCCGAATCCGAGGGCGAAGCGGACGGTGGAGCGCCGCCGCCCACGTTTACGCTGACCTGCAGCGAGCTCGACGCGAGCCAGCAAGGCGAGTCGATAGCATTCGTCGATCTGTTCGGCACCGGCGATCCCGCCATCGTCGTCGGCGACCCCGGCTACGGCGGCTCCGGCGCCGTGCAGATCTACCTGCCGGACGGCGATGGCGGCTACGAGGCTCCGCGCACGGTCCTCGACCCCGACGCCGGCGAAGGCGAGCGGCTCGGCCTCGCCGTCTCGGCCTTCGCGTTCCGGGGGGGAGGCGCGCGCGAGGAGCTCGCCGCCGCCGGCTCGAGTGTCGTCGTGCTGTTCCTGCGCACCGGCATCGTGCGCGAGGACGGCACGTTCGACTGCGACCCGCGCGAGGACGCCGACGACGCCGTCCGCTGCGAGTAGCCGACCTGAGCCCGATGATGATCGAGCCTCGTCGCATCCTCATCGCGGACGACGAAATCAACCTGCGCCGCGTGCTCGGGGCGATCCTCGCGCGCGAGGGCTACGATGTCGTGACCGCCCCGACGGCCTCGCCGCGCTCGACGAGCTGGCGCGCCAGCCGGTGCACACCATCATCACCGACCTGCGCATGCCCAAGCTCGACGGCATGGGCCTCTTGCGCCGCGTCATCGCCGAGTATCCCGACGTGCCGGTCATCATGATCACCGCGCACGGCTCGGTCGACTCGGCCGTCGAGGCGGTCAAGCTCGGCGCGTTCGACTACATCGAGAAGCCCTTCGAGCGGTCCGAGATCCGCAACGTCGTGACCAAGGCGGTGCGCACCTACGAGCTTCACCGCCGCGAGCTGCGTGAACGGCAGGAGGGGCGCGGGCGCTACGGGCTAATCGGCGAGAGCGCGGCCATGCAGGCGATCTACGACATCGTTGCCAAGGTCGCCGACACGCCGTCAACGGCGCTGATCACCGGCGAGTCGGGCACCGGCAAGGAGCTGGTCGCCAAGGCCCTGCACGAGAACAGCGGGCGGCGCGCGCAGCCGTTCATCAAGATCAACTGCGCCGCGATCCCTCGCACGCTGGTCGAGTCGGAGCTGTTCGGCTACGAGAAAGGCGCCTTCACCGGCGCCGTCGGCGCCAAACCCGGGCGCTTCGAGCTCGCCGACAAGGGCACGCTCTTTCTCGACGAAATCGGCGAGGTTCCGGTCGAGACTCAGGTCAAGCTGCTCGGCGTCCTGCAAGAGGGCCACTTCGAGCGCGTCGGCGGGCTGCGCACCATCAAGGTCGACGTACGGTTGATCGCCGCGACCAACCGCGACCTCCAGAAGGAAATTGCCGCCGGCACGTTCCGCGAGGATCTGTTCTATCGGCTCAACGTCGTGCAGATCCGCATCCCGCCGCTGCGCGAGCGCAAGGGCGACATCCCGCAGCTCGTCGGCCACTTCGTCGAGCGCATGAGCGCGCGCCTCAAGAAGACGGTCGTGGGGGTCTCCGACGAGGCGATGGCCGCGCTCGCCGCGCACCACTGGCCGGGCAACGTGCGCGAGGTCGAGAACGTGATCGAACGGACGATCCTGCTCTGCCAGGGGCCGCTCATCCAGCCGCGCGATCTGCCGCCGGAGGTGCTCGCGCCCCACGCGGCATTGCCGGGCGGAGCCGCGCTCCCGCGCCCACCGACCGGCGAGGTGCCGGCCATGGGCGCCGCTTCGTTCAAGAAGGCGGTGCGGGCCGAGACCGAGCGGGTCGAGCGCGAGCTCATCCTGCGCGCTCTCGAGGAGACCGGCTGGAACGTCACGCACGCGGCCAAGAAGCTGCAAATCAGCCGCAAGAGCCTCCAGATCAAGATGAAGGAGATGGGCCTGCGCGAAGAAGCGCCCGCATCCGGCGGCGACTCGACGAAACGTTGATCTTGCGCGGGCGGCGCTGCTAACCTCCCGCCCGGTCGTCAGGCTCAGGCAGGCTCAGGCAGGCTCAGGCAGGCTCAGGCAGGCTCAGGAATGAAGCGAAACCTCATCGCACTGGCGCTCTCTCTCGCGGCGCTGCCCGCCGGCGCCGCCGAGGACACCGAGCTGGCGTCCTCGGGCGACGACGACGATCCCTTCGACTTCAACATCCGCGTCGGCTACGTGCGCTCGCTGCGGCGCGCCGCGGTCAAGCGCGAGCTCATAGGCGAGGTGCAGAACCGACCGCTGCTGTCGACGCTGACGGTCAAGGACCTGCGCTACACGCAGGTGCGCCACACGTTGCCGCTCCGGGCCGAAATCGGCATCTGGCAGGATCTGCAGCTCCACGTCGAGGCGCCGCTGGTCATCTCCGATCAGCGCGAGCTGCTGTTCGCGCACAACGAGGGCAAGTCGTGCACCTTCTCCGGCCAGGAGAACGTCGAGCTCGGCGAGCTGCCGACCTGCGTGGACGGGCGTAACTCGACGGTCGTGCGCGACGGGCTGATCGACGTCGATCCGGCGGACCAGACCTACTGGGGCACCGAGGGCGAGGAGCGGCTGGTCGGCGGCTCCGACATCGGCGCGAGCGAGCCGGGCGTCACGCTGCCCAAGCGCTCGGGTCTCGATCAGCTCAACGTCGGCCTCACCTACGCGCTGCTCAGCCAGGCGCGCGACGACACCAAGCCGACCTGGACGCTCGGATTCGAGTGGCGCATCGCCGTGGGCGAGGCGATGGACTACGATCCGAAGCGCCCCGACGACAACACGTCGGTCGGGCGCGGCATCCACGATCTCGTCGTCCAGACCGCGTTCGCCAAGACGCTGACCTACGTCGAGCCCTTCATGAAGATCTGGTGGGCGTACCCGATCGCCAAGGACGACTCGCTCTTCAAGGATCACAAGGGCGGGCAGGACAAGGTCGGGCCGCAGCAGCACGCCGGCGTCGACTTCGGCCTCGAGATCTTCGCGCTCAACCGACCGGAGTCCAAGCAAAGGATCGGCTTCGAAATAGGCGGCGGCATCACGGCGGCCTTCGAGGGGCGCGGCTACTCGGAGATGTGGGAGGTGTTTCGCCGGAACCCGGAGCTTGACGGGCCGTGCGGGGTCGACGGCGACGACGACGGCGCGCTCGACAGCCGGGGCGAGACCTGGGCGAGCTGCGACCTGACGCCGGGACAGGGCGGCGACGACGACGGTCTGATTCAGCACCCGGGCGTCACCGACATCGAGAACTACGCGACGCTGGGCGGGCGCTTGGCCGTACGCACGCAGGTCGGCGAATTCGTCAAGTTCCGCATCGGCCTCGCGCTCGCGCACGACCTCGAGCACTACATCTCGTTCACCGACGCCGGACAGGACCGCGGCGACGAGGACGTGCTGGTCACGCCCAACGACGCGCGCGAGATCCATCCGCTGCACCGCCCGCTCATCGATCAGATCGGCCGCCGCTTCCGCGTGGAAGAAACCACCGTCTTCGAGTTCTTCGTGAGCGGGATGATTCTGTTTTAGCCCTGCTGGATCGACCGAGCGAAGCGAGGTCTAGTCCGAAGTTCCCCCGGTCGTCGAGCGCACCGTGGCGATTCCCTTGAGGTTCGTTGTGAAAACGGGGTACGCGACTGACTACAATCGGCTGGACACCTCGAGCAGATCGAAGGCTTGCTGCTGGACGGCCGTCGGCCGGGTGATGACGTCGAAGGGCACCGTGCCGCCGGCTTTGGGCTGCACACGGTTCTTGGTCAGCGTGGCCAAGTCCTTGAGCAGCGACTGGAAGCTGTGCACCGGCATTCCGTCATCAGTGCGCTGGATGGCCGCTTTGCGCTTCGCGCGCGGGGACCGCTGCGCGGGCGCGGCCACCGACGCGCGCGCGGCCTCGCCGGCCGCCTTGTCGTCGTCGTCAAACAGCATCGGCGCCAGCGCGTGGCGCAGGTGCCACTCGACGTAGTACGCGAGCATGCACAGCAGCACGTGAGCGCGGACCCGGTCGGCGTCGCGATGGTGAATCGGCCGCACACGCAGGTCGACGGTCTTGGTGCTGCGAAACGCGCGCTCGACGGTCGAGAGCCGCTTGTACGTGCGCACGACCTCGGGCGCCGCGAGTCGATCCGCGCCGACGTTGGTACGCACGACGTAGATCCCGTCGAGCGCCGCCTCGCGCGCGATGCTCTCATCGTCGCGCCGATAGGCAACCCCGTCGTCACGGATCTCGACGTGGAAGTGCTTGCCGACCTTGAATCGCCCCAAGACGGTGCCCACGCGCAGCCCGATCGCCGCCGCGCCCTTGAGTCGGTTCTTGGCGCGTCCCGTCGCTGCCGTCACCTTGGCCAGGTCCCGCTCGGTGGACTGCAACAGATCTTCGCGCTTGCGCGCGCTCTCTTGGGCCAGCAGCGGATTCTTGCACACGACCAGCCGCTCGCCGGGATAGGCCGCGTCGGTGATCTCGGCCAGGTCCTTGTCGTCGAACAGCGACAGTTGCAGCGAGCCGCCGGCGGCCAGCGACTGGATCGCCTTGGCGCGCAGCGCCGTGATCCAGTCCAGCCCTGGGACCGGCCGCAACTGGTCGCGGATACGCGCGTCGGTGATCATGCCGCGGTCGCCGACCAGGACGATGCGGCGGAGGGCGAATCGCTCACGCAGCTTGCGTAGTTGTGGCGCGAGCGTCGTAGGGTCGCCGGTGTTGCCCTCGAAGACCTCGACGGCCACGGGACGGCCTTCCGCGTCGCACAGCAGCCCGAAGACGATCTGAAGCGTGCCCTTCTTGCCGTCGCGCGAATATCCGATCCGCGCCAGCGGGCAGTGACGGCCCTCGAAGTAGGTCGAGCTGACGTCGTAGAGCACCAGCGTGCCCTCGCGCAGGTGCCGCTTGGCCAGCGCCGTCTCGATGCGGTGTTGCTGTCCGAGCAGCCAGTCCATCGCCGCGTACAGATCGTCTTCGTCGGCGGCCTGCACGCCGAGCACTTCGCCCAGCGTCGAGTGCAGCGTCTCGTCGCGCAGCGACTGGGCCGTCGCCAGCTTGGAGCGCGGGTCCAGGATGCGCGCGGCGAGCATCGCCAGCGCCAACTCGTGTTTGCGCTCGGCCGGGCCCAGCAGCGCCGGTAGTTCCAGGCGCCGCATCGTGCCGATGACGGCGGCGACGTGGCCGTGAGGACGCGAGCGGACGATCTCGAAGCCGCTATCGCCGACGTCGGCGGCGCCGCGCAAGATCGAGCGCAGAGCCTCGACGCGAGGAGCAGGCCAATCGGTGAGGTTGGCCAGCGTGCGGTTCTTGACCTTGCTTCGGCTTAGAACGCGACGGGCACGTCGACCTGCACGATGCGGTAGGAGGCGGCGGACATCGGGTCGTCCAGGCCCTGCGCGTAGGCGACGCCGGGGCGGAGCCAGACCTTCTCGCCGAGCTGGAAGTGGCCGCGCGGGCCGACGGCGAACGTCAGGTTGTCGCGCAGCGTATCGGTCGGGTCGGCGTCGACGGCCTTGGGCGTCGAGAGCCAACGCTGGTAACGGAGCTCGCCGCCCAGCGAGATTTGCGGGATCACGAAGTACCCGACGTGCAGGCCCATCGTCGAGTTGGTCTTCTTCGAGTCGGGGTTGGGCGGCGGCATGCCGGCCGCGGGCGCCTCGTCGCCGCGCACGCGGAAGAGCTGGAGCACCGTCACCTCCCCTTGGACCGTCAGCCCGCCGGCGACGTAGGCGAGCCCCGCCCCGGGGAAGATCGTGAGGTCGTTGACGGCGAACATCGCGTTGTCCATGGCCGAGCGCGCGAGGATGCCTGCCTTCGCCGCCGCGAGCCTGGCCGCGTCGGGCGAGTTGCCACCGCCCTGCCCCACGGGGATCGTCACGCCGACGAACAGGCCGAGCTTGAGCGTGTCGGAGAGCTTGAGGCCGTAGAGCGCGCCGAGCGCCGGGTTGACCAGCGCCGTCGACGACGCGCCGGCGGGCGGGCTCTGGCGCACGAGGCCGAGCCGCACGAGCGGCGCCAGCGCGGGCGTGACCTTGTAGCTCGCGAGCAGCATCGACGCGACGGTGGAGCCGCCGTCGCCGGTCGCCGGATCCTCCATCAGGGCGACGGCCGTGTCCGAGCGCACGACGTTGCCGGCCGCCACCGGGCGGAGCTGCCACGGGAGCGAGTACGGCGCCTGAGCGCCGGCCTCCGCCGCTCGCAGGAGCAACGCGGCGCCGAGTGCCAAGCCGACTTTCGTGAAACCCATTGCGCACCTCCTTGCGCCGAAACCGGCGCTACACGTGGTGATGCAAGCTCTCGACCAGGTACGGATCGCGACGCGCGACCAGCGGCGCGCCGCCCAGCGCGCGATCGACCGCCAGCAGGAAGAGCGCGCCGACGCCGACCGTCGCCGCCACGTCGGTCAGGCCGATGCCGATGTGCGACGGCTGCGCCGACGGCGCGACCATCAGGTACACGTCCAGCCACCGTCCGGCGAGCGTGAAGCCGCACGCCCACAGGAGGTTCACCTCGTGGCGCTTGCCGGCCCGCGGCATGAGCAGGAAGAACGGTACGATCCAGTTCAGCGCGAGGTTCAGCCAGAACAAGAGCGACCAGCCGCCGTGGGCTCGCGCGACGAAGTACGCGGTCTCCTCGGGGATGTTCGAGTACCACACGAGCAGGTACTGCGAGATCCAGAGGTATGCCCAGAAGGTCGAGAAACCGAACGTCAGCTTGCCGAGGTCGTGCAGGTGGCCGGGCGCCGCCTCGGGCAGCAGATCCATGTTCCTCAGCAGGATCACCAGCACCGCGAGCGTCGCCACGCCGCCGAGCAGCACGCCCGACAGGTTGTAGAAGCCGAAGATGGTGCTGAACCAGTGCGGCTCCAGGCTCATCAGCCAGTCGACGCTCGCGAGGCTGAACGTCCAGGCGAAGACCAGCAGAAAGATCGCCGAGAGCGCCACGTTGGCGCGCGTGTGCGCGAGGCTGCCGTCCGCGTCCTGCAGGACCGAGTTGCGCCGCAAGCGCCACACCAGCAGCGACCAGATCGCCAGGACAATCGCCATGCGGGCCGCGAACGCCGGCACGTTGAGGAACGCGTGCTTGGCCTGGAGCAGCGGGTCGTGCGCGGCGTGCGGGTCGGCCCAGTGGTAGAGGTCGCGCACGCCGACCAGCACCAGCAGCATGCCCACCGCGCCCACCGGCACGTAGGCCGCCATCGCCTCGGCCGGGCGCTTGATCGCGACGTGCCAGCCGGCGTTCGCCACGCTGTGCAGCGCCAGAAACACGGCGCCGCCGAGCGCGAGCGACAGGAAGTAGAACATCGCCGTGAGGTAGCTCGCCCAGCCGACGCCGGGCGCGAACGCCGTGCCGACCGCCCAGATCACGAGCGCGAGTGCGGCCACAAGGCCGAGGCGACGACGCCCGGCGGCGGACAGCAGTGATCGGCCGCTCACTGGGGCACCCTTCGGGCGCCCCATGAGCAGCGTATCGATCCGCGGGGCCTTCGGCCCTCGCTCAATCGCTCGCTACGCTCGCTCATCGGGAGGCCCCCGCGGTCTGGAGAGAACGCACGTGCTGGATCGCCTTCCAGCGGTCCTCGGGCCGCACCTGCGAGGCGAGCGACGGCATGAGGCCCTGGCCGCGCGTGACGACGTGGAACATCTGGCCGTCGGCCAGCGACCGGGCGTGCGCGGCCTTGAGCGAGGGCGGCGCGGGGAAGCGCGGGACGATCGGGCCGTCGCCGTCGCCGCCGCGACCGTGGCACGGCGAGCAGAACACCTGGAAGACGCGCTCACCGCGGGCCAACGTCGCGGCGCTCGGCGGGATCGGGCTCGTCACCTCGCGTCCCGCCCGGGCCGCCTCCGTCGGGCCCGGCCCGTAGTGAAACGGCGCGGCGCCACGCGCGATCGACCCCGCGGCCGGCGCCATCAGCGTCTTGCCGTCGCGCGTCACCGGGTTGGGCGCGAACGCGTCGTAGGGGACCGAGCGCATCATCTCGGGCATCACCTCGTAGCCGGGGCGCGTGACGTCGCCCCCGCAGCCGCCGAGCAGTCCGAGCAGCACGACCGGGCGCGCCGTCACGACGAAACCTCGACGCAGCCGCTCTCGACGGCGCCGTGCCGCGCGCACATCGCGCGGACCGAGCCCTCGTGAAACGCCACCTCCTCCACACCGAGCACCAGCGCGAAGCGGTCGTTGGTGGCGCGCGGCGGGGTCCAGGGCGCGCGCCACGGCGCGAGGC
This sequence comes from Myxococcota bacterium, assembly GCA_038041915.1. Lineage (GTDB taxonomy): Bacteria > Myxococcota_A > Polyangia > JBBTFH01 > JBBTFH01 > JBBTFH01. The sequence goes on from JBBTFH010000256.1 coordinate 10,779, forward strand.
CGGCGCGCACGAAGAGCGTCGCCACGGTCCCGAGCGCCGCCAGCAGCACCGTCACCTCGAACGCCACGGGGACGAACGCCGGCGCGGAGTTCGGCGGCTTGCCGCCGACGTTGAGCGGCCAGTCGACCGCGGAGGTCCACCACTGGAGCAGCACGGCCGCCAGCAGCCCGAGCGCGGCGAAGGCGAAGCACACGACGCCCAGGCGCGAGCGCGGAAGGCCCATCGCCTCGTCCATGCCGTGCACGGCGTAGGGCGTGTGGACGTCGTGGATGCGCAGGCCCGCGTCCCGCGCCGCGCGGGTGGCGGCGAGCACGGCCTCCTCGCGGTCGAAGTACGCGACGAACACGCGGCCGCTCACGCTGCGCTCCTCTCGGGCTTGCCCGCCTTCGTCTCGCCGGCCGCGTGGCGGCCGTAGCCGAGCACGCCCTTGACCTCGGCGATCGAGACGACCGGCAGCACGCGCGCGAACAGCAGGAAGGCGGTGAAGAACAGGCCGAACGAGCCGATGAGGATCGCCACCTCCACGCGCGTCGGCGCGTACATCGACCAGCTCGACGGCAGGAAGTCGCGGTGCAGCGACGTGACGATGATGACGAACCGCTCGAACCACATGCCGACGTTGATCACGAGCGAGAGCGCGAAGATCACGATCGGCGTCCGGCGCAGGCGTTTGAACCAGAAGAGCTGCGGCGCCAGCACGTTGCACGAGACCATCGTCCAGTAGGCCCAGGCGTACGGCCCGAACGCGCGGTTGGCGAACGCGAACTGCTCGTACCGGTTGCCCGAGTACCAGGCGGTGAACAGCTCCGTGCCGTACGCCAGGGCGACGATCCCGCCGGTGACGATGATGATCTTGGTCATGTTCTCGAGGTGCGAGAGCGTGATCAGGTGCTCCCAGCGGAGCACCGCCCGCACGATGATCATGAGCGTCAGCACCATCGCGAAGCCGGAGAACACGGCGCCGGCGACGAAGTACGGCGGGAAGATCGTCGTGTGCCAGCCCGGGATCACCGACGTCGCGAAGTCCATCGACACGATCGAGTGCACCGACAGCACGAGCGGCGTGGCCAGCCCCGCGAGCAGCAGGTAGACGACCTCGTAGCGGCTCCACGTCCGGTGCGATCCGTTCCAGCCGAGCGACAGCGCCGCGAACAGGCGCCTGCGCGGGCCCGGCTTCGCGCGATCCCGGACCGTGGCGAGGTCGGGCAGCAGCCCCACGTACCAGAACACGGCCGACACGATGAAGTAGGTGCTGATCGCGAACACGTCCCACAGCAGCGGCGATCGGAAGTTCACCCACAGGCTGCCGCGCGCGTTGGGATACGGCAGCATCCAGAACGCCAGCCACGGCCGCCCCATGTGGATGATCGGGAAGAGGCCGGCGCACATGACGGCGAAGAGCGTCATCGCCTCGGCGGCGCGGTTGACCGACGTCCGCCACTTCTGCCGGAACAAGAACAGGATGGCCGAGATCAGCGTCCCCGCGTGGCCGATGCCGACCCAGAAGACGAAGTTCGTGATGTCAAAGGCCCATCCGACCGTCTTGTTGAGCCCCCACGTCCCGATGCCGGTGGCGACCGTGTGCCAGACAGCGACGATGCCCAGCGTCAGGGCGGAGGACGCGGCCAGGAACGCCAGCCACCAACGCGCATCGGGCCGCCGCTCCATCGGCGCGCACACCTCGTCCGTGATCTGGGCCATCGTGCGCGGCTC
>JBBTFH010000256.1:12591-16748 GCA_038041915.1 Myxococcota bacterium
GCGCCTCCCATGTTGCGGATCTTCGCCAGGTAGCGGACGGCCGGCCCGACGTGCAGGTCGGCGAGCAGGCGGTAGCTGCGGCCGCTCGCGGCCAGCCGCGCCACACGGCTCGTGGCGTCGTTCAGATCGCCCATCGCGATCGCCCCCGCCGGACAGCTCTGCTGGCACGCGGTCTTCGCGTCGCCGTCGCGCACCGGGCGTCCCTCGGCCTTCGCCTGCGCCTTGCCCTCCTGGATGCGCTGGACGCACATCGAGCACTTCTCCATCACGCCGCGGCTGCGCACCACGACGTCGGGGTTGAGCACCAGGTTGGCGGTCGCATCCTGGTGCGGGTAGTCGAACCAGTTGAACCGCCGCGTCTTGAACGGGCAGTTGTTGGCGCAGTAGCGCGTGCCGACGCAGCGGTTGTAGACCTGCTGGCTGAGGCCCTCGCTCGAGTGCACCGTCGCCAGCACCGGGCACACCGTCTCGCAGGGCGCGTTCTCGCAGTGCTGGCACATCATCGGCTGGTGCACGACGCGCGGCGCGTCGGGCGAGCCGGCGTAGTAGCGGTCGATGCGGATCCAGTGCATCTCGCGGCCCCGGCGCACCTCGTCGGCGCCGACCGTGGGCACGTTGTTCTCGGCCTGGCACGCGACGACGCAGGCGGAGCAGCCCGTGCACGCGTTGAGATCGATCGCCATCGCCCAGCGGTGACCGGGGTAGCGGTGGACCGGCCACATCGTGTCCTCGGGCTCGGCGGGCGGCCGGGCCGCGTCGGGGTCGGCGCGCAGGCTGGAGGCGTCGACCTCGCGCACGAGCGGCCGCCCCTCCATCGAGTGGTGCGTCTGCGTGCGCGCCAGCGGCAGGCGCCGGCCCGTCGGCCGGATCGAAACCTCGCCCGGCGCCGGGCCAACCGAAGCCAGCGGGAACGCGTTGGCGCCGACGCCGTTGCCGATGGGGCCGGCCGCCGTCCGGCCGTAGCCGAGCGCCACGGCCACCACGCGCGGATGCACGCCCGGCTGCACCAGCACCGGGAGCTTCACGGCGCGAGGCCCGACCGCCACCGTGACCTCGTCGCCGTCGTGAAGGCCCAGGCGCGCCGCCGTCGCCGGCGCGATCGCCGCCGCGTTGCCCCACGTGGTCTTGGCGATCGGGTCGGGCAGCTCGTGCAGCCAGCCGTTGTTGCCGAGCGCGCCGCCCAGCAGCCCGACGGGCGCGTGGAGCGCAAGCTCCAGGCCACCGCCCGCGCCGCGCGCCGGGTGCGCCGCCAGCACCTCGGCCACGCCCTCGGGCCGGTAGGCCGCCGCGATCGGCTCGCATGCGACCTCGGCCACGCCGTCCTGCACCGACCGGTCCCAGAACGCCTGGAACGAAGCCGCCGCGGCGCGCGGGAAGACCTCCGCCTCCCAGCGCGCGCGCATGAAGTCGTAGAGCGTCTGCTCCACGCCCGCCCAGCGCAGCAGCGACTCGGCCCGCGCGCGTGTGTCGTAGAGCGGCGCCACGGCGGGCTGCCTGAGCGACAGGAGACCGCGGCGAGGCTCGGCGTCGCCCCACGACTCCAGGGCGTCGTGATCGGGCGCGAGGTGGACGGCGCGCGCGGCGGTCTCGTCGCGCCGGTCGGCCATCGACACGGTCAGCGTCACGTTGCCGAGGAGCCCGCCCAGCGCCTGGCCGTCGGGATGGTCGTAGACGGGGTTCACGCCGGCGAAGATGACCGCGCCGACCGTGCCCGCGCGCAGCTCCTCGATCAGCGAGGCCATCGGCCGGCTCTCGGGCCGCGGCACCGCATCGTCGAGCGTCAGCGCGTGACCGTAGTTGCCCAACGTCTGGTTGATGGCGTTGACCAGCGCCTGTGCGCCGGCGTCGGCGCTGCCGCACACGAGCAGGCCGGCGCCGCGGGCGCGGTCGAGCTCGCCGGCGAGGCGATCGAGCGCCTCGCGCGGGGCCTGCGGCGCCGGCGCGGCCACGGACGCGGCGCCGAGCTGGCGGGCGAGGTACGCCAGCACCGGCGTCACGTCCGACGGCAGAATCGGCAGGCGCTCGTCGGCGTTGGATCCGGTGAGCGAGAGCCCGTGCTCGAGCTGGACGTGGCGCGCCATCGCCTGGAGGCGCGCCCGCCGCGCAGCCGCGCCCTCGCCGTCGCCGACCGCGCGGGCCTCGGCGTACGCGCGCGTGAACGCGACCGGCGAGACCCACGTGCCCAGGAAGTCGGCGTCGACGCCCACGATCAGGCGCGCGCGGTCGAAGCGGTACGCCGGCACGGCCGCCACGCCGTGCGTCGCGGCGTGCGCGTCCGCTACCGCGTCGGTCGAGAGCGCGTCGTGGCGCACGCGCGCGGCCGTCGGGTAGGCGCCAAGGAAGCGCCCGATCGCCGCCTCCTCGGTGGGGCCCATGCGCGAGGGCGCGACCAGGCGGATCGCCCGGCCCTCGGCCGCGAGCCGCGCGAGCGCGCCGCGGATCGCCGCGTCCTGCGCGGCCCACGTCGTCTCGCGGCCGCCGGTGGCGGGACGCCGGGCGCGCGTGGCGTCGTAGAGCGTGAGCACGGCGGCCTGCCCGGTCGCGCAGACGCCGCCCCGGGACAGCGGGTGCAGCGGATTGCCCTCGATCTTGATGGGGCGCCCGTCGCGCGTCTTGACCAGCAGCCCGCAGGCCGCGGGGCACGCGCCGCAGGTGGTCGCGTAGAAGGACGCCACGCCCGGCGTCACCTCCTCGGGCTTGACCAGGTACGGGATGATCTTCTCGACGGGCGCGCGGCTGCACGCGGCGGTCACGGCCGCGGTCGACAGGCCCATCACCCTGAAGAAGTCGCGGCGCGAGTAGGTGCGATCGGAATCTTCCATCAGTAGTGGCAGGCCGCGCAGTCGCGCGGCGGATCGAGGCGGGCGGTCGCGGCCTGCGCGGTCGTGCGGTGGCAGTCGAGGCACCAGCCCATGGTCATCGCGGGCTCCTGGCGCACCCGCACCATCGTCTCGACGGCGCCGTGACAGGACGCGCACGCGACGCCCGCGCCGACGTGCCGCGCGTGGTTGAAGTAGGCGAAGTCGGGCAGGCTGTGCACCTTGACCCACTGGATCGGCCGCCCCGAGGAGATTGCGTCGCGCAGCTTGGCGATCTCGGGCGAGTCCTTCTTGGCCTGCGTGTGGCAGTTCATGCACACGTTGGCCGGGGGCACGCCCGCGTGGCGGCTCGTCTCCGCGCCGAAGTGGCAGTGCAGGCAGTCGATCTGCAGCTCGCCGGCGTGCTGCGCGTGCGAGAAGGCGATCGGCTGCGGCGGCTCGTAGCCGGGCGTGCCGCCGCCGACGGTGCAGCCGGCGGCGGCCAACGCGGGAAGGATCTTCAGCACGGCGTCTCCGCGCCGCGCCGCGCGTAGTGGAACCAGTTGAGCCCCAGGCACACCGCGTAGAAGGCGGCGAAGCCGATGAACGCGGCGTTCGGCGAGCCGGTCGCCGCGATCGCCCGCCCCAGGAGGATCGGCACGAAGAAGCCGAACGCCAGCACCGCGACGGCCGCGCTGAAGCCGAGCACCGGCGCCGCTTCCTTGGGCGGGAAGATCATCGCGATCTGCTTGAAGACGGACGCGTTGCCGAAGCCGGCCGCCGCGAAGATGACGAGCATCAGCACGAGGAACGGCGCGAAGTCCGCACGGCTCGTGGGCGCGGTGAACGGCAGGATGCCGAGCGTGGCCGCCACGAGCGTGGCCGCCACGACCGCCGTGACGCGTCCCCCCGTGAACTTGTCCGAGAGCACACCGCCCAAGGGTCGCGCCAGCGCGCCGACCAGCGGGCCGATGAAGGCGAACGTGAGCGGATCGGGCGCGTCGGCGACCTTCCCGAACACCTCGCGGATCAGCGTGGGGAAGGCACCCGCCATGCCGGAGAACGTCCCGAAGGTCATCGTGTAGAGGACCGTCGTCACCCACGCGTGCTTCTTCTTCAGCACCTGGAACTGCTCGCCGAAGTTCCCGCGCGCCGGGTGGTTCTTCATGCCGAGCGCGATGAGCACGCAGGTCACGACCACTGGCACGAGCCACACGTACGCGCCGTTCTGCAGCCAGATGTCCTTGGCGATGCCGTCCTTGCTGAACCGCTGCGCGCCGCCCGCCCAGGGACCGAGGCAAGCGGACGCGACGACGGCCGGCACGAGGAACTGCGCGACGCTGGTGCCGAGGTTGCCGA
>JBBTFH010000257.1:0-17570 GCA_038041915.1 Myxococcota bacterium
AGGCGCTCGATGTCGCCCGCCGTCGCACCTTCGATGCGCAGCGTCTTTCGGCGCGAGGTCTTGCCGTGGAGGATCGTCACTTGCCGGCGCGGAAGGCGCAGCGCCCGCGCGACCAGCGCGATCACGGCGGCATTGGCCTCGTCGTCGACGGGCGGCGCGGTGACGGCGAGGCGGAGGCGGCCGTCCTCGGCGAGGGGGCCGAGGCGCTCGCGTGACGCGCGCGGGGCGACGATCACGTCGATCGTCACGCCGGTGGCGTCTTCGCGGATCGAGGGTGCCTCACCCCGTCCGCAGGGACGTGGTGCCTCACCCCGTCCGCAGGGACGTGGTGCCTCACCCCGTCCGCAGGGACGCGGTGCCTCACCCCGTCCGCAGGGACGCTGCCGCGTGGGAGGCACTATTGGATGATGGTCTCGCAGCCGAACGCGAGGTTGACGCTGCCCTCGCCGGCGGACTCGAAGGTCTCGCAGGTGGCGGGGCAGGCGACCACCTGCGTGGGATTTTCGGGATCGTCGTAGTACCAGCCGTCGGTAGCAAGGCAGTCGTCGGCCGAGTCGACGCGCGGAATCGTCGTCTCGTCGCCGCCGGCGGGCGTGTAACGGAGGTTCACGGTGTTCGGGTCGAGCGTCATGCCTTCGGGCGGCGGCGGGATCTCGTAGACGCACGGGAGCTGCGTGCCGGCGACGACGGCCGCCGAGAGCGCATCGAACACGGAGCTCCAATCGTCGACGCAAATCGACTGGAAGACGCCGCCGGTCAGCTCCTGCAGGGCAATGTGGACCTCGCCGATGGCGGCGGCACGGATGAAGCAGGGAGAGGCGAAGTTCCACGGGTCCGCCTCGGCGGCGATCGCGTGGTACACGAAACCGTACGGTTGAACGTCCGTCTCTGGGAAGCCCGGCTCGGTAAGCGTCGCGAGCGTCGACATGAAGGTCGACGCGCTCATGTCGCTGTCGTCGTCGGTGACCACGACGACATGAAGCTCGGACCGTCGGAACAGCCGGCGCCGCCGAGCGGGGGCGGCACGCACATGGACTCCTTGCTGCCGATGAGCACGACGCGGTAGTCGACGCCGCTGCCGGCGATGGCCGTGGAGAAGGCGTTCAGGTTGTTCTGCACGACGTCGTTCTCGAAGTCCATGCTGCCGGACGAGTCGACGATCCAGATGATGTCGACCGGCAGGACCACGTTCTCGGCGACGACATCGGTCGCGACGCACGGTCCGGCGTCGAACGTGATCGGATCGATACCCTCCATGTCGGGGCCGGCCAGCAGCGCGCCGCCGTCCGGCTCGCGCTCCGACTCCGCCTCCGCTTCGCCCTCGTCGGTGAAGCCGGCGTCGCCGCACGCGCAGCCGAGCCAGAAGACCGCGGGCGCCGCGTGGTGGTGACGCATGGACGCATCTTCGCCGCGCGCGCGGGAAGCGTCAAACGCGCCGCAAACGCCACGGCCGGCCGCATCCTTGACAGCCGCGAGGCGTAACCATAGGTTTCCGGCGGCGAAATGCCGCTCGTGTTCTCGACGGAGGCCAAGCAGAAGCTGCGCGAGACGGTCGCGCGCTATCCGAGCGCGATGGCGGCCACGCTGCCGGCGCTGCACCTGGCGCAAGCGGAGTTCGGGCACGTCTCGGACGAGGCGATCGAAGCGGTCGCAAGCGAGCTCGGCCTTTCCCCGGCGCACGTCTACGGCGTGGCGACCTTCTACACCATGTACAACAAGCGTCCCGTCGGCACGTACCACGTGCAGGTGTGTACGAACGTCTCCTGCATGCTCGACGGCGGCTACGACTGCCTGCGCGTCGCCCAGGCGGCGGCTTCGGTCGCGCCCGAGACCTTCACCGTCTCCGAAGTCGAGTGCCTCGCCTCCTGCGGCACGGCCGTGTGCGTGCAGGTGAACGACGATTATCACGAGCAGATGAACGTGCAGCGGCTCGAGGCGCTGCTCGGGGAGCTTGGGCGCCGTGGCTGACATCGCGACGAAAATCGTCACGCAAAACTTCGGCAACGAGGCGGCGAAGAGCATCGTCGAGTACGAGCGCCTCGGCGGCTACGCGGCGCTGCGCAAGGCGTTGGCGACGGATCGCGGCGCCATCATCGACGAGGTCAAGAAGTCGAGCTTGCGCGGTCGCGGCGGCGCCGGATTCTCGACCGGCCTCAAGTGGACCTTCATCCCGAAGGAGGCCAAGTCCTCCTACCTGGTCATCAACGCCGACGAGGGCGAGCCGGGCACGTTCAAGGATCGCGCGCTGCTCGCGTGGGACCCGCACCTGCTGATCGAGGGCGCGCTCATCGCCGCCTACGCCATTCGCGCGTCGCACATCTTCATCTACATCCGTGGCGAGTTCGTGCGCGAGCACAGCATCTTCGCGCGCGCCGTCGAGGAGGCCTACGCGAAGGGCTACCTCGGAGTGCGCATCCTGGGCAGCGAGTTCTCGTGCGAGTTCGTCGTCCACCGCGGCGCCGGCGCGTACATCTGCGGCGAGGAGACGGCGCTCTTGAACTCGCTCGAAGGCAAGCGCGGCTGGCCGCGGCTGAAGCCCCCGTTCCCGGCTGTAAAGGGCCTGTTCGGCCAGCCGACGATCGTCAACAACGTCGAGACGCTCATGAACGTGCCGTGGATCGCCACGCACGGCGGTGACGCCTTCGCCGCGCTCGGCGTGCCCAAGAACGGCGGGCTGCGCCTCCTCTGCGTCTCGGGACACGTCGACAAGCCCGGCATCTACGAGCTGCCGATGGGCGTGAGCTTGCTCGAGGTGATCGAAAAACACTGCGGCGGCGTGCGCGGCGGACGCAAGCTCAAGGGCTGCATCCCCGGCGGCTCGTCGATGCCTATTCTCACTGCCGAGGAGTGCGACGTCGCCGTCGACTTCGACACGCTCATGACCTCCGAGAAGATCCGGCCGGTCGAGTCCAAGCCCGGCGAGATCTTCCACTTCGGCGGGCGTCCGCTGCGCACGATGGGCGGGTCGGGCGGCGTCATCGTGTTCGACGAGACCACCGACATGGTCGCGGTGTGCGCGCGCATCATGCGCTTCTACGCGCACGAGTCGTGCGGCCAGTGCACTCCTTGCCGCGAGGGGACCGACTGGCTCGCGCGCATCACCACGCGCATGGCCGAAGGCAACGGCCGCCCCGGCGACGTTGATCTCTGCGAGTCGGTCGCCTGCAACATCGCCGGCAACACCATCTGCCCGCTCGGCGACGCCGCCGCCTGGCCGATGATGGCGTTCCTCACCAAGTACCGCCCCGAGTTCGCGGCCAAGATCCGCACGGCGGCGTGACGTGAGTGGGTCGCTCGTCGCGTTCTACGCGCTGTCCGCGCTGACCGTCGCCGGCGCGCTGCTCACCGTGACGCGGCGCAACCCGCTCATCGGCGCGCTCTGGCTCATCGCCACCTTCTTCGCGCTCGCGGGGCTCTACGCGCTGCTCGAAGCGCACTTCCTGGCCGCCATTCAGATCCTCGTCTACGCCGGCGCGATCATGGTGCTGTTCGTGTTCGTGATCATGATGCTCGACCGCCCCGAGCTCGAGGAAATAGGCCTTCTGCGCGCGCCCGGCACCAAGCTGGTCGGGCTCGCCGCCGTCGGTGTGCTGGCGTGGCGCCTCGCGGCCGCGGTCGGTAGGGCCGGCGATCCGGCGCCAGCAAAGGAGGGCTTCGGTACCGTGCGCGCCATCGGGAACCTCCTTTTGCACGAATACATTTTTCCCTTCGAGGCGGTTTCGATCGTGCTGCTGGTCGCGGTGGTCGGCGCCGTCGTGATCGCGCGCCTGACTTCGAGTGAGTCGTGATTCCGACCGGGCACTTTCTCGTCGTCGCCGCGCTGCTCTTCGCGATCGGCGCGGCGGGCGTGATCGTGCGCCGCAACGTGCTCATGATCCTCATGTCGATAGAGCTCATGCTCTCGGGCGGGAGCCTCACGCTGATCGCGTTCGCGCGCCATCACGGCGATGTCGGTGGCCACGGCCTCGCGTTCCTGGTCGTCGCGGTCGCCGCCGCCGAGGCCGCCATCGGTCTGGCCATCATCGTCGCCCTCTTCCGCACGCGCCGCACCGCCAACGCCGACGACGCGAACCTGCTCCGGGACGAATGACGCGCCTGCACCTCATTCCGCTCGCCCCGCTGCTCGGCGCCGCGATTTGCCTGGTCGGCGCGCGCGCGCTTCGCCGCACGACCGTGCACGTCGTCGCCTGCGGCTCGGTGCTCTCCGCATTTTTGTTTTCGATCTCCGCCTTCGTCGCGATCCGCCACGGCGGCGAGCTGCGCGAGGACGCCTTCACGTGGATCGCCGCGGGCGACCTCCGCGTCGGCGCCGCGTTCCTCTTCGATCACCTCTCCGGCACGCTCGCGCTGGTCATCACCGGCGTCGGCTTCCTCATCCACGTCTACTCGACGGGCTACATGCACGACGACCCGTCGTATGCGCGCTACTTCGGCTACTTGAACCTCTTCACCGGCTCGATGCTGGTGCTCGTGCTCGCCGACAGCCTGCCGCTGATGTTCGTCGGCTGGGAGGGCGTCGGCGCCTGCTCGTACCTGCTCATCGGCTTCTGGTTTCACAAGCAGGAGAACGCCGACGCCGGGCGCAAGGCGTTCCTGGTCAACCGCGTCGGCGACGCCGGGTTCCTCCTCGGCATCTTCGTGCTCTGGACCTTCACCGGCGCGCTCGACTTCGCCGGCCTGCGGGCGAACGTCGACGCGCTCGGCGCACCGTGGCTCGGCGGCTTCTCGGCCGCGACCTGGGCCGCCGCGCTGCTGTTCGTCGGCGCGACCGGCAAGTCGGCGCAGCTCCCGCTCTACGTCTGGCTGCCCGACGCGATGGCCGGACCGACGCCGGTCTCCGCGCTCATCCACGCCGCAACGATGGTCACCGCCGGCGTCTACATGGTCGCGCGCCTGGGCTTCCTCTACGCGCTCGCCCCCGCCGTGCTCTTCGCCGTCGCCGCCTGCGGCGCCGCAACCGCGCTCTATGCCGCGACCATCGGCTTCGCGCAGACCGACATCAAGCGCGTGCTCGCGTACTCGACCATTTCGCAGCTCGGCTTCATGTTCCTCGGCGTCGGCGCCGGCGAGGCCGAGGCCGGCCTCTTCCACCTGGTCACGCACGCCTTCTTCAAGGCCTGCTTGTTCCTGGGCGCCGGCTCGGTCATCCACGCGATGGGCGGGCGGCAGGACGTCGCCGACATGGGCGGTCTGCGGAAAAAGCTGCCGCTCACGCACGCGACGTTCCTCGTCGCGACCGCCGCCATCGCCGGTGTGCCGCCGCTGTCGGGCTTCTTCTCGAAGGACGAGATCCTCGCCGCCGCGCTCCATGCGCACCCCGCGCTCTTTGCCGCGGGCCTGCTCGCCGCCGCGTGCACCGCGTTCTACATGACCCGCCTCTACTGCCTCGTCTTCACCGGCGAGTGCCGCGCCGATGCCCACGTGCAGGCGCACCTGCACGAGTCGCCGCCGTCGATGACCATCCCGCTGGTCGTCCTGGCGGCACTCGCCGCGGTCGCCGGCCTGCCCAGGCTCCACTTCGATCCGATCGTCGGTGGCGCGTCGGTCTTCGCCACCGTCGTCGGCGTGTTCGTCGCCGCGCGCCTCTACTGGGGGGGTGCGAAGCCGGCGGCGCGCCACTTCTCGGCGACCTTCCCGCGCCTCTACTCGGCGGTGCTCCACAAGTATCGCGTCGACGAGATCTACGACTTCCTGCTGGTGCGCCCGCTCAAGGGCCTGGCCTTCGTGCTGCACGAGGTGATGGACCGGCGCCTGATCGATGGTCTCGGAGTACACGCCGGTCCGCAGATCGCGAGCGGGCTGGGCTGGATCGCGCGCCGCCTGCAGAACGGCGACGTCCAGCGCTACGCCGCGCTCATGGCCGCCGGCGCGGCGGTGATCGTCTATCTCGCGCTCGGAGGGGCATAGGTGCTGCTCACCGTCACCGTCTTCCTCCCGCTCGCGGCCGCGCTGCTGGGTCTGCTCCTACCGGGCGACGATCCGCGCCTCGCGCGCCGCTACGGCCTTTGCGTGTCACTCGCGACCTTCGCGGTCTCGCTCGCGCTGCCGGCGGCCTTCGACGCCGTGTCGGGCGCGATGCAGTTGGAGGCGTCCGCGCCGTGGATTCGCAACTTCGGCATCGCCTACCACGTCGGTGTCGACGGGCTCTCGCTCTTCCTCGTGCTCTTGACCACGCTGCTCGTGCCCATCTGCCTGCTCTCCGCCGAGCGCGCAATCGACCGCAAGGTCAAAGAGTTCGTGATTGCGATGCTGGTCCTCGAAACGGGCATGCTCGGCGCGTTTGTCGCGCTCGACCTTTTTCTCTTCTTCGTTTTCTGGGAGGTCATGCTCGTGCCGATGTACCTGCTCATCGGCATCTGGGGCGGCGAGCGGCGCGAGTACGCGGCCATCAAGTTCGTGCTCTACACGATGGTCGGCTCGGTGCTGATGCTGATCGCGATCCTGTACCTGCACATCGCGCACCTCCGCGTCACCGGCGAGCGGTCGTTCGAACTGGCCGCGTTCCAGGCGCTGGTGCTGCCGCCGCGCGCGCAGTTGCTGTGCTTCCTCGCCTTCGCGCTCGCTTTTGCCATCAAGGTGCCGATGTTCCCGCTGCACACCTGGCTGCCCGACGCGCACGTGCAGGCGCCCACCGCCGGCTCGGTCATCCTCGCGGGCGTGCTGCTCAAGCTCGGCACCTACGGCCTCATGCGCTTTGCGCTGCCGCTCTTCCCGCGCGCCGCCGTCGAGTGCGGGCCTTATCTCGGCGCGCTCGCCGTCGTCGGGATTCTCTACGGCGCGCTCGTCGCCCTCGATCAGCGCGACCTCAAGCGCCTGGTCGCCTACTCGAGCGTGAGCCACCTCGGCTTCGTCGTGCTCGGCCTTGGCGCGCTCACCGTGCGCGGCCTCGAGGGCGCCGTTTTCCAGATGCTCACGCACGGCCTTTCGACCGGCGCGCTCTTTCTGGCCGTCGGCGTCATCTACGAGCGCCGCCACACGCGCGAGATCTCGCAGCTGGGCGGGCTGTTCCGCGAGATGCCCGTGTTCGGCGCGTTCCTGCTGATCGCGACGCTCGCGAGCGCGGGGCTGCCGGGCCTGGCCGGCTTCGTCGGCGAGTTCTTGATCCTGCTCGGCACGTTCGAGGCCCCGCGGTTGCTGCTCGGCCACCCGAAGCTTTACGCGGCCCTCGCCGCCGGCGGCGTCGTCCTCGGCGCCTGGTACCTGCTGGTGATGTACCAGAAGACGATGCTCGGCCCGGTCTCGAACCCGAAGAACCGCGGCCTGCCCGATCTCTCGACGCGCGAGCGCGCGGTATTCCTGCCGATTCTCGCGCTGATCTTCGTGATGGGAATCTACCCGACGCCGATCCTGCGCCGCATCGAGCCGGCCGCGCAGCGCTGGCTCGGCGAGTTTCACACGAAGTACGAGGCGAGTCTGCGCCTCGGGCCGGGCGACGCGCCGATCGTCATCGGCCGCGACAAAGCCGGTGAGGATCGCGTGGGGAACACGCCGTGACGCACGGTCTCGTAGGCGCGCTCCCGATCGTTCTCACCGCCGGCTGGGGCATCGTCATCCTTCTGCTCGACGCGGTCGCGCGCGGACCGAGGCGCGGCTGGATGGCGTATGTCGCGCTACTCGGCCTCGCCGCCGCCGCGGCCGCCGCCGCCTTCGCGTGGGCCGGCGCCGGATCGCCGCGCGCGCTGTTTGGCGGCATGCTCACCGTCGATCGTTTCGCGCTGCTGTTCGATCTCATCTTCATCGTCGCCGCCGCGCTCTGCCTCCTGCTGCAAGGCGAAGCCCCCGGCGAGGCCCCCGCGCTGGTGCTCTTCGCCGTCAGCGGCATGATGATGCTCGCGCACGCCGGCGACCTCGTGATGGTCTTCCTCGGCATCGAGACCATGTCGCTGCCCATCTACGTCCTTTGCGCCATGGGGCGCGGACCGCGCCCGGCCGAAGCGGCGCTCAAGTACTTTCTCCTCGGCGCCTTCGCCTCGGCGTTCCTGCTCTACGGCATCGCGCTCCTCTATGGCGCGACCGGCACGACCAACCTTTCCGCCATCGCCGAGGCGGCCGCGCGCGGCGCCTCGCCTATCTACGTCGCCGGCATGTTGCTGGTCACGATCGCGTTTGCCTTCAAGGTCGCGGCGGTGCCCTTCCACATGTGGGTGCCCGACGTCTACGAGGGCGCGCCGACGCCGGTGACCGCGTTCATGGCGGCGGCGGTCAAGGCGGCGGGCTTTGCCGTGGCGCTACGCGTCTTCGGCGCCATCTTCGCGCGTCCCGAACTGGTCTTTGGCCGCTCGGGCTGGGCCTCGGTGCTGGCGGTGCTCTCGGCGCTGACGATGATCGTCGGCAACGTCGCCGCGCTGCGCCAGGAGAGCGTCAAGCGTATGCTCGCGTGGTCGTCGGTGGCACACGCCGGCTACGTACTCATCGGCGTGGTCGCGAGCGGCGTCGGTGGCGACGCCGGCCGAACCGCCGTGATCTTCTATCTGGCGGCGTATACGTTCACGACGATCGGCGCGTTCGGGATGTGCGCGGCGCTGGGCGCGACACGTCCCGTCGGACGGGCTGATGCAGCCACGATGGGCGACTTCGCCGGCCTGGGCGCGCGCCGCCCGATCTTCGCGCTCGCCATGACGATCTTTCTGCTGAGCCTCGGCGGCATCCCGCCCACCGCCGGCTTCTTCGGAAAACTCCTGCTCTTCCAGGCCGCGCTCGAGCACCGACAGCTCGCCTGGCTCGTGCTCGCCGGCGTGCTGACCAGCGTCGTCGCGATCGCGTACTACCTGCGCGTCGTCGTCGCGATGTACCTGCGCGAGCCCGCCGAAGCCGCCGCGGCGCCCGCCGCCGCGCCCGGCGCCGCCGTCTTTGCGCTCAGCATCGCCGCCGCCGCCGTCCTGCACATGGGGCTCTTCCCGGGAGTGCTGCTGACGATCCTCGCGCGGCTCTGAGCTACCAGATCTCGCGCCACCACAGCTTCGCCATGGGCACCGGGGCGCTCGCGTTCGGAGTGAGATCTCCCGTGCCGGTGCCAAAGGTCTTCACGTCGCCGTGGCTGGTGGAGAAGGCGAGTACGCCGGCGCGGGTGAAGAGCGAGGCCTTGACGGAGCCCGACATCGCGATCGTGCTCGTCGTTGCACCGGTGCCCAAGCAGGAGAACTCGAGGAGTGAGCTCGTCGCCTGCGTGCCGGCGGCGCAGCCGCCGGTCGCATTCAGGAAGTCGTCTCTGGAGGTTGCGACCAGGCACCTGTCACCGGCCACCACGACGTTGGTGAAGACCTTGTCGCCCACGGCCGCGAGCGTGTTCGTGAAGTTGGTCGTGCCGTTCTCGTAGACGCCGACGATCTTGAACGTGTCGGTGTGCGACGTCGACTCGATGCCGCCGGTGCCGAGCACGAACCAGTCGCAGCAGCCGCCCGCGCAGCCGCCGGCACACGCAGCCGGGACGTCGCCGGCGGGGTCGCCGACCAGCGTGCCGGCGACAACAGCCGCGGGCGCCCCCATCGGCTGGCCGACGTCGGTCAGGTAGCGGCATTGGCCACCGCCGCAGGCAGTCGCCGAGCCGAACGCCGCGCCCGTCGCGGTGGTGCCGTCGACCGAAACCTTCCACAGGTACTTGTAGGTATCGCCGACGACGATGAAGTCGTGCGAGCCGTCGCCGGTGTCGGTGTAGACACCTCCGGCCGTGCGTACGTCGACGGGCGTGGGCATCGCCTGGAAACGCAGCGGAGGCGGCGTGCTTCCCGTCGAGGTGATCTCCCAACTCGGCACGCCGGCGGTCGACCAGCCCGCGATCGGCGCGCCGGTTTGCAGGCTCAGCATGTAGAGTGAATCGCCGGCGTCGACCTCCGCGGTGCGCGGCGTGCCTGAGCCGAACACGACGCGGTAGAAATTCGTCGACGTTTCGGGGCCGGCGGCGGTGGGGTTCACGCGCACGAACGCCGGCTGCGAGATCGCCTGGCCGGCGCGCGTCGTCGGCGACGACCCGTGGTCGACGTTCCAAAGCACGCGCAGGCCGCAATTCGCCCACGGCGCGATGCAGCCGGTCGCGCACCACCCGTCGGCGTCTCCGGCGCAGCGGAACCCGCCCGTGGTCGTCACCGTGTCGGTGATGTCGAGCGCGAAGTAGGAGGTCCCGCCCGAGCCCTGCCCCATCACCAGGGCCGTGCGGTACGAGCCGGCGGGCGCGACCAGATCGTCCTGCGAGGTGTCGTAGTAGTCGTAGAGGCGCGGCGGACCGTCGACCCAGGTATCCGTCGCCCAGGCGACGCCGCCGTCGGTCGATTCCGCGCGCAGCGTCGCGGCCACGGCCGGCGGCACGAAGGCCCACGCCTCCTTGCCGTTGTCGGCGTTCGTGTCGCTGGTCGGAACGGTCAAGAAGGCGTGGACCATCCCGTCGCGCGCGCCGGCGATGACCAGGTTCGGGCGCAGCTCGAGCGCGTTGACGAACGTGTCGATGGCGGTCCTCTCGGTCGCGGCGGTGGTCGCGGCGTCGCGCCAGCGGGCCTCGGGGGCCGCCGACAGCACGGCCGGCGTCGAGCGGTAGAAGCCGCCGAGGCGCGACGAGCCGGCAGGGCCGACCTCGCCGGTGAACCGCGCGCTGCGCGCCCAGGCGATGATCGTCGTGGCCTCGGCGGCGCCCGCGGCCAGCCCGCAGGTCGCCGGCGGGATGCCGAGCAGCCGCTGGAGCCGCGCGTCGCCGGCGCTTCCCGCGCCGAACGCGAGCATCGTCCAGACGCCGGCCCCGCCGGTCGCGCAGGTGCCGTCGCTCGCGCACGTGGCGTCGCTGCACACGAGCGTGAAGATTGAGCGCGAGCCATCGGCCGGGAGCGGCTGGACGATCACGCTGGGAATGACCGGCGGCGGATTCTCGTCGGTCACGACGAACACGGGCGTGTCGACCGTCGCGCCCGGCTCGACGTGGTAGGCGCGCAGGCGTCCGGCGTTGCCCGGCGCCCAGTTCATGGCCACGTACTTGCGCGCCTGCTCGACCGTCACGCCGCCGCGCAGATCCCACGCCTGCGCCGCGGTGTAGTAGCGCAGCTCGGCGGTCGAGATCGTCGGCGTGTTGGAGAGCGCGCTGGTCGGGCACAGGCGCGCGCGCCACGCGAGCCGCCAGTCGCGCGCCGGGAAAGAGGCGCAGTAGCAGCTTCCGCCGCCGAGCGCGGCCGGGCAGGCCATCGTCGACTCGACGAACACGCCAGTCCTGCCGCCGTCGTTGGAGAGCTCGATGTCGATGTCCGAATCGCCCGGTGTCGTGACGCCGGTCAGCGTGACGCAGGCCGAGACGACCGCCTTGTCCGCGGCCGGGTTGGTCACTGTCGACCAGCGCGTCCAGTTGGTCTCGACGCCGCCCACGACCTCGCACGCCGGATAGCTGGGCGGGCCCGTCACCTTGCGGTACGGAAGCACGTAAAGGCGCCGCGAGTCATTGCCGTCGGCCACCACGACGTCGAGCGACTCCTGGGGATTGGGCTCGGCGTCCGCGGCGCAGGTTCCGCCCGTGGTCCAGCGGTTCGGGCTGTAGCCGGGGTTGCGCACCTGGAGGCTGCCGCCGCAGTCGTAGTCGTGGTCGTAGTTGAGCAGCGCGGCGGTGTCCCAGTCGTAGATGACGCCGGCCGTGCCGGGAGAAACGCCCTCGCGCGACGCGGCGTGCGCGACATCGGCGACGGTCGCGCAGACAAGGCCCAGGTTGGTCGTAGGCGGCGTGGCGTAGGGCGTGCCCTCCTCGTGGCAGGTGACGTCTTCGGTGTGCCCGGCCGACCAGACGCCGCCGCCGAGCGTCCATCCGACCTCGGAGCCGAGCGCGGTCTTGCTCGAGAAAAACCGCGTGAGGCCGCCGGTGCCGGTCTCGAGGCCGCCGGGGCCGGTGGTGTCGGCGCACCCGCCGGCCGCCGTGTCGCGCGAGACGTCGCAGCCGGCGACGTTGCCGGCCGCGAAGTTCCAGTTGTCGGTGCCTACCAGCAGATCGGCCTTGCCGCCGTCGAAATCGCCGGCGAGGACGAAGCTCGCGGCGCCCTCGGCGAACGTGATCGTCTCGACGGGTTGCCACACGCCCGCGGCCGTCTGCCGCCGCACGGTCAGCCCGGCGCCGCCGAGCGTTCCGACGATGACGTCCTTGAAGCCGTCGCTCTCGAGATCGGCCACGGCCACGGTCGTCGCGCCGCGTTTGCAGATCCGGTCGTCGGCCGGCCCGCCGCAAGCTGCGCCCGCGACCGAGGTCAGTCCCGAGAGCGTCTGTAGCGAGAACGTCACGGTCGAGGAGACGCCGGCCGTGTCGTTGCGCAGCAGCACCGGCGCGCTCGGCCCGTTGACCGCGTCCGGGGGGTTGACGAGGTTGTTGTGCACCTGCAGCACGATGTCGTCGTCGCCGTCGGCGTCCCAGTCGGTGACGACCATGTTGTTGGCGGTCCAGTCGAACTCGCCGTAGTCGACGCCGGTGAGGCCGACCTGCGGCAGGACCTGCTGCAGCGTGAACGTGCCGTCTCCGTTGCCGCGGTAGAGGCGCAAGAAGCAGTTATTGAGGTTATAGAGGCAGGCCGGAACCATGGTCGCGCAGACCGGCGGGCTGACGACCAGTACGTCGAGCTTGGTGTCGGCGCGGTCGAACCGACCGGCCACGATCGCCTTCGGGCTGCCCTCGGGAATGTCGAGTACGATGCCCTGCGGCGCCGGGTAGCCCACGCCGTTCAAGTAGCCTTCGTCGGTGCCGTTGCCGTCCGCGCCGTCGCCCGCGGGGTTACACACGCCGGCAGGTCGTGCGGGGTTGAGCCGCACGAACTCGTCGGTGCAAGCGCGGAAGCGTGGGACCGCCCACTGCGTGATGTCCGTCCAGTCCGTCACTGCGCCGACGGTTTCGAAGGTCCTGTTCTGGATGAACACGACGTACGTCCGGTTGGTCGTCGGGTTTTGGTCGCTGCCGTCGATCGTGCCGACGAGATCGACCCAGCCGTCCTCGTCGAAGTCGCCCGCGGCGATCGCGTTCACGTGGCCGCCGCGATCGGCCGCGTTGATCGGCCCCAGGTCGACGGGCATGGGCGTGCGGAAGGACTGCGCGCTGGCGCCGGCCGCGCCGGTCAGGCGGATGTCGCCGCCCGGAGCGGTGCCGTTCGTGATCACGTTGCCGGTCGTCATCGTGCAGAGTTGGCCGGCGGCGCAGCCGCTGCCGCCGTCGGTGTACGTCACCAGGCCGACAGCGGCGTCGTTGCAGCGCGCGGCGTGCGAGCCGTGCGTCTCGAGCGACGAGAGCAGGCCGAGCGCGAAGGCCAGCGCCACCAGCCCCGCCGCCACCGCCGGTTGTACGCGTCCACGCATCGCTACTCGGAGACGGTCACGTCGATGGCGCCGCGGTCGGAGCCGCCTTCCATCGCGTACTCGCCGGCGTTCGCGGCCAAGCAGGTGTCGGCGTGGTAGGCAGCCAAGATCATCGACTCGGACAGGTCGGCCGCGTGGCCGACCGACCGGATGATCATGGTGCCGTCGGTGTCGGACACGAGACCGCCGACGTCGTCGGCGTTGTTCTCGTACGTGACCTCGTACCAGGCGTCGTTGTCGATCTCGGTGTCGGCCGTCCCCTCGTTGCCCGTGCAGGCGTAGCTATCCGCCGCGGCGTTCCACACGCAGAGCAGGTTGCCCTCGGCGGTCGCCTCCTGAGCGGCGGGAAGCGCCGTCACGTTGCCGTCCTCCGCGAAGAACGGCTCGCTGCTCGACTCCCCCGCGGCCGTGTCTGCCCCGGCCTTGTGCCCCCACTCCTTGGGCAGCGCGGTGCGGATGAGGCCCGTGAAAAGGTCGTTCCGCACGCAGCGCCGCGCCAAGCTGTCGACCCCCGCCTCGAGGCCGGCTTCAGCCGCGTAATGGGCGATGCGTGCGTGGGCGTCGTGGGCGAGGACCTGCGACTCGATGCGCACCGAGATGACGGCAAGGCCGGCGACGGAGAGGACGGCCACGAGGCCCAGGATCGCGATGACCAGCGTGCTGCCTGTTTCGCTGCTTCTCACGGCCAGGGGAGAAGAGAGCATGTTTCGTGCCGGCCTCGACCGCAAAGAAAATATAGTTATGTCAGTTACTTATGTGACGTTCGGCCGGTCGATCACGCCGCAAAACTTGCACGAATCAGCAACAAGTTGCACCCGCGGGGGCGGGGGTGGAGCCCGGCCGGCTCAGCGGCGGATTCGCGCCTGGTAAACGGCTTGGCCTGCTGCTTCTCGACCGGCCAGGGTCAGGTCGAGGACCTCGAGGCTCAAGCGGATGAGCCTGCCGCTGCGCAGGCGGACGCTCGCGAACTCACCGCTCTCCTCGATCTGTTCGACGGCGCAGCGCCCGAACGTGGGGTGCTCGAGCAAGTCGCCGACCTCCGGGACGAGGAGGGATTCGTCGACCGCGGGAACGACGGGCGCGGGAGCGTGCGCGGGCACGGGCGCCGCCGCCGCCGCCGTGGGCGCCTGCAAGCCGTCCTGCCAGAGCGCGAGCCCGGTCGCCTCGTCGTGGACGCGGCGCAAGAGCAAATCGTCCCAGGCGTCGACGACGAACTCGCAGCCGAAGACGCGCGCGGACAGCAGGTGCCCGCCCAGTACCTCGATGCCATTATCGCGCTCGCGCGAGACGGTGATGTGCGCGTGCAGGAAGAGCGCGCCGTCCTTTTCGGACACGTTGCCGACCAGGCTCAGGATCTCGAGCGTGCAGGTGAAGTGCCGCGACGGGCGGTAGGCGCGCGTGCCCTGGTCGTACTCGCAGACCTCGACCTCGGACAGCGCGCCGAGCGCGCGAACTTCGCCCGAGCGCACGCCGCGCTCGCGGCAGATGGCGAGCAACGCGGGCACGAGGTCCGCCCCGCGGTCGAGGCGCCCGACGATGTGTCGCTGACAGTGGCTCTCGACGACGACCATCGGGCAGCAGCGCTATCACGGGGCGCCGCGGCCGGGCAAGGCGGCATCGTCGGTGCGCGTTACGCGACGCCGAGCTTGGCGAGCATGTAGCCGCGCGCGGATGCGCCGAGGCGCGCGGGATCGGCCACGGGAGGCGCCTTGTAGTCGCGCAGCGAGTCGGCGACCTCACGCATGAACTGGCCGCGCACGACCTCGTCGTCGAGCACGGTCACGGGCGCGTGTCCGCGGAACGGCTCCTCGGCCAGCCGCGTCACGAAGTCTTCGAGCGCCTTGTAAGCGGCGGGCCCGAGCAGCGCCTGCACCCTCTCGACGTCGCTGGCCAGGCGGCCGACCTTCTGGAGCGTCGAGAGCGGCAGGTTTTCGATCTTGTGGCGCAGGAAGAGATCGGCGGCGACGCGCATCACGCAGCAGTCGTCGACCAGCCCGACGTCGGGGAAGTGGTCGGGGATGAGATCCATCGTCCGCAGTCGGTAGGCCATGGCGCCGACCACCAGGCGCTTGGCGGCCGGCGGCGGTCGCCGGTCGAGCAGAACCTCGCGCAGCGTCTCGAGATCGCGCGGCAGTCCTTCGCGCCAGCGCAGGATATCCGACGAAAACCGAGCGCTTTCCGTCTCGTCCACGGCGAGAAGCCTACCCGCAGGCGGAGGCAAAGTCACGGGCGCCAAAGTGGTGGGAATGGCGGAGACCCGCGACCCCGCCCCAACCCCGCCCCTGGTGCGAATCCTCTCCAATCGCTCCAGGACGAACTGCTGTCGATCGCTGTCGCCCTGGAGATGGCCCGGAAGTGCGTCGAGGAACAGGCCGCGGTCGGACTCGTCCGCATCGGTGGCGTTCTCAGCTCCGACGTCGAGGAGGCGCGTGACCTCCCGGGCGAGGTAGTCGCGCAAGTCCTCGGGCGAGGCAGCGACTTCGGATACGATGGCAGGTCGACCGTCGAGGACGGTCACGAGGTCCTCGAGATCGTGGCTGGCCATGTAGTCGCCGTGACCGCGTGTCCGAAACGCATCGAGCTTGGTGGCCAGGAAATACGGCGCGGAGATCACGCGCAGGCTCATGCCGTCGAGATCATGGCGGGCGTCGTGGTGCATTGCCGGAAGGTACCAGCGATTCGAGAAGCCCAGCACCGTCGAGTCGGTCGGCATCACATCCACCTTGATGCCGGCCGGACCGTCCCACCGACAGATCACGCCGTCGCTGGTGTTCTCCGAGAAGCGGGCGGCGATCAGCTTCGTCCGCAGCACGCGGTGGTACTCGGCCTGCGACGTGATGTCGACGATGACGTCGACGTCGGTGGTCGGACGAAGCCCCTTGGCTTTGACGACCGGGTCGGTCACGTGGAAGTCGAGCGTCGCGCCTCCAAGGAAGACGACCTCTTCTCGGAGGGCGCCGAGTTGGCGAGCGACCGCCGAGACCATTGCCAGGTTACGGCTCATCGGTTGCGCCTTCGGGCGAGTGCTTCGGCTCGGGCAGTCGCAGCAGCTTGCGGAGGTGGTCGCACGCTAGGCTGCGCTCGCGGGCACGGCCGACGCGCAGCGCGTCGACGAGAGCCAGGGCCTGATAGAGCCGCGCATCCTTCGATGCCGCCTCGGGCACCGACCTGTAGATGGGCTTGAGCGTTTCGCCGTACACCTCGCCGCGCGCCCAGGGCCAGACGATGGGCAGGTTGTCACCCGCGAGTTCCTGGGCCAGCGCCGGTGCCGAGTGCGCCGTGGGCAGTCCCCGGCCTGGCGCGCCCCTCACGGGCGGGAAGACGTAGCGGACTCCGTGGACGAGGAACTCGTACAGCGCCGCTCGATGGACGTCGCTGCTGGTCGGACTGCGAACGAGTCCCGCGAGAGCTGCTCGCCGATGAGCGTTGTGGGCCTCGCCGTGACTGATTCCCAGGGCTCGGCCGAGGTCGGCGTAGGTGACCGGCCCGCGCGGCTCCTGCCGCGAGGCGAAGTGCAAGGCGACGAGCAGATCCTGCGGCTTCACAACCCAAATCCATTATCCATGGACCGTGGAGTGTCAAGTTAATACTTGACTATACAGGGACGAGCATCACTGGCACGCGGACCTGTTTGGGCTCGTCAAACGAGGCCGAACTTCTCCTGGATGCTCTGGATCTGCCGCGCCTCCGGCAGGCGCATCCTCTCGGCCGCCGCGCGCGCCCCGGCGAGCAGGCCGGAGGCCTCTTCGCGGTCGCCGCGGCGAGCGCGGCGCAGGAGCAGCAGGGCGATGTTCGCCTGGGCCACGAGGCGCTCGCGCACGTCGCCGAGTCGCTCGTAGACGGGGAGCTCCTCCTCGCGGCAGATGCGCAGGGCTTCGTCGAGCTCGCCACGGGCCATGAGGATGTCGGCGATCAGGCCGGCGGCCAGAGCCGCCCCGCGCTCATCGCCGAGCGCGCGGTCGACCTCGACCTTGTCGCGCGCGGCCTCCAACGCGCGGTCGAGCTGGCCGGCGCTGTGGGCGACGTTGCCGAGCGTCCAGAGGGCATTGGAGCGATCCCGCGGCTCGATCCCGGCTCGCAGCAGCCGCTCGCAGAAGGACAGCCAGACATGGAACGGCCCGACCCGTATCGCGAACCACGACCCGGTTCGCTCCACCCGGACGCGCTGCTCGTCCTTGATCCCGGAGAGCCAGGCCGAGAGGGCCGCGTGCTCGGCGAGCACCTCCTTCCAGCGGCGCCCCTGCTCGGCCTCGTCGCCGGCGGCGCGCGGGGGC